>JARKOL010000385.1 GCA_029975745.1 Myxococcota bacterium | reverse complement strand
GAGCCGTTCCTGGATTGGGTGGTCGCGCAGTTTCCGTCGCCCAGGCCGCGCGAGGCGGTGCCGGCATCGGTCGAACCGGACGACCCGCGGTTTTCGGCCTTCGTCTTCAAGGTCCAGGCCAACATGGACCCGCGCCACCGGGACCGGATCGCGTTCGCCCGCGTCTGCTCGGGGCGCTTCGTGCGGGGCATGGAGGCGCGGCACGTTCGCACCGGACGCACCCTGACGCTGAGTCGTTCGGTCCAGTTCCTGGGCCAGGAACGCGAACTGGTCGAGGAGGCCTATCCCGGGGACATCATCGGGCTGTGGGATCCGGGCGTGTTGCGGATTGGGGATTCGCTGTGCGAGGGGGAGTCGATCGAGTATTCGGGGGTCCCCCGGTTTTCCCCGGAGCACTTCGTGCGGGTTCGCATGCATGACCCGTCGCGACGGAAGCAGCTCAAGGCCGGCCTGGAGCAGTTGTCCGAGGAAGGCGCGGTGCAGTTGTACTTCGATCTGGGGCGCCTGGAACGCGACCCCGTCCTGGGCGCCATCGGTCCCCTGCAGTTCGACGTGACGCGCCAGCGCCTGGCCTCCGAGTACGGCGTGACCATCGACTACGAGCCCATGTCCTATCGACACGCGCGGTGGGTCGAGGGCGAAGGGCTGAATCCCGCACGGTTCGACCGGCCGCCGCGGACCTCGTGCCTGACCGATGTCGAGGGACGTCCGCTGGTGCTGTTCGCCGGGGACTGGGACCTGCGCACGGCGCTGCAGGATCATCCGGAACTGCGATTCATCGCCGCGGTCCAGCCGGGGCGCAGCGCTCGGGCGCCGGGCTCGCGTTGACGCGCACCGTCGGCTCTCGGTTCCGAAACACCACCAGAAGCAGGGACTATCGAGTCGCGCAGAACGGCTTGCGGTAGGGATAGAAGCGCGGATTCCACTGGGCGTGGCGGACGATGCGCTCGATCGCCGAGTCGTCCAGGCGGCGTCCCAGACCGCTGTCGCGCGCCTCGCGAGCCACCGCCATGGCAACCTGCGCCGATGCCTCGCGAATGTTCTCCATCTTGGGCAGCAGGTAGCCCTGGGCCTTCTGCTCGGGCGTGACCATCGATGACAGGGCGTTCGCGCCGGCCGCGAACATGGCGTCCGTGACCTTCGGCGAGCCCGAAATGATGGCGCCCAGGCCCACGCCGGGGAAGATGAACAGGTTGTTGCACTGGGCGATACCCTGCAGGCCGTCGGCGGCCTCGACCGGGGCGAACGGGCTGCCGGTGGCCATCAGGAAGCGACCCTGGGTGGCCTTCGACACGGCCTCGGGCACGCACTCGACCTTGGAGGTCGGGTTCGACAGCGGCATGATGACCGGTCGGGGGTCGTTGGCAGCCATCTGCGCCAGGACCGCGTCGTCGAACAGCCCGGGGCGGGCCGTAACGCCGATCAGCACGTTCGGCTTGGCGTTGCGCAACACATCCATCAGTTCGACGCGGGAGGGATTGTCCAGCGTCCAGCCCTCGATCACGGCGCGGGGCAGGGCATAGGGGCGCTGCTGCGGTTCCAGGGTAGGATCGTCGTCCAGCAGCAGGCCCTGCTTGTCCATCGGGAAGATGCGGCGCCGCGCCTCCGCGTCGGACAGGCCTTCGCCAACCATGGCCGCGCGGATGTTGTCCGAGATGCCGCTGCCGGCCTCGCCCATGCCGACGATGGCGTACCGCATGTCCTTCATGGCGACGCCCTTGATGCGGGCGGCCGTCATCAGCGCGGCCAGGCCCGTGGCGCCGGTGCCCTGGATGTCGTCGTTGAAGGACAGGATGCGTTCGCGGTAGCGCGCCAGCAGGTCGAAGGCGTGGTGCTTGGCGAAATCCTCCCACTGCAGCAAGGCGCTGGGGAAGTTGCGTCGCACCGCGACCACGAACTGTTCGATGAAGTCGTAGTAGGCGTCCCCTTGCAGGCGCGGGTGCCGCCAGCCCAGGTACAGGGGGTCGTTCAGCAGGCGCTCGTTGTTCGTGCCGACGTCGATGCACATCGGCATGCACACGGCGGGGTGCAGGCAGCCGGCGGCGACGTACAGGCAGACCTTGCCGATGCTGATGCCCATGCCGTCGGCGCCCAGGTCGCCCAGACCCAGGATGCGTTCGCCGTCGGTGACGACGATCAAGCGCACGTCGGGCAGCGAGATGTTGCCGAAGATCCGGTCGATGGCCGCGAGGTTGTCCGGATGGATATAGATGCCGCGCGCGCGCCGCTGGATATGACTCATCTGCATGCACGCCTGACCGACGGTCGGGGTGTACACGATGGGGATCATCTCGACCAGGTTGTCCAGCAGCAGTCGATAGAAGACGGTGGCGTTCCGGTTCTGCAACTCCATCAGGAAGATGTACCGCTCCAGATCCTCGTCCTTGCGGCGGTACATCTCGAGAGCGCGATCGACCTGACCCTGCAGATCCTCGATGCCCCAGGGCAGGCACCCCATCAGGTCGAATTCGACGCGTTCCTCGCGGGTGAACGAAGGGCCCTTGTTCAGGATGTGGCTGTTCAGCAGCTGCCGACCGCCGACGTTGACTTCGTAGTACTCCTCGCCGGTGATCGGGTCCAACTTGAAATCGAAGATCTTCATCCGAACTTCCTCCGATGGGTGCCTGGGGCCGGATCGCTGGGGCGATTATAGGAAGGCGCAAGCGCGGGCGATAGGAAAAATCAGGCCAAAACCAGGCGGAAGATCGCGTCCTTCAGACCGGGAGGAGGCTACTGGAAGTCCTCGGGCTTGGGGCCCTTGCTGTTCCAGTGGATCGGGGCGTCATCCAGCATGGTCTGGGGGAAGAATTCGCAGGAGTTGAACGCCAGGCAGGGGGCGTCGGTCAGGACCCGGCCGTCGGAGGTCAGGAACAGCGTCAGCTGGTTCTCGACGAAGTTCTTGATGTTGAACTTGTAGCGCGGGTCGCTGAACTCGACGCCATGGGCACCCAGCGGGTAGGTGTACGGCAGGCGCAGCGCCAGGTGTCCGCTGATGTTGACGCCGTCGGCTCGCAGCGCACGTGTCGGCGGCTTGTAGCCGGGGACGTTCGGCTCGCCGAACTCGTCATAGCCGCGGTCGGTGTCGTCCGGGTCGGCGTGCAGCGGCATGGCGCCGGTGGGGTTCTCAAGGAAATCCTTCGTGAACTCGTCGGGCCATCGGGCGTCCTTGATGACGAAGGTCTTGTCCTTGTTCCAGTCCTCGAAGGTCAGCATGTTCGGGCCCTGACTGTGGTGGCGGCGGAAGCCCTCCACGCCCTCGGAAACGAACGCTTGCAGCAACAGGTCGTTCCGCGTGACCCCGGGGCCCGAGTAGTCCAGCACGCCGGCGCCGCGCGCCAGCGCCAGACTGGTGCTGATTGCGACGTTGGGGTCCCCCACGGCGTGGTAGATGATCATGTTGCCGTGCGGGTACTTGCAGATGCCGTCCGGGCAGGTGCCCTCGTCATAGCCGCAGCCGCAAGCCAGCGCCGCGCGGTCGGCGTAGTGACGCGAGTAGGCGATGGGGTCGGCCTTTTCCACGATGAACGCGGCGACGGACATCAACTTGCGGAAGTCCGGCGTGTTGCGGGCGCGGCCGTAGCCGGTGGCGATGGCGACCAGGGGGGCCCCGGCGGGGTAGATGGCGCCCTGGAACGTGATCGGGAACTCGAACGTGTCGATCACCGTCTTGGGCGTCGCGGTCTGCAGCGCCTCGCCCTCGACCCAGCCCGAGTAGATCGCGATCTCGATCGCGTCCCCGAACAGCAGGGCACGCTCGCCCACGGGGGTGGCGCACTCGCCGGGGCCGGTGGGCAGCCCCTCGCCATCGACCGGAACCGTCCAGGCCCCGGGGGCGCACGAAACGGGCACCGGCTGGGTGTCGCCATCCTGCAGGCCCAGCAACTGGCGCTTCTGCATCGCCGAGGTGCCGTCGGCCGGCAGGCTGATGCGCCAGCCGCGCCACTTCGCGCATTCGGGCAGGTTCCACTGGTCGATGTTCAACTGGCAGCGCGCCTTTTCCAGCAGGCACGCGCGGTCGCCCGCGCAGTTGGGCTGGGGCGACTGGCCGCCGGGCAGCGGAACGCGGAAGGACCAGCGCTCCTCGCCGTTGGACAGGTTGCGCACGACGACGGTGTCGCCGGGCTGGATCTGGGTGGTGCGCGCGAAGGGGTAGTAGTGGTCGCGGCCCGGGTCGCGGTCCTTGCCCTCGGGCACCCGGAAGTACTCGCGATGCAGGTTGTTGATCATCCACGCCATCTCGACGGTGCCGTCCTCCATCGGGGTGAGGACCACGAACGGTCCCATCATCGACATCAGGACGGCCTCGGGAACGCCGGGGTTCGTCGAACGGAGCCCGACGTGGATCAGGCCGCCGCCGCCCGCGATGGGCGTCGAGGCCGGAATGGCGGGTTCGACCGCCGTCAGGACCTGGCTGATGATGGCGCCCATGGACTGGCCCCAGACGGGGTAGCCGGTGTTGACCGCGGTGCCCATGTCGGGGATGCCGTCGCCGTTGAAGTCGCCCATCAGGTCGTCGGCAATGCCGTTGTCGTTGCTGTCGGCCTTCCACTTCCTGCCCTCGCCGAACGAGCGCAGAACGCGAATCCACTGCATGTGATCGACGACGCCCTGGCGCACCATGTCCCGCATGTGGAACACGTCCCAGGACCAGAAGTCGCCGCCGTTGTCGAACGACGACACCACGCCGTCGTTGTCCAGGTCACGGATGCGGCCGTTGATGAAGCTGTAGTAGAACGTTCGCAAGTGGGGCAGCACGTCGGTCAGGATGCCTTCGACGAAGCCGGGCCAGTCCATGCCGGGCTCGACGGGAAGCGCCAGACCGTGTCCCGGGGCGTCCAGGCCGCACGTGGCGTACCCGAACTGCGCGAAGCGACCCGCGAATCCGAACACCTCGAAGGGCGCGCCCGAATAGCCGTGGCCGTACGTGATGACGGGGAAGGGCGGCTTGTGGCCGTCCAGGGACTTCGGGATCGCGCAGATGAAGGTGATCTTCTGCGGCGCGACCGACGCGCGGCCCTTGTCCAGGTCGATCAGGAACGACTCGTTGTCGTCGGCGGGGTACAACTCGGTGGCGATGCCCTCCTGGTCCGCCAGGAAGTTGGGGCCGGTGAACGACCCCAGAACCCAGTAGTCCACGTACTTGGAGTCGGCCTTCAGGGTGGCGACGCGCGGGCCGTCGTACAGGACGGTTCCGACCAGGTCCAGCAGGGTCAGCACGACCTCGCCCGGCAGCGTGTAGATGTTGTCGACGGTGCCGCCCTCGGGGGGGGCATCCTTGGACAGGACGGGCTTCGGCTCGAAATCGGGGGGGAACATGTCGGCGAGCCATCCCAGCTTGCCGGCGCCGTACAGCCCCTTGCGGACCTCGACCAGTTCGTCGGTGACGGTCTGGGTCGTGAACACCCACGCGAACGCCACGTCGTCCATCGAAGTGTTGAAGGGCGCGGCCGGCAGGATGTCGGCCAGAGGCAGCAGATCCGGGGTCTGGGCGGCGTGGTTCACATAGGGGAACGGTGACCGGACGGGCTGGCCGTCCTCGCCCTTCAGACGCTTGGTGATCACGACGGCGTAGGTGGTGCGCTCCAGCAGGGGGGCAACCGGCCAAAGAATCAGCGAATTCGTCTGCTTCTCATAGAACGTCATCAGCGTCGAGATGTTGTCCGGCCCGGGGTCCTTGCCGTCCCAGGTGTTCGGCTTGTCCAGGACGCCATCGAAATCGAGGTCCTCGTACGGGTCCAGGATGCCGTTGCCGTTGACGTCCTCGTCATGCGTTTCGAACAGCAGGTTCGGGGAATCGGCGTGCGCGTCGAAATCCCAGTACTGCCAGGGCCATTCCAGCCCCAGGGGGTAGTTGCCCTGGCCCACGTCCAGGGGGGTCGCCAGGCCGAACTCGGGCGACCCGGGGGTCACGTTGACCAGATAGACCGCATCGTCGTCGAATGCGTGGTTCTGGGTGTGCCGAGCGAACATGTCCGCGGCATCCAGCGGCTTGTCGAACGACAGCCAGATCGGGGAAAAGAGGCCGAACCCGTCCATCTGGTTGGCCTTGGCGCGGACCAGGCGCTCGGCTTCGGTCGAGGCCTCGACCGAGAGGTTCAGGCGCCGGCCCGTAGGCGACGACGGATCAATCCGTGTCGCGACGTTGTTGGGCAGAGGCAGGTCGGGAAGGGGCTTCGCCAAGGGATCCCAGCGAACCAGGGGACCGGTCCCGGTCGCCGTCGGGGCGACGCCCTCGGCTTCCGGGCCGACGCAAGCCGCCAGAAGCGCAAGGGAACCACAGGCAATCAGCGCGCGCTTGAGCATCGACATGACCTCCGCGATGGGGGGCGCGCACCCCGGCGCCCCGCGTGCAGGAAAGGTCCGACAAGTGCGCGCGGATGTCAATCCGGATTGCGGCATGAAGTTCGCTTGTCCGAGGGCCGTTCGCCCCCGATGGGGGCGCCGGGGCGGCCGATTCCAGGAATCGTTGCGCAATCGATGCGGAGCGGGCGGCTTCAGTGCCGCAAAGCGTCAGTGGAGGCAGGCGGGATGACGGATACCGTGCATCGGGGTGCCGGGGGGGGCGTGCGACGAGGCGATGGGACGCCGTGGACCCTGGCGGGAGCGGTTCTGGTGACCTTGTCCCTGGCCGGCGGGCCGGTCCTGGCGGGGCCCGTGTACGACTGGGACGGGGACGGGGTGCCGGACGCCGTGGACAACTGCATGTTCGTGCCCAATCCGGACCAGGCCGACCCGGACCGCGACGGCATCGGTTCCGCCTGTGACGGATGTCCCGACGAGCCGGACCTGAACCCGCGGGACGACGACAATGACGGCGTCTGGAATTCGTGCGATCTGTGCCCGGAGGTCGCGGACCCGACCAACGCGGACACGGACGGGGACGGCGTCGGCGATGCGTGCGACAACTGCCCGACGGTGTGGAACCGAAACCAGGCCGACCTGGACCTGGACGGCATTGGGGACGCCTGCGATCCCGACACGGACGGCGACGGGATCTGCGACGACGGCGTTCCGGTGCCCGGGATCTGTGGCGCCGGGGCAGGGCCGGGTGGCGCCGACAACTGTCCGTTCTATCCCAACCCGGACCAGGAGGACGCCGACGGGGACGGCGTGGGCGATGCCTGCGAGTTCGACGCGGACGGGGACCGGATCTGCGACGACCGACTGCCGCCGCCGGGATACGGCTACTGCAAGAACGGACCGGACAACTGCCTGGGGCTGGCGAACAACCAGCACGACCATGATGCGGACGGGGTCGGGGACGCCTGCGACAACTGCCCGGCCGTCCCGAACAACATCGGCTGGTTCGCCCAGCTGGACACCGACGGGGACGGGGTCGGGGACGTGTGCGACAACTGCGTGGACGTGCCGAACTGGTTGCAGCGCGACCCGGACGGCGACGGGATCGGCAGTGCCTGCGACAACTGCCCCGTGACGTTCAACCCGGACCAGGCCGATTTCGACGGTGACGGGATTGGCGACGCATGCGAGTGCCTGGTTCCGGCGCTTTGCGATGACGGGGATCCCTGTACCGAAAACGCATGTGACCCGCAGACGGGCTGCGTGTACCGCCCCAAGGACTGCGACGACCACAACGCCTGCACGAACGACTGGTGCGACCCCATGACGCTGGGGTGCGTTCACGACCCGGTTTCCTGCGAGGACGACGAACCGTGTACCGAGGACGTGTGCGACCCCGCCGTGGGCTGCGTGTGGACGCCCAGGGAAGGGGCCTGCGAGGACGGATCGGCATGCACCGTCGGCGACGTCTGCGTCGATGGCGTCTGTACGGGCCAGGTTCGTCCGTGCAACGACGGGAACGACTGCACCGATGACGGGTGCAACCCGGCGTTCGGGTGCTTCTATCTGGACAACGACGGGCCCTGCGACACGGGAAGTGCCTGCACCCAGGGGCAGTGCATCGAGGGGTTCTGCATGCAGTCGCCCGTGGTGTGCGACGATGGAAACCTGTGTACCGACGACTCGTGCGACCCCTCGACTGGCTGCGTGTTCACGCGGCGGCAATGTCCGCCCGGGGGCACCGCGTGTACGCCGAACCGATGCGACCCCGCGACGGGGGAATGCGCGTTGCTGGCGCTGGAGGACGGGGCACCCTGCCAGGACGGCCTGTTCTGCAGCGTCGAGGACGTCTGCGCGTCGGGAGTTTGCGTCGCCGGGACGCCTCGCGATTGTGGCGCCGTGGCGACCGACTGCACGTACGGCGCGTGCGACGAAGGGCTGGGGCGGTGCGTCGCGCTGGCCGTCGAGGATGGTCTTCCCTGCGACGACGGCGATGCGTTCACGAAGGGGGATGCCTGCCTGGAGGGGACGTGTGCATTCGCCTACCGGGTGCCGTGTGCCGAACCGGGCCAGGAGTGCGTGGATGACGGGGATCGTTGCAACGGCACGCAGTGGGCGTGCGACCCGGTGACCGAGGGATGCGTGTTGATCGACGAGCCGGTCGTTTGCGGGCCCGCCAGTGGGCAGTGCCGCGCCGTGGCGTGCCGGCCCGTGGACGGGGCATGCGTCGAAACGGGGATCGACGACGGTCGCGGGTGCGACGACGGCAGTGCCTGCACGACCAATGATCGGTGCGTCCAGGGGGGATGCAGCGGCGAACCCGTGGTTTGCGATGACGGGAATCCATGCACCAGCGATTCCTGCGTGCCCGCGACCGGATGCGTGTTCACGGCGAACGTGGCGGCGTGCAGTGACGGCAACCCCTGCACGACCGAGCGCTGCATCGGGGGCATCTGCACGACGACCGGCTTCGTGTCGAACTGCTGCCGGGCCGATGGGGATTGTGGCCAGGCGTTCACGATGTGCGACCCGACGATCAACCGATGCGTCGAGGTGCAGTGCCGGGCATGCGCGCAGGACCAGGAGTGTGGTCCCGCCGGCAATCGGTGCTGGACGATGCCTTCGGGGGACTGGTGCGTGGCCGCGTGCCGCGTCGGCCAGTGTCCCCAGGGCACGACCTGCGTGACGTTGCGCGAGGGGGCGGTCTGTCTGCCGCTGCTGGAGGACTGCCACGTGGACCTGCCGGAGCCGGTGCCCGAGACCTCCGAGCCCCTTCCGGACCAGGCCGAACCCATGCCGGACGTCCTGGAACCGGACGTTCAGGAACCGGACGTCCTGGAGCCCGATGCCGGTTCCGGGGGGGATCCTGGGGCCAGCGACCCGGGCGACGTGGGCCATGATGCGGAGGGGCCGGACGCGGGTGCTGGCGATGTGGGGCACGAGGATGCTGGCGAGGATCCCGGTCCCGACGTGGCCGAGCCCCAACCCGACGCCGGCGCGATCGACCCGGGTGTCCTGCCCGAGGATGGGGCTGTGGTCGATCCGGGCGTGCCGCCAACGGACCCTGGGGGTGCGGTGGTGGATGCCGGACGGGACCCTGGGGGCAACCCCCCGGAGGTCCGCCAGGATTCGACGGCGTGGGATGCCGTGGTCGGTCGGGATCCTGGGGGCCAGCCCGTACGAGGGGGTGGCGGGTGCGTGGCGGGCCGGTCGGGGGACTCCGGCGGGAACCTAGGCCTTGCACTGGTGCTGGGTCTCGCTCTGGCGGGGCTGATACCCTGGCGGCGGCGCGGTGGAGTCACCACATAGGACGTCCGAACAGTGGCCGTCCAGTCGGTCCTGTCTGAAGCAAATTTGAGCCTAATGGTATGTCTTTACAGCAGTTGTTAGTCCAATCCTTGCCTGCTTCAAAAACGGATGATAAATGTCCGAATACTGCAAGCAACCCGCGCGCCCTCTGCGGCGGCTCGGTGATTGAGGAGGTGCACCATGTCATTCTTCCGGAGCTTGTTCTTTGTCTGCGTCATGACCCTCGGTATCGTCGCTTGCGAGACCGCCGACGGAGATTCCACGGACGTCCCGGTCGCCGACGCGCCCGTCCAGGCCGCCGACGCGCTGGTCCTGGACGCATCCCCCGATGCGGGCGGAGCCAGCTGCTGCCGCCTCAAGGAAAGCCTGCGCCAGGAGCTGGAGGCCGCCGGCACCGACGTAGGGTCCTTCGTGACGGCCTGCGCCCAGTTCGACGATTCCGCCACGTATCCGGGCTCCGTGGGGCAGGAACTCTGCGGCCAATTGATGGATGGCCGCTGGTGCGAATGGACCTGCGCCTGATCCCGCGAATCCTCCTGTCGGACCGACCGTTGGTCCTGCCACAGCATGCCGCCTTCGGAGCGGGCCTCCCGGACCAGGGCCACGCCTTTCTTCGACGGTGCTAGACTTCCCCCGGACGGGACGGCACCTTGGGCCGTCCCATGACCCTGTCCCGCACTCGGGAGTCGCGATGGAAGCCCAGATGAACCAGGTGCTGTCGGCCCAGTGGTTGACGGCCGCGCGCGACCTGATTGTCCACTACTCCCTGAAGGTCATCGGCGTCATCGTCGTGCTGGTCCTGGCCTACGTCCTGGCCGGCTGGGTCGGGCGACTGTCCACGCTGGCGATGAAGCGCCGCAACGTCGATCCGATGATTCACGGCTATCTGGGCAGCATCATTCGGGTCGTGATCCTGGTCTTTGCCCTGGTGGCCTGCCTGGGGATCTTCGGGATCGAAACGACCAGTTTCGCCGCCGTGATCGGCGCCGCCGGGCTGGCGATCGGACTGGCGTTCCAGGGCAGCCTGTCCCATCTGGCCGCGGGGTTCATGCTGCTGATCTTCCGGCCCTTCAAGGTCGGGGATGCCGTCAACGTGGCCAACAACCTGGGCAAGGTCGATCGGATCACCATGTTTTCGACCACCCTGGACACCTTCGACAACCGCCGGATCATCATCCCCAACGCCTCGGTGTACGGTTCGGTCATCGAGAACCTGACCCATCATCCCCATCGGCGCGTCGAGATCGAGGTCGGCGTCAGCTACGGGGCCTCCATCGACCGTACGCGTCAGGTGCTGGAGGCCGCGATTGCGTCCGTTCCCGGAATCCTGCAGGGCGAGGGCCGGATGCCCCAGGTGCTGCTGATGAAACTGGGCGCGTCGTCCGTGGACTGGGTCGTGCGGGTCTGGGCCCCGACCGAGACCTTCTGGGACGTTCGCCAGGCCACGGTTCGTGCGGTCAAGGTCGCGCTGGATCAGGAGGGCATCTCGATTCCGTTCCCCCAGATGGACGTCCACGTGTCCGGTCGGTAGGGTTCGACTGAGGGGGCCGTGGCGGACCGGCTTCGACGGGCCTACGTCGCCAGGAATCGCTCGACGCCGTCCTCGGCGACACGCTGGACCCTGCCCTGGGCCTCCAGCACCTGGACCGCGCCCAGCGCCTCGGACAGGGTCAGGAACACGTCCCAGCGCCGCACCCGGCCGAACATCACGTGTCCCAGTTCCTTCAACGTCATGGCGCCGCGGTCGGTCAGGATCCGGTGCGTCCGCTCGATGCGACGATCCTGCATCGCCAGGATGGTGCGACATCGATCGGCCGGTTCGGTGAAGGGCGTGCCATGTCCCGGCGCGGCCAGCGTGATGGGAAGCTCGATCGTGGCGCGAAGGCTTGCCTGGTAGGCCAGCAGAGGCCGGTAGGGCTGGGTCTCGTCGGGATCTTGCGGTTCCAGGGTCGGGTTCGGGGTGATGTGCTCCAGCACGTGGTCGCCCGTGAACGCGACCCCCGTGCCTTCCAGGACGAACACCAGATCGCTGCGGCTGTGGCCCGGACGGGCATGTACGTGCAGTCGGCGCCCCCCGGGGACGTCCAGCACGTCGCCGTCCCGCAGCGGCGACAGGACCGGACACGACCGGCTGCCCGCCAGGATCGCGTGTCGCGTCTGGACGAACATGTCGATGGTGTCGGGGCCGAATCCCGCGCGACGCAGGAACGCCACGAACGTCGGGAATTCGCGGTCGTAGGTGCCCCGAATGTCGGCCAGCCGTGGAACCGCCCGCTCGGCGACGTGTACCGGCGCCCCCGAGCGCAGGCGAATCGCGTCCGCGCCCCCGGCGTGATCCTGGTGGGCGTGCGTCAGAACGATCGCGCCGATGTCCTGGATCCGGTGCCCCAGGGTCGCCAGCGCGTCGGCCAGGATCGCAAGGCTGCGTTCGCCTACCACGCCGGTGTCGATCAGCACGGGCCTGGGGCCATCCAGCAGGTAGGCGTTGACGTCACCCACGGGGTAGGGGGTCGGCAGGGAAATCCGATAGACGTCCCGTGCCACGGCGACCAGTCGTTCGCCCCCGTCCTGTGGCACGTCGGAATCCGGCATCACAACTCCTCGGGGATGAATCCGAAGTACCGCCCCATCCAGTAGGGCAGCAGGTAGTCCCCGGGCTGGTTGAAGCGGTAGGCGTTCGCGGTACACGTCTGGCGCGCGTACGGATCGCGCCACCACTCGAAGGTGGAGATGCAGCGCTCGGCGACGGGCACCGGGAACTCGGTGGCCGAGCCCCCCAGGCGGGTCTCGCAGAAATGCGGGTACGCCCCGGACGAGTCGGCATCGCGGATCTGCTTGGACGCCGGGAACTGCCGCAGCGAGCAGATGCCCTCCTCGACCGGCCCCAGCGCCGGGCCGTCGGAACCGGGCCCCAGGCGCTTGAATGCCGCGAACGTGAAGTTGAACCACGGGTTGCCCTGGACGATCATCGTGCGGGTGCGGCCCGGTTCGTTGATGAACTTCTGGTCCAGCACCCACTGGATGTGCTCGCGCATCGCGGGGTTCGTTTCGAACCAGGCGAGGTTGTGCATCGCGCAAAGCACCATGCTGAAATTGTTCCAGTTGCTCTTGCAGTCGTTCAGCCCGACATACAGTTCCATCATCGGCAGGTACTGGTCGTACGCCTCCTCGTTCCAGTGGGGCCACCCCTCGCACTGCCCTCCGCCCTGTTGCAGCAGGCACAGGTGGTAGTAGTCCCACAGATCCTGGCGCCCGCTGGCGACGGCGGCCTGCAGGATGTAGTCCATGGACAGCGCGGCCAGGAAGCCCGGGGTGTCCGCGAAACTGAGCGCGTGCAGCTTGCCGTGCTCGGTCTGGCGGCCGTCCCAGTCCACGAAGAACAGGTCGTTTTCCATCAGGTGGACGCCCACCTGGGTCATCAGATCCTGGACGGTGTCGCGAACGTCCGGGTCATCGACCAGCTTCCACAACACGCCCAGAGCCAGCATGTGGCCGGCGTACTCGTCCTGGGAGACGTTGTCCAGCCAGCACCAGCCGGCGTAGTCGTCCAGGCCGCAGTGGGGCTGGGTCATGCCTTCGGGGGTGGTGGTCCATTCGCCGGAAACGCGATCGACCGCCCAGACGCAGCCGTCCTCGCGGACCTGGACCCAGCGGTTGTCATCCTTTTCAAGGTCGGTCGTGTAGTGTCCGATCTGGGTCACCGGATCCGGGCACGCGATCCCCGGCACGTTCGGCGGAATGAACTGGCGCGTGAAGACACCGGGAACGCCGGTGATCCGCATGCGCGTGACCTGGCCCTCCAGCAGCAGCTTGATATTGGCCAATGCCTCCGGGGACTTCGTGGTGCCATAGCGGAAGGCCTGGGACGTCAGGTACAGCGCGCTCCACAGCCCGTCGTTTTCGCCGGTGTGCCACTGGGCCACGTCCTCCCAGGTCGCCTCGGCTTCCGAAGCGACCGGCGCCATGCAGGGCGGCACCTGCTCGCCCTCGCAGTCCACCTCGACCTGCTTCAACGTGACGTTCATCGCCCATTTCAACTGGGGATGGATGTGAAGGCGCGGTGCCAGCGCGTCGTAGTGCGCCGCCTTCTGGGCCAGCGACTCGGGGGTGGCCAGCGGCTCGTCGGGGCAGGTCCCGAAGGCAGGCGATGCGTAGCGCCAGGGATCGACGCATGCGCCCTCCTCGCACAGGCGGCCCTCCTGGACCATGCATTCGTAGGCGACCCAGGTCCCTTCGGTGCAGGTGTACTTGCGGTAGCCGTCCTCGGAACAAAGGCTGGCGCCATCCGGATCGCAGGGCTGCGTCCATCCGTCGGCGGTGGGGACGTCCGCCGCGCCCTCGTCGGGGGTCGGGGTGTCCACGGCGCCGGTATCCAGGTTGCCCTCGTCGGGGGTGCCCGGATCGTCGGCGACGTCGTCGGCGACATCCAGGGGCAGGTCCGGCAGGTGGCCCTGGTCCTGGACGGCGTCGGGAACCGGTTCAGTGCCGCCGCTGGAACCGCAGGCGGCAAGGCCGACGGCCAGCACCAAGGCCAGACCAGAAACCAGGGCGAGTGGCGTGCGCATCGATCGACTCCTTCGGGGGTGTCCAGGCGGGCACGTGCCAGCCACGGGAATTGTAGCAGAGGGGGCGACGAATCCGGCCAATCGATCGCGACGGGTTTCCGATCGCCGGCGTCGCACGCGGAGGCGGGCCACCCGGCGGGTTGACCCGGGGGCCGCAAGGGCCCATGATGAAGCGTTGCCGTCTTGATGGGGAGGTGCGTATGCGAGGATGGATGCCGATGCTTGCCGTCGCGGCGATGGCCGCGATGGTCGGGTGCGCCGACCTGGACTCGGGCTCGCTGCTGGTCAGCGAGGCCGACGAGGTCCAGATGGGCGCCGAATTCCACAGCCAATTGCTGGCCGAGATGCCCGCGCATACCGGGGACGCCCGCGTTCGTCAGTACGTCCAGGCGATGGGGAATCGCGTCGTGCCGCACACGCACCGGCCGAACCTGGGGTACACGTTCACGGTTGTCCAGTCGGACGAGGTGAATGCGTTCGCCGTGATGGGGGGCTACGTCTATGTCACGACGGGCCTGCTGAAGGCCGCCACGTCGGGTGCCGAGGTGGCCGGGGTCGTCGCCCACGAACTGGGACACATCAGTGCGCGTCACGGCGTCAAGGCGATGGAAAACTACATGCTGCTGAACGGACTGGCCAGCCTGCTGGGCAAGAAGTACTACGGCGATCTGGTCGCGGGCGCCATCCAGACGGTCACGACCCTGACGTTCTCGAAGGATCAGGAACGCGAGGCCGACGATCTGGGGTTGCAGTACGCCCTGGCCGCTGGGTACAACGCGTGGGGGCTGGTGGACTTCTTCGAGTTCCTGGACCAGGCGTACGGCGGGGGTGGCGGCGGTGGCGCTGTCGGCGGCCTGATCAGCGACATCGGTGAACTGTTCTCGACGCATCCGCCGACCCCCGAGCGGATCAACACGGTATCGGGGGCGCTGCAGGCCCGCGAGATCACTCGCGAACACGCCGGGCTGGACTGGGACACCGCCGAGTTCCTGACCGTCAAGGCGCTGCTGTACTGAGCGTCCCGGACGAATCGCGCGCTCACCTGACGGAGGCTCCGCGGGCCATCGGGGCAGCGCCGTGGCGGGACGCAGGCCGGGTCAGGTCCGGGGCTGACGGGCGCTGTGCTCGACCCAGAGCCCCATCAGTTGCAGGGTGAACTCCACCGACTTGGCCATCCACTCCAGCGATACCCACTCCTTGATCGAGTGGAAGTTCTGGCCGCCGGCCCAGAGGTTCGGCGTGGGCAGGCCCATGTATGTCAGTCGGGCCCCGTCCGTGCCGCCCCGGATCGCCTTGCGAATCGGCTCGATTCCCAGGCGACGCGCGGCCTCGAAGGGAAGCTCCATCACCAGGGGGTGATTCGCGATCTCGAAACCCATGTTCCGGTACTGTTCCTTGATCTCGACGGTCACCTTGCTGCCGGGGAACTCGGCATGAACCTCGGCGGCCGCGGCACGCAGGTCGGCGGCGCGTTCGGCCAGTTCCTCGTTGGTGAAGGCGCGCACCAGCAGCTTGATCTCGACGCGCGTGACGTCCCCCTTGACGTCGTACGGGTGCAGGTAGGACTGGCGACCGTCGGTCGTTTCGGGCAGGTGCGTCACCGGCAGGCGGTCGATCAGCGAGGCGGCCATGCGGACCGCGTTGATCATCTTGCCCTTGGCGTAGCCGGGGTGGACGTCCGCGCCTTCGATGATCACCTTGGCGGCGTCGGCGCAGAAGGTTTCGTCCTCGATCTCGCCCAGATCTCCGCCGTCCAGGGTGTAGGCGTACTTCGCGCCGAACCCGGCAACGTCGAAATGCTCGGTGCCGCGGCCGACCTCCTCGTCCGGGGTGAACGCGATGCGGATCGTGCCGTGCTTGAATTCGGGGTGACGACGCATCCAGTCGATGGCCGTCATGATCTCGGCCACGCCGGCCTTGTCGTCGGCGCCCAGCAGGGTGGTGCCGTCGGTGTGAACCAGTGTGTGCCCGATGCAACGCGCCAGGTTCGGGTTCTCCGAAACGCGGATGACCTGGTCCTCGGTTCCGGGCAAGGGGATGTCGCCGCCGGGGAAGCGCTCGATGACCTGCGGCTGGACGTTGGTTCCGGAACAGCCAAAGGCGGTGTCCACGTGGGCGATCAGGCCGATGGTGGGCACGATGTCCGCCAGGTCGGGCGGGTTGGCGCGAACGGTGGCGTACACATAGCCCCAGTCGTCCGTTCGGGCGTCCTCGCAGCCCAGTTGGCGCAGTTCCTCGGCCAGCATCCGGGACAGGTCCTTCTGCTTCTCGGTCGAAGGGCTGGTGGTCGAATTCTCGTCGGACTGCGTGTCCACCCGGACATAGCGCAGGAAACGTTGCAGCAGTTCCATCCGATCCTGGGGCGTCAGCGTCGTGGTCATCGATTCCTCCTTCAGTACGGGGGCAGTTCCCCCGGCAACTCCCATTCCCCAAGGGGGCGTTCGCGTCACGGATCCCGGGTGATCGTGTAGTCGGCGGTACTGGGCGCGCTGTCCAGCACGTCCGCGAAGGGCTCGTCCATCCCGAATGCCCGCTGCAACAAGGGCAACGTGAACCGCTGGACGATCTGCAACTGAAGCGATCGCGGAATGGTGGGCTCCAGGTCCCCCACGATGGGGCCGATGGGCGTGTATCCGTACACCTTGTGGTCGCAGAAGGACCCGTGATTGCCGCCCGGAAGGACGATCTTGTACCGCGGCGCCTTCTGGTTGTTGTAGGCGCTGTTCACGTTCGCGGCGGTGCTCTGGGTGTCCTTGCTGCCGCCGAAGACCAGGAACTGGCCCCGGACCTTCTTGTCGTCGTCCACCGGCCCCAGGAACACGAAGCCCACGGCATGATTGTTCAGATCGGTGTCCGAGCCGACGGCCTCCTCGGCACGACCGGTCCCGCGCGAGTGTCCGATGAAGGCGATTTCCGGCGTGGTCTCGACTCCGGAAAGCACGGGGTGAACGTCGTCCAGGGCGCGGCCGCGCATCTTCGTGATGACGGGCATCAGCTTCTTCAGCATTTCCTGGAACGGCTCTCCGGCCATGTTCTGGTCGGTCTGGGGCATGAACGACACGAACCCCCAGGTGGCCAACAGCTCGGCCAGGTACTCGTACTGCAGGTGCAGGGCGCCGTTGCCGTGCAGGATGCAGACCAGGGGGAAGGGCGCCTCGGTCTGGATGGGCGGGCGTCGTACCGAGCCGCACTCGGCCGGGTAATAGACCCGGGTCATCGGCGCATCGCCCAGATCGACGTACCCGGCGGCGTAGGGACCCGTCAGGTCCGGACGCGTCCCGGGAATCCAGGATGCCGCGGGCGTCTGGTTCGTGCAGGGCACGACCCCGGCCGGAGCGGCGGCTACCGGGTCGGGCCACAACATCAGTTGGTAGTTGTTGTAGAACGCCCAGACCCGCACGTCCCCGGCCATCCCGGCCTGCACCGGGATCAGCAGCCGGTTCTCGTCGAACTGAAGGCCGGTGACGTTGACGTCGCCCACCCGGGCGCGAGGCGTGTTCCCGGTCAGGCCGCCCGCCGAGAAGCGACGACCATCGACGATCAGGACGTCCCCAGGCGCGACCTCGCGGGGGTGAACGCCGTAGAGCGCCGGGCTGATGTCCGTCCACGTGGCGCGCTTCTGGCATTCGCCCAGGGACAGGACGCAGACCTCGTCCGCCAGGCAGTCCGCGAACGAGTGGCAGAAGACCGGGGTCGGAGGGCCGGGGTCCTCGACGCCCGGGTCGTGGCCCGGGTCCTCGGAGCCGACATCCGGGGCGCCCGGATCCTCGATCGCCACGTCGTCCGCGATGTCCGGAGCGTGGGTGTCCGGGTCCAGGGCATCCTGGGGAAGGGGAACGTCCTCGTCGATATCGAGCGGGACGTCGGGCACATCGGCACCGGGCACGTCCGAGGAACTGCCGGAATCGCCGGGAATATCGGTGGTCGGCCCGAGGTCGGCACTGTCGTCGCCGCTGTCATCGCAGGCCGCCAGGGCCAGCAGGCCGCAGCAGAAAAGCGCCGGGACCAGCCGACGTCGCGGAATGGCGGAACGGATCACGGGAACCTCCGGGCCAGGGACCTGGGGAGTCTAGCGCGTCGGGCGCGTCAGGAAAACCGCAGGATCGGGGTGTCGGGGCAGGTTCCGTCGAAAGGAACGCTTGCGAATGCCTGTACGAACGTATGGCGGGCCGGGTATCCTTGCGGCCGCGACGGCGTCCGGCGACGCGTCATCGGGAGGAACATGATTCGGTACGCATACCTGCACGGGCTGGCCTCGGGTCCCCGGGCGTTCAAGGGGCAGTGGCTGTCCTGCTCGTTCGCCGCGCGGGGGATTTCCCTGGATCTGCCCGAACTGAACGCTCCGTCGTTCGCGGGGCTGACGTGCTCGGCGATGCTGGGGGTTCTGGACGCCATGGACCGCCAGGCGGGCGGCGACACGCGGTGGCGCTTCATCGGGTCCAGTCTGGGGGGCTACCTGGCCGCCTTGTGGTCCCGGTTGAATCCGGGGCGCTGCGACCGCCTGGTGCTGTTGTGCCCCGGCTTCGGGCTGCAGGATCGGTGGGCGTCGCTGGTGGGAGCCGAGGGGCTGGCGCAGTGGCGCATCGAGGGACGGCTGGCGCTGCCCGATGCGGAAGGCACGATGGTGCCGGTTCACTACGGGCTGGTGCAGGATCTGGCCGAGTACCCCAAGGTGCCTGCCGTGGACTGTCCTGCATTGATCATTCACGGCACGCGGGACGACGTGGTGCCCATCGAGGGATCCCGTCGATACGCGTCCTCGAATCCCCAGGTGCGACTGATCGAGGTGGACGACGACCACTCGCTGAAGGCGTCGATTTCCCGAATCGATCGCGAGGCGGCGGCGGAATTCGGTCTGGCGGGCTAGGGCATCAGGCCTGCTTCGACCCGACCCCACCCATCTTGCGGCCCTTGGTGGCGCCGCCGCGGAACACACGGGCCAGCACGCAGGGAAACAGCCGGTTCAGGCACACGATCAGCTTGCCGTGGCCGGTGATTACGACCTGGCGCCGACGTCGGGCCACCGCGCCGACAATCTGGCGGGCCGCTGTGGCCGCCGGCATCTGAAGCCAGGGTGGGACGGGGTCGCGAACGTCCTCGCGCAGGGTGCCGCGATTGTCGATGCGCCGGATCTCGGAGGCGACGTAGCCGGGGTGAATCGAGGTGACGGCGACGCCATCCCGGGCCAGCTCGGCCCAGAGCGTGTCCCCCAGGGCCCGCACGGCGAACTTGGACATCGAGTAGGCGCCTGTGGCCGGGGTCGCGATGAATCCCGATACGCTGCCGATCAGGACGAACTGGCCCCGGTTCTGCTTCAGGTCGGGCAGCGCGGCGTAGAGGGTGCGCAGGACGCCGAAGACGTTCGTGTCGAACTGGCGCTGGAAGTCCGGCAGCGACAGGCGGTCCACCCGACCGCCGACGCCGAATCCGGCGTTCGCGACGACGACGTCGATGCGTCCCAGGACGCCGCGGGCCTCGGCGATGGCGGCGGCCACGCTGTCATCCGAGGTCACGTCGCATCGGACGGCCACGGCACGCGTGCCGGTGCCCGCCAGTTCGTCCCGCAAGGCCTCCAGGCGGTCCAGGCGCCGGGCCGCCAGGGCCACGGCGGCGCCTCGCCGGGCGAACTCGCGCGCCAGGGCCTCGCCGATTCCCGAGGAGGCGCCGGTGATGAACACGGTCTTGCCGCTGAAGGGTCCGGACATGGTGTGTCTCCGTGAAGCCGCAGTCGATTCGTTTTTACCCGAAGCGCGTCCGGTTGGGAACCCGGACCGCCGGATGGCGACCGGGCGACAGGCGATTCGTCGCAGCGACTCCGGATCAGGGGCGCGCCCCCAGGCGGCCGCACGCCAGGGCACCCGCCTGGGCGGCGCGGGCGCAGGTTACCGCGAACGGCGCGCCGTTCAGGCGTCCGGCGATCAGCGCCGCCATGAACGCATCGCCCGCCCCGGTCGGATCGATCCTGCGTGCGACGGGAACGGGAGGCACGGGGAACGCCGGGTGATCGCACTCGCAGGCGACCGCCCCAAGGGCGCCGCGTGTGACCACCACCCAGGGAATGCCCAGGGCGGCCAGGGACCGGGCGCAGGCCGCGGGATCGGGGTCGATGCCCAGGCGCCGTGCGCGGGCCGCGGCCGCGTCGTGCGAAACCATCAGGACGTCCAGCAGTGGCAGGAGCGCCTCGAGCCGGGTCTGCGCGACCGGACGTCCCGGGTCGGTGTGCAGGTCCAGGGTGACGGGGGCGCCGCCGCGCGCCTGTGCCAGGGCGAGCTCGGTCGCGGACGCTCGATCCAGATGCAGGATCCGCGCGGTCGCCAGCAGGTCGGGTTCCACCGCGTCGATGGGCAGGGGAGGAGCCACCTGTTCGGGCACGCCGACCCGCAGCACAGGTTCGGAACCGTCCGAGGGAACCAGAAACAGGTTGTGCTTGGTCCGACGTCCCGGCATCAACTCGATCCGGGCGTCGATTCCGTGCCGCGTCAGGGAACGCAGTGCATTGCGGCCCGCGCCATCGGTGCCGGCCCTGCCGACGAAGACGATCCGCAGGCCGGCCTGGGCCAGGTGGACGCAGGTGTTGGCAGCGGACCCGCCTCCGTCCTCGCGGAGGGAAACCAGGTTGCGCAGCACGGCCCCGAAGGCCGCCGACGGGTCCGTGGGAAGGTCGGGGGGCACGGCGGCGACCTGGGCACTGACTTCCCAGACCAGATTGCCCGTGGCCAGCACATCGGTCATCGCGCCATCGACTCCGGTAGGGTTCCCTCGCGTCCGTCGCCGGCCGCGACGAACGAGCCTACTGCACGCACCAGTAGTCCTGGCCATCGACCCAGCCCATCCGGGCCAGCATTCCCCGCATGCGCTCCCGGGCGCCCTTCTGGCCCACGGCGCAAAGCAGGGGGATGCCTCGCCACCGGGGCGTCTCCCGCCAATCCACAATGGGGGCCCCGTCCGCCAGGGTTCGACCGATCTTTCGGGGATCGACGTCGAAATACCGGGCAACGCGGATGCCCTGAACCGCCAGCGCCTTTCGCCAGGCGCGGGCATCGGGGCCGGCGCCCCAGAGCTGGACCTGGTCGCATCCAGACAACACCGAGTTCGCCAGGTGCAGCGCCTTCAGGGCGCGGAAGGCCTGGGGGGCGTAGCGAGCGTCGGTCCGGGAAAGGCGGTCCGGACGTTCGCGCCAGGCCAGCAACTCGCGATCGACCTTGCCGATGGGATGTCCGGCGGTGTGGATGCGCAGCCACAGATCATAGTCCTCGGGGAAGGGACCTTCCCGGTAGCCACCAAGGGAACGCACGACATCGCGTCGGAACAGGACGGAGGGGTGCGCCAGGGGCGATTCGACCCAGATGTCCCGGGCAATCTGGGGCGGGGTCAGCACCCCGTTCAGCCAGTCCCGGTAGTGGCGCATGCCGTCCGTCAGCGACGACTCGGGGACCATGGCGACACGGCTGCCGATGACGGCCCAGTCCGGATGCTGCCGGGCGGCCTCCAACTGCCACTGGAGCCGATCGGACGTCATGCGGTCGTCTGCGTCCATCCGGGCGATCAGACCGGAACTCGCCTGGTCCAGACCGTCGTTCAGCGCGGCCACGATGCCGCGGTGGGGGCGCTGCAGCAGCCGGATGCGCGGGTCGGCGGCGGCACGGCAGGCCAGTCGCTGGACCGTTCCGTCATCGGAACCGTCGTCCACCGCCAGCAGCTCCCAGTCGGGCAGGGTCTGGCCGACCACGCTGTCCAGGGCCTCGTCAATCGTGGCCACCGCGCGGAAGACGGGCATCAGGACGGTCACCTTGGGCGGCAATGGGGCCTCCGGCTGCGCTGGATCCTAGGACTCGGGACGGGTCGAGCCGACGATGATGGACGTCTTGAACCCGGGCTCCAGCCCCTGGATTCCGCTCAGGGTCTCCTTCTCCTCGAAGTAGCACCAGAACTCCTCCGACTCGGCGTCGGCCTGCTGCGCCTTGATGGGCACCATCTGGGAACCCTGGCGTGGCCAGGGGTCGTACAGATACCAGCCGCCGCCCTTGGCGCCGGGATGGCGGCCGACGGTCACGAAGTGGTTCAACTGGGCCCAGGGGGAGGCATCGCTGCTGTAGTCGATTCGCTCCCGCGTGGTGATGTGGACCTGGTACGCCTCCCCGGGGGCCAGGCGGTTCAGGAAGTTTCGCATGGTCGTCCGGTTGGCGACCTCCATGTGCTCGGGAACCTTGTCCCTGCCCCGGGCATCCTTGGCCTCGCCGGTACCCGCATGCACCATCTCGCGCGCCTCGTCGCGGCTGGCCCCGGTGGTGGGATCGCCCGCATAGGCGTACATGGCCGTCTCGGCCAGGATGCCCAGGTCGCCGTAGGTCATGCGCATGCCGGGCGGAAGCACGCTGCCGACCATCAGCTTCGTCTGCAGCGCCGCCATCCCCGGGGCCAGGGCCAGCAGGCGGCCCCGGGTCTCGGGCGGCGTGGAGGCTCGGGCCAGGGCCACCTGGGACTTGGCCGACACCATCATGGCGAAGGTGGACAGGGCCCCCGGGCCGGACAGGATCCGCGGAGCCATCGCCGCGACGGCGGCGCAGCGATGCACGTCCAGTTGGGTCTCGCCGCTGCTGTCGATCTGGGACCAGCGGTCCAGGATGCTCGCGCCGTCCCAGGTGATGCCGTCCGGCGCGTACGGCAGTTCGTCGGTATCCCGCCATCCCGCGCTGGTCGCGTCGGGATCGCCCGTCGATGCATTGGCATCCTGGTGCTTCAGGCGCGCGTCCTGGGGGATGGGAGCCGACTGGGTCTGGGCACTGAGGGCGCTCAGGGTGAGCGGGCCGATCACCGCATCCTGGGCCAGGCCGGCATTGCCCTGAAACGTGCGGACGCCGGAGGTTGTCCATGCGCCCCAGATGCCGTCGATGGGGCCGCAGGGGATCGAAAGGTCCGCCAGCGCGTGCTGGACGACGCGCACGGCGGCGCGGTCGCCGCACCCCGGCCGCAGGAACTTGCCTCCGGCCATCACCTGGACGAAGGCCGTCACGTCCTGGAATCGGGCGGAAAGGCCGTTGGCGTCCAGGGCCGAAGCCTGGGGGGGCTGGGGCGTCTGGGAGGACTCGGGCGCCAAAGCGCTCTGGGGCGTCTGGGAGGACTCGGTCGTCCGGGGGGCCTCAAGGGGCTGGGCCTCGGGGGTCGCCTGGGCAGCCTGGGATGCGTCGGGGGCATCCGCCGTCCTGGGGGTGTGGGGCCGAAGCGCCGCGAGCTGATCGGCAAGGCCCAGCCCGCGCAGCGACTGGGTGCGAGACCCGCGGTCGTCCTGCCGGCGGTGGGGGGAGGCAGGTTCGGCATCCCGTTCCTGGGCGACGGCGTGCTTCCGGTCGGCCTTCATGGTCACCCCCCGGTGCGCGACAGCGTCCTGCTGACAATCTCGCGCGCCTCGTCCTGGATTCGGCGCAGGTGGTCCTCTCCGGCGAAACTCTCGGCGTAGATCTTGTAGAGATCCTCGGTGCCCGACGGCCGTGCCGCGAACCAGCCGGAATCCGCGACGATCTTCAGGCCGCCGATCGGTTCGCCGTTCCCCGGCGCGTGGGTCAATCGTGCCCTGACGGTTTCGCCGGCGAGCTCGGTCACCTGGACGCGGTCGGGATCTAGGCCGCCAAGGGCTCGCCGCGCCGCCGCGTCGGCCGGGGCATCGATTCGGGCGTACCAGGGGCGGCCGAAGCGCTGGACCAGCGTCTGGTAGCGCGTTCCGGGGTCCTCGCCGGTGCGGGCGGTGATCTCGGCGGCCAGCAGGCACAGCAGGATCCCGTCCTTGTCGGTCGTCCATGCGGTGCCATCGTGGCGCAGGAACGAGGCCCCGGCGCTTTCCTCGCCGCCGAAGCCGAAGGAGCCGTCCAGCAGGCCGGGAACGAACCACTTGAACCCGACGGGCACCTCGACGACGCGACGGCCAATCGACTGGGCCACGCGGTCGATCATGCCGCTGGAGACCAGCGTCTTGCCGACGGCGGCGTCGGGTCGCCACCCGGGTCGATGCGCGAACAGGTACTCGATGGCCACGGCCAGGAAGGCGTTGGGGTTCATCAGGCCCGCGGTGCGGGTGACGATGCCGTGCCGGTCGGCATCGGGGTCCGACCCGAAGGCGACATCGAAGCGCTGTCGATGGCCGATCAGGCCGGACATCGCCCAGGGGGACGAACAGTCCATGCGGATGCGTCCGTCATGGTCCAGCGGCATGAAGGCAAAGGCCGGATCGATGGCGGGGTTCACCACCACCAGATCCAGGCCGTAGTGGTCGGCGATCGCATCCCAGTAGTGGACCGACGCGCCGCCCAGCGGATCCACCCCGATGCGTACGCCTGCGTCGCGCACCACGTCCAGGTTCAGGACGTTCGCCAGGTCGGAAACGTAGGGCGCCCGGAAGTCGAAGGTCCCGACGTGCGGGGTGCGCAACGCGTCCTGGAAGGCCATCCGTCGCACGTCGGCCAGCCCGGCGGCGATGATCCGGTTGGCGCGTGCCTGGATCGGGCCGGTGATCGTCGTGTCGGCCGGGCCGCCGTGCGGAGGGTTGTACTTCAGGCCCCCATCCTCGGGCGGGTTGTGGGACGGCGTGATCAGGATGCCGTCCGACGCGATGCCGTCCCTCGCCAGCGACAGGATGGCGCGGGACAGGGCGGGGGTGGGTACGGGCTCCAGGCCTTCCTGGAACCGCGTCGTGACTCCGTTGGCCGCCAGAACCTCGATGGCGGTCCGAAGGGCAGGGCCCGACAGCGCGTGCGTGTCCCCCCCAAGGAACAGCGGGCCGTCGATGCCGGCCGCGGCGCGGTGTTCGCAGATCGCCTGGACGATGGCGGCCACGTGCGTTTCGGTGAACGACCCGCGAAGCGAGGAGCCTCGGTGACCCGAGGTGCCGAACGCAACCTGCGTCGAGGGGTCCCCCGGATCGGGACGACGGTCGTAATAGGCATTCATCAGCGCGGTGACATCCACCAGGACATCGGCGGGGGCAGGCGTTCCGGCGAGGGGATGAACGGGCATCTGGGCAGCTCCATCCAGGAAGGGACCCTGGAAATGTAGCACGGAAGGTGGACCGGCGTCTGGCCTCCGCAGCGGGCATCCCCGGGGGCGTGCAGGTGACGGGGCGCGCGAAATCGCACGGTCCGGCCGAGGAACGGGCGCGAGGGCTTCGGGAATCCGGATTGCGAAGGTCCCGAATCCACAGGGATGCGCGAAAAGGCGAGCGGAACGGCATCGGGATTGCTCGGTCCACCTGCGCGTCGCGGGTGTCGTGCGGATTCGCACGCTGGACGCGCGAACGGGAGTTCCAACCAACGAGGCTATGATGCGAGTCGCAATGACCGGAGCGACGGGACACGTCGGAGCGAACGTGGTTCGCGCGCTCGTGGACCAGGGGTGGCAGGTGCGGGTGCTGTGCCGGGAGGACGTCAGGGCGCTGGAAGGCCTGGACGTCGAGCGGGTCAAGGGCGATGTCCGGGATCCGGACAGCCTGGCGCGGCTGGTCCAGGGGGCCGAGCTGGTCTTCAACCTGGCCGCGCTGATTTCGCTGGAGGGTCGGTTCCGGTCCGGGCTGGACGTCAACATCGTCGGCCCGCGGAACGTCGCGGCCGCCTGTCTGGCCGCGGGCGTTCGGCGCCTGGTACACGTCAGTTCGGTGCATGCGTTTGACGACGTCCCGGGCCACGGCCCCATCGACGAGGACCGTCCCCAGGTCACGGACCCGTCCCGCCCGGCCTACGGCCTGTCCAAGGCGGCGGGCGAGCGCGAGATCCTGGGCGCCATCGAACGGGGCCTGGATGCCGTCATCGTCAATCCGACGGGGGTCATCGGGCCTCATGACTACAAGGGCTCGCGCATGGGGCGCGTCATCGCGTCGCTGGCGACGGGGCGGCTGCCGTTCGTCCCGACGGGGGGCTACGACTGGGTCGATGCTCGCGATGTCGCGGCCGGGGTCATCGCGGCGGCGCACCGTGGCCAGACCGGGCGCAAGTACCTGCTGTCGGGCACGTGGGCGTCCCTGTCGGAGCTTGGGCGCCAGCTCGACCAGATCGCCGGCAGACCGCGCACACGCCTCCAGGTGCCGCTCTGGTCCGGATTCCTGGGCGTTCCGTTCGCCGCGATGAAGGCGCGGCTGACCGGGGGAACGCCGGGCTGCACGATGGACTCGATTCGCGTGCTGCTGGGCGAAACGCACGTGACGTCGGCGCGCGCGGCCGCGGAAATCGGCTACGCCCCGCGCCCCCAGGCCCAGACGCTTCGGGACATCATGGCCTGGCAGATCCTGCCGGTATCCCCGTTCGCGAAGATGCTTGGCGGCTTCCGGGTCCACCCCGCACCCTCGATGGAGGTCAGTCCATGACGCAGGCGTACTGGAACTGGGGGCTTGCGGCCTGGATGGCGATGGCGCCCGTGATCGCGCTGGTACTGATGCGGATCTCGGCCCCCTACGGCCGCCATGCGAACGCCAAGGTCGGGCCGGGGCTGCCCCCCAGGCTGGGCTGGTTCCTGATGGAGTTGCCGGCGCTGCTGACCTTCCCGATCGTGGCGACGGTCGCCTCGGGCGAGCGTCCCCCGCTGCTGTGGATGCTGCTGGGGCTGTGGGCGTTGCACTACGGCAACCGGGCGCTGATCTACCCGCTGCGGCTGCGGTCCAAGACGCCGCTGCCGGTCCTGATCCTGGCGCTTGGCGTGATCTTCAACGCGATCAACGGCACGATCCTGGGCCTTGGGCTGACCCGGTTCGGCGGCGTTCCCCAGGTGGCCTGGCTGGCGCATCCTCTGTGCTGGGTGGGGCTCGCGATGTTCCTGGGCGGCTACCTGCTGAATCTGCACGCGGATGCGGTTCTTCGACGGATGCGGCGCGCCAATCCCACGGGGTACGCGATTCCCCGCGAGGGCGCCTTTCGTTGGGTTTCGTCGCCGAACTACCTGGGCGAGATGATCGAGTGGTTCGGTTTCGCCCTGGTGACCTTCAGTCTGGCCGGGCTGGCCTTCGCCGTCTGGACCGCGGCGAACCTGCTTCCTCGCGCACTGACGCATCACCAGTGGTACCTGCGGACCTTCCCCGACTACCCCCGAGATCGCAAGGCCGTTCTGCCGTTCCTTCTGTAGCGTTTCGGCTTTCTGCCGGATTCCCGGTGTGGCATCATCGCGCCGTTCGGGATTGGTGCGCGCAGGAGGTGTATCGACATGCGGACATCAGGGATTCGGTGGGCTCTGGCTGCGATGGTGGGCGGCATCATGGTCGTCGGGTGGGCGCCCGTGGCGTGGGCGCAGGTGGAGCAGAAGTCGATGACTGGCATGATTGGCGAGGAGCAGATCCAGGCGACGGTCGATGCCCTGACGTCGGCCCACGGTCCCCAGTGTCGAGATCGGGCGCTCGCGGGGGTCCGACAGGCGGCGCAATTCTGGCGCGAGCAGGACGGGGACGCCCAGGCGTTCCAGGCGTTCTGCGTGGCGCAGTTCGTGGCCGAGCCCGGGGCGCGCCAGGATCTGCTGGAACGTTTCCGCAAGAACTGGGAGGCATTGTCCGGGCATCAGGTTGCGCTGACGCGGACGCTGCGCGAGGAAACGGACCTGGATGCCAAGGCGTCGATGCCCGTGGACCTGCTGTTCGCAACCCTGAACCCGTTCGACCACCTGTCGGACGACCTCTACCGCACCCGGCTGGCGTTCGTGGCCCTGCTGAACTTCCCCGAGCCCGACCTGACGCGTGGCGATCTGACGCGCCAGGACTGGGCGGCGGCCCGGCTGGTGCGGTCGCTGGCCATGCGGATCCCCGGCGCCGCCCGCCAGGCCCAGACCATGGCCTACGCAGCCGCGGACGACTACATCGCGGCCTACAACATCCACACCGACGCCCTGGTCGCGCCGGACGGCACGCGTCCCTTCCCCGGCGGGCCGAAGTTGATCAGCCATTGGGGGCTGCGTGATCACATCAAGTCCATGTACACGGACCCCGTCGGGAATCTGGGGCGCCAGCGCCTGATCGCCACCGTGATGGACCGGATCCTGAGGCAGCAGATCCCGGCCGTGGTGATCGACAATCCCGCGGTGCTGTACGAGCCCATGGCCAACCAGGTGCGGGCGCGCCAGCCGGGGGACCCGACGCCCTCGGCCGATCGCGAGGCGGACGTTCGCTACGCGCGGCTGCTGGAGGTGTTCGCGGCCGAGCGCGGCATCGACGCCTCGTCCCCGCGTTACCCGACGCACATCGCGCGCAAGTTCGAGTTCGATCGCGAGATTCCCGAACAGGAGGTCGAGGCCCTGCTGACCGCGGTCCTGTCGGCGCCCGTCGCGAAGGACGTGGGGCGCCTGATCCGCAAGCGCCTGGGGCGCGCGCTGGAGCCGTTCGACATCTGGTACGACGGGTTCAAGGCCAGAAGCACGCTGGCCCCGGAGCACCTGGATTCGGTCGTCCGGGAACGATATCCGTCCCGCGACGCATTCCAGGCCGACCTGCCGAACATCCTGGGCAGGCTGGGGTTCGACCCCGAAACGTCCGCGTTCCTGACGGATCACATCGTGGTCGATGGGTCTCGCGGGGCTGGGCATGCCATGGGGGCGGGCATGCGGTCGGACGCCGCCCGCCTGCGGACGCGCATCGGCAAGGACGGCATGGACTACAAGGGATACAACATCGCGCTCCACGAACTGGGGCACTGCGTCGAGCAGGTCTTCACGCTGAACCGGGTGGATTCCACGCTCATGATGGGCGTTCCGAACACCGCGTTCACCGAGGCCTTCGCCTTCCTGTTCCAGGAGCGGGACATCGAGGTGCTGGGTCTTGGGACCGAGGACGCGGCCCACAAGGCGCTGCGCGCGCTGGATGCCTTCTGGATGACGTTCGAGATCTCCGGCGTCAGCCTGTTGGACATGGCGGTCTGGCGCTGGCTGTACGCCAATCCGGAGGCCACACCGGCCGCGCTGCGGCAGTTCACGATCGACAAGGCCGTGGAGATCTGGAACCGGTACTTCGCCCCGGTCATGGGCGTCCGGGATTCCGCGATTCTGGCCATCTACAGCCACATGATCGTCTATGGCTTGTACCTGCCGGACTACGCGATCGGGCACCTGGTGCATGCCCAGATCGAGGATCGGATCGTGGGTCGGAATCTGGCGACCGAGATGGAGCGGATGTGCGTGCAGGGGCGTCTGACCCCGGATGCCTGGATGCGGGGGGCCGTGGGTGCCCCACTTTCCGCTCGCCCCCTGATCGACGCGGCCCGCGGAGGCCTGAAGGCCCTGCGCTAGGGCGCTGATTGACGGAATTCCCACGCGGACCTATCCTGCGGGCCATCCGGAGGTGCGAATTGCGTTGGATGGCCTGCCTGGCATTGGGGTTCGGGCTGTGGGCTGGCGTCGCGCAGGCCCAGGATTCGATCCCGATCCAGGCGCCTCCATCCGCCGTTGACGCGCCAGACCCGACACCGCCTGCGCCGCGGGCCGGGTTGCCGCCACCTTCCGGATTGACGCAGCCTTCCGCCATGGAACTGTACCAGGTGCTGGACGTCACGTTCACGCGGACCGGCGCCGAGGCGATCTACATCGACGGCGCCCGGTCCGTTGTCGTCAGCGTCTTCACGCTGCTGGTCCCCCTTTCCGCGATCGGGCTGCTGATTGCCGCCTGGATCCTTGCGGCGCCTGCCGGGGCGGCGCGTCGGCGCAAAGGGTGGGGCGTGTGCGTCGTCTCCCTGGCGGCGCTCGCATTCGGGCTGGCGTCCTGGTGGATTCCAGAGTCCTGGCTGATCAGCCGCTTTTCGATGCCTCACGAGGGAAACAGCGGACGAACGCTGTCGCAGTTGTTCGCGCTGTTCCACCGGGAGTACGTCCGCACGGCCCTGTTCGAGGTGGCTCGCGCGTTTCAGGGTGACGCAGTCCTGCCGCCCGTGTTCGTCCAGGCACGCCTGACAGGCATGTTGCTGGCGGCATCGCTGCCCGTCATGGTCGCCGCGGGAGTGGCGCTGGGGGGCGGCATTCTGCTGTCGTCCGCCGCCGCGGTCTCGTTGCTGCTCAGTCACGGGGTGTTCCAGTACGTGTACTCGGACCATCCGATCGGCGGGGTCACCCTGTTCACCGCGCTGGGCGTGCTGGCGCTCCAGCGCGTCTGGTCCAGCGATGGCAGGGACTGGTCTGGCCGGATGGCCGCGATCGCGATGGTCATCTTCCAGGCGTGTCTTGCGGAATTGCGACCGGAATCGCTGGCGCTCTGGTTGCTGGCCGATGCGGCGGTGATTGCGGCCTGGGTGCGCAGGCAGCCGGTCGGAACCGAGGTCTCGCGATTCGCCGAGGGGGGCGGTGGCCGGGTGCGCTCCTGGTTCATCCATCCCGTCAGTCTGGTGGTTCCGGCGCTGGTCGTGTTCCTGATCGTGGTGATTCCCGCGGTTCTTGTCCGGCTGCCCTTCGCGCTGTTCGACCGTCCGCGCGTGGCGCTGTACTTCCCGCTGCTGCTGTCCACGGCCGCCTGGGGGGGCTTCGTTCCTGGGCTGGTGCGCATGTCGGCCTGGCTGACTCCGGCGGCGATTGCGTTGGTCGCGGCCGGCATGATCTTCTCGATCCGCAGGCCGTTGCGCGCCAAGGGAATCGGTCTGGGTTTGGTGGCGCTGGTGTCCGCCCACTGGTTCCAGTTGCAGTCGCATCCCGACTTCGCATTCATGCGCCTGGTCGTCGCGCTGGTCCCGATCGCGCTGCTGCTGGGGGTCCAGGCCATCGGGGCAATGGGACAACTGTGGCGCGTCACGGCATTCGCGTTCCTGGTGTCATTGACGATCGTGCTCGGGGCGCTTGGGGGACCGGCCGGCGGGGACGCCTGGGTGCGACCGCTGGTCGAGCCGCCCATCCCCAGGACCGACAACTCGGCGGAGGCACGATACGTGGCCGAGTTGCTGCGGCACGAAAGGGACCTGTGCCTTGTCGCGCCCGTACTCGTGGGAGACCACGTCGGCAACCCGGTGGTGCCCCCCGATCGGCGCCGCCTGGACCTGATCGTCATGCGGCATGACATGGCGGCGCGGGTGCCCCTCGGGATGCCGGACGCCGACATCCGCGCATTGACGCGGGGGCTTTGGTCCACTCGCTTGGCGTGCGGGCGCATGGCGGTCTATCTGGGGCTGGATTGTTCGCTGGAAGGGCTGGGATTCTGCGGCATCCTGCGTGAACGCCTCAGATCCGTGGGCGGGACGGCGATCGGGGGGCCGGTCTTCACCGACCCGGTCCAGTATGGGCGACGGTTGAGCGGTCGCCACCTGGATGTGGGCGTGATTCAGGAGGAAGGGGATTGAGTTCCTGGGGGTGGTTGCTGGCCGTGACGGGCGCGCTGGTGCTGGCCTGCGGTCTGGCCGCGGCGTGGTGGGCATCCGGCAGACTGCCGCCGCGCCAGGGCGAGCGGATCGAGCAGGTCCGGGGCCAGCCCGTCGGCGGGGACGCTTCGGCGGGGGATGCGCTGGTGGTGGCGTCCTGGAACATCGCGTTCGGAGGAGGCCCGGACGGCCAGCCCACCGATCGTCACGATGCCTCCCACGTGCGCGCAAGGCTGGACGCGATCGCGCAGGCGCTGGTTGCGGGAAAGGCCGATCTGGTGTTCCTGCAGGAGGTGGACCGCCCATCGGACCGCAGCGGTCGGATCGACCAGTTCGCCTATCTGTTCCAGGCCGTCGGGCTTCCCTACGGGTGTTTCGTGACCACCTGGGACGTGCGCTGGCTGCCGTATCCCTACTGGCCTCCGTCGCGTCAGCTCGGTCGGGTCCACAGCGGTCAGGCGATCCTGTCGCGCCACCCGATCACGTCCTGCGAGCGCATCGACCTTCCGCAACCTGACGAGTACCCTCGGTGGTACCGCCGATTCTATCTGCACCGGGGAATCCAGGCGGCCCGGATCGACCCCGGGGCGGGCCGGGAGTTCCGGGCCATCAACGTCCACCTCGAGGCGTTCTCGCAGCCGAATCGCGAGGCCCAGTCGGTCATTTTGCGACAGGTGGTCGAGGCTCGTCCCGGCCGGGTCGTGGTGGGGGGCGACTTCAACACGGTGCCGGGCGATGCGACGCGCAAGTCCGGCTTCCCGGACGAGGAGATCGATTTCACCACCGACGCCACACTGGCTCGGTTCGCCCAGGGAAGCGGCTTCCGGGAGTGTCTGATGGACGGCGGCGCTTCCTCGGGTGAGTCGGCCGGGTTCACCTTCCCGGCCGCGGAACCGACACGTCGCCTGGACTTTGTGTTTCATCGCGATTTCGGGGATGTGCGGTCCGCCCAGGTGGACCGGGATGCCCGACACTCCGACCACCTTCCGGTCTGGTGTACGCTGGGCTTCTAGGAGATCGGACGCCCCGGCCGCCTTCGCGCCACAGGCCCATTGCCCAGTCCCGAAGCTTCGCCGCGGTGCGGCATGACTGCCATCAGGTGAGGCGTTTCGGCACGCCACGCATGGTGGCGATGCAATGACGCAGTCCATAAACATTGCAAATGCTTGACAAAGGTCAACCTTCGGGCGAAATTCAGTGCGCTCACCCATTGCGGGAGCCGGGTTGCATGGCCGGCGTATTTCTTACCGAGGGGGAACCATCATGAAGCGCGTGCATTCGGGTCTTGTGTTGATCCTGGCCCTTGGGCTTGTTTGGATGGGGTGCGATTCCGACGACGGCGGGTCGAAGGACAACGGAGTCACCCAGGACGTGCCGCAACAGGATCCCGGGGGCACGACCGACACCGGGGTGGACACGACGCCCGTCGAGAAGGTTACCTTCAAGGCGCAGGTTCAGGACAACCTCTCGAAGCAGCCGATGGCCGGCGCCCAGGTTACGGTCATGGACAATGACACGGGCGAGGCGACGGCGATGACGACGACCGCGGACGCCGAAGGCATGGTCACCTTCGAGCTCGAGAAGGGGAAGCTGTACGGCTTCCGATCGGTGCTGGTGGACTGCAAGGATACGTACGTCTGGAACGTGTCCCTGGAGCTGCCGGAGGGCGAGGAATACGAGACCATCTGGCTGCTCAGCGAGATGGGCTTCGTCAGCGCGGCCGCCCTGGCCGGCTTCACCCCGGACCCGACCAAGTCGATCATCGCGGGCGCCCTGTACTGGGTGAACGACGCGGGGGCCGAGGAGTACGTCTCGTGCGGGACCATCAAGACGGACCCCGAGGCCGAGTACCGCTACTTCTCGACGACGACGGGCTACCCGGCGCCTCTGGCCACGGTCCAGACGACCGGCGCCGGCAAGGCCGAGGGGCGGTACGTTGCGGGGAACGTTCCCGCCGGGCACGTCGAGCTGTCCGGTTACAACAAGGACGGGTCCGTGAAGTGGGCCAGCGAGATGCTTTGGACCAAGGCGGACAGCGTCGCGATCAGCAACCTGTACGTGGACCGGACGCAATTCACCACGAACCCCAGCCCCGCTACCTGTGACTGAGCCTTTCGGTCCACAGGTCCAGGGGCGACTTCTTCGTGAAGGGGGTAGGCATGCGAAGCCACGGCGGAATCGTCGTTCGCACGACCGGGTTCTTTCTGGCCTTTGCCCTGGTCACCTGGACCGGAAGGGCTCTCGCTGACGGGGCAATCGATGTCGGTGTGGCGCCGGTTCCCGGCACGCCCGAGGACGTCTGGAGCGTTCCGGGCTCGCCCGCCGACCCGGCCCCGGGCGTGGAATTCGAAGGGGATGCAACCTACGACCCGGACGAGGACTGGTACGGGGATGCCGCGCCCGAGGCGGCCCAGGCCCAGGCCAACGTTCGGTCCGCGGTCGTGCCCAGGGCCGAGGACGAGCCGAAGTTCCGGATCCAGGGGTACATCCAGAGCCAGGGCGGCATCTTCTTTGGCTGGGAAAAGGCCAGGCTGGGCAGCGACGGATTGCCGATCGACCACGGCGGCAAGCTGGGCAAGATGTCGATGTTCCGGAACACGCTGCAACTGGAGGCGGACTGGACGCCGTCGCCCAAGGTGTCGGTCCACACGATCCTGCGGGGGGTTCGCAGCCTGAAGCTGGACGTCGATCGCGATGCCCAGGTCCCGCATGCCGGATACTACGGGAACGCCAACAAGACGATCGATTGGGTGTACGACAAGTACTACAACGAGTTGGACGTCCGCGAGCTGTACATCGATATCGAGGCGGCCGACTGGCTGCAATTTCGGGTCGGGCGGCAGCAGGTTTCGTGGGGCGAGTCCGGCCAGTACCGGACCCTGGACGTCGTCAACCCGATCGACGCCACCTGGCACTTCGGGCCGCTGGAGTCCTTCGAGGACCAGCGGATCCCGCTGTGGATCGTGAAGGCGCTTGTGGGCGTCAAGGCGCTGCAGGGGGCGCTGGAGGTCGTCTGGGTGCCGATGCTGGACAGGCCCGAGGACACGGTCACCGTTCCCCTGACGTTCGTCGGGGCCTGGGGGCTTCCGCCGGTGCCTGGACCCGAGTACTACGGCAAGCCCGGCCGCACGGACGAGTCGGTCGCGCCGTGGAAGATCTATCAGAAGCACTTCCACTATCCCGGCCGGGACTTCAAGGACAGCCGCATTGGGGCGCGCTGGCAGGGGGAACTGGGGAACTTCACGTACTCGCTGGTCTATTTCTACACTCACCAGCTCAGTCCGCCCATTCCCATCAAGGCGGTGGTGCCGTGGGAAGCCGGCGATCGGGGGGTCGATGTCCACGTCGGGTTCCCGCGGCAGCACGTCGCCGGGATCTCGATGGAAACGAACCTGCCGTACCCGCTGGGGACGAACCTGAAGGCCGAGCTGTCGTACGAGCCGAACCGGACCTATCCGGTACACTCGCTGAAGCCGCGGGACGTCCGGGTGCTGCCGAACAACGACGTCGAGCAGTACTACCGGAATCCACAGAAGCACGTCCTGAACTACTCGGTCACCCTGCAGCAGCCGGCGCTGATTCGGTGGCTGAATCCGCAGCAGTCCGTGATGTTCGTCGTGCAGTTCATGCACTCGGCCATCCTGGGTTTCGACAAGAAGGATCGAATGATCGACGTCCCAGGCTACGACACGACCACCACGAACGAGCATTCGTTCACACTGGTCGGTGCCGTGTTCACCAGCTACCTGCACGGGCGACTGACCCCCCGAATCGTCGGCGCCTACCTGCCGAACAACGGCGGCTTCCTGAGCCTGCAGTTGGGGGCCACGCTGGGGAACCACTGGCGGATGCTGCTGGCGGTGAACCAGTTCTTCGGGGGCAATCCGTACCGGGGTATCGGACTGTTCCGGGATCGGGACGAGGTCAACTTGCAGGTTCGATACCAGTTCTGACGGGGCGCGCGATGGCGCGGGAGGGGGCAAAATGCGGAATCTGAACCGACTTGTTCTGGGCGCGGCGATTGTCCTGCTGGTCGGACTGTTCGCGGGCGTGGCCGGCGCACAGACCCTGACCAAGGAGAACTGGACCGAGACGGCCGGCTTCAAACCCGGCGAGATCCCGGGGCTGCGGCCTGGGCTGATCCTGGACGGCACCAACTACCAGCCGTTCAAGGAGGCGCTGGCGCCCGCGATCCAGTTGCTGATGGAAAAGTACAAGATGCGGATCTGGACGGCGCCCTACCAGCGCATCCATCCGTCGCTGACGTATATCGAGGCCACGAACAAGTACCGGGCGGGCATCAAGTTGACCGACACCGGCAACGAGTCGCGCAAGCGCGGCATCGAGGGGTACGTCGCGGGCCTGCCGTTCCCGAATCCCCAGACGGGCCTGGAGGTTGCCTACAACTACCACTACTCGTACCAGGGGGATGACGGCGGGTTCCACTACGGCGTCTACTGGATCTCGGCCAAGTCCGGCGTCGAGCGTTCCGAGGAGTGGCGCTGGCTGTACATCAATCGCGCCCAGAACAGGACGGACCTGGACCCGCGCCCCCACATTCCCGAATTCGAACAGAAGGGCATCGCCTACGCCTCGATGACCTGGGCGGTCGAGCCCTACGACAAGGCGGGCTTCGGGGCCCTGTACTACCGGTACGTCGAGCCCAAGGACCAGGAGGGGTGGATCTACATCCCGACGATGCGGCGCACGATGAAGGCCACGTTCGGGACGCGCGGCGACGCGTGGAACAGCACCGACATGCTGTACGAGGACGTGCGCGGCTACATGGGCTATCCGGAATGGATGCACTGGAAGCTGATCGGCAAGAAGACGATGCTGGCGCCGATGCACTCGGGCGTCCGCTCGGGCAAGCAGTTCCGCGACCAGACCTTCGATTTCAAGACGCCGCCGCACTGGAACTTCCGGTCCAAGTGGGAGCCGCGCCCGGTCTACGTGGTCGAGGCCACCCCGAAGTTCCGCGACTATCCCTACAGCCGGATGGTGTTCTACTTCGATGCCGAGACCTACCTGATTCCGTACAAGGAGGCCTACGACAAGAAGGGCAAGCTCTGGAAGATCGTGATCAACGCGTACAACGACTCGCCCAACATGGACACGTCTCCGCTGACCATCGGAACGTCGCTGACCATCGACCTGCAGGCCGAGCACGCGACGGCGTTCCCGTCCTACAACTTCACGGCGAACACCGGCCTGGAGCCGGACAAGTTCACGCTGACGAACCTGAAGAAGATGGCGAAGTAGGGCGGCTGGCAGGCATTCGTGCCGACAGGTGCCCGGGCGGAGGTTGTGATGACGCAGGCCAGGAAGCGTGTTGCCGGCCAACCCGATGCCTCGGGGCGCGCCGGGGGGCAAGGGGGGCGAGGAAGTTGTCGTGCCGTTGGCCGTTCCCGGTCGGCCTGGGGCGCATTCGCGTTGGCGTTGTGGGTGCTGGCCGGCATTCCGGACGTGGTGCTCGCCCAGGCTGCCGGGAAGATCGAGGGGCTGGTCCGGCGGGACCCCCTTCACGACGTGTCGTTGCGTGGGGACGGGGTCTGGGTCGTCGGATATCCGGGCCTGGCGCTGGTGTCGCAGGACCGCGGGGCGACCTTCCGCCAGCAGGGGCCGGGGGGAATCGCGGTGCTGTTGGCGACCGATCGGGTGACGGACCAGATCGGGTTCGCCTGCGGACGCCAGGGAACGGTGTGGAAGACGACGGACGGTGGCGCTGCCTGGACCGGGGGTGAGACCGGTACCCAGGAGCCGCTGCTGGCGCTGGACTTCATCGACCCGATGCGAGGCGTGGTCGTCGGCAACTTCGGTACGGTGTTGCGGACCTCCGACGGAGGCGCGACGTGGACGTCGATCCACGTGGTCGAGGAGGGCGAAGACCCGAAGTTCAACGGGGTGGTCTGGGTGGACCCGACGACCCTGGTCATCGTGGGCGAGATGGGCCTGGTGGTGCGATCGACCGACGGCGGCGAGACCTGGATGCGCCTGGACGACGTGGTCGAGGGGCACCTGTTCGGTGTCGCGGCGACGGGGGATGGCGGGGTGCTGGCGGTCGGTTCGGATGGGGCCATCGCGTACAGTCGCGATGCGGGGGCGACCTGGGAGCGTCCCGATTCGGGCACGCGGGAGCACCTGTTCCGCCCGGCGGTGGCCGGGGGCCGTACGGTCGTGGCGGGCGCGGCGGGCACCATGCTGGTCGCGGACCGGCCCGAGGGCCCCTACCAGACGGTGGCGGTGCCGACGTACCTGTGGATCGGTTCCGTGGCGCTGGCGGAGGACGGCTTTGGCATCGCGGTGGGGGCGAATACGGCGATCCTGGTGACGCGTGACTTCGGGCGCACCTGGACGCGATGGGGGGCAAAATGACGCTGCCGGAACGAATGGCGGGGTTCGTGATCCGGCACCGATGGGCGTTCGGGCTGGGGATTCTGGCGATTACGGTGTTCTTCGCGCTGCAGATTCCCAAAGTCCGAATGGAGTCGATGCTGATCGACCTCTTCCCCGAAGACCACGAGTTCGTCGAAACCTACGTGGCGTACCAGGACATCTTCGGTGGGGCGAACGTCGTCGTGCTGGCGGTCGAGCGGACCGAGGGCGACGTGTTCAATCCGGTGACGCTCGAGAAGGTCCGGACGATCACGAAGGAACTGGAGCTGATGCCGGCGATCAACAACTACCAGGTGATGTCGCTGGCCCAGCGCAAGGTCAAGAACATCACGGTGGATGCGATCGAGGGCTTCCAGGCCGTGCCGGTGATGTGGCCCGACATCCCGGAAACCGACGAGGGAATCGACGCGCTGCGGCGCCTGGTCCACGCCTCGCCCCAGATTCACGGTTCGCTGGTGTCGATGGACGACAAGGCGGCCCTGATCCTGGCCGGGTTCTTCGAGGCGGACCTGGACGTCCGTGACGTGTACGCGCGCCTGAACCAGTTGAAGGCGGACCTCGAAGACGACACGACGCGCGTCCGGATGTTCGGTCGTCCGATCCTGCTGGGCCACGTGCTGGACAACTACTCCCAGCTGGTGTGGCTGTTCATCGCGACGGTGATCTCGATCATCACGCTGCTGGCGATCTATTTCCGCGACGCTCGGGGGGTGCTGATTCCCGTCGGCACCGCGGTGCTGTCCGCGGTCTGGGGCATCGGGCTGCTGGGCCTGCTGGGGTACAACTTCGACCCGCTGATCCTGGTCGTGCCGTTCATCATCAGCGCGCGGGCGCTGTCGCACTCGGTCCAGTTGATCGAGCGCTACATGGAGGAGCACGCGGTCCACAACAGCCGGAAGATCGCGGCGCAGAAGACGTTCTCGGGCCTGTTCGAGCCCGGAATCGTCGGGATCGTGACGGACGCCCTGGGCGTGGCCGTGGTGTGGCTGACGCCGATCCCGTTGATGCAGAAGCTGGCGGTGATGGGCAGCTTCTGGGTGATCAGCATCATCGCGACCGACATGATCCTGAACCCCATCGTGCTGTCGTTCGTGCCGCCGCCTCGCCGGCGTCTGAAGCCGGGCGAAGGCTGGATTGCATCGATGCTGAGGTCGGTGGGGCGTTTCAGCCTGGGCCGTCATCGCTGGACGGTGGTCGGCATCACGGGCGTGGCGCTGGTGGGCGGGTTCTACTTCGCCGAACAGCTGGTCGTCGGCGACATCTATCCGGGCACCCCGATGCTGTGGCCCGACAGCCAGTACAACCAGGACACCGACGCGATTGGCGATCGGTTCGGGAATACCGAAATCATCAACGTCATCGTCGAGGGCGATGAATGGAACGTGATCAAGGATCCCGACGTGTTGCGAAAGATCTGGTTCCTGCAGCGCGAGATGGAGACGCTGGACGAGGTGGCGATGACGTCGTCCATCGTCGATCTGTTGCCGCGAATCGTCCAGGCCATGCACGGGGGCGAGCCGCGGTGGCAGCACATTCCCGAGGAGGCGCGCGAGGCGGGATTCTTCCTGGAGATGATCTATGGCGCCAGCGAGCCCGGGGACCTGTCCCGATACGTCACGCCGGACAGCCGGCACGCGAACATCGCGCTGTACCTGACCGACCACAAGGGCACGACGTTGAACAAGGTGGTCAAGAAACTGCGGGCATACGTGGCCGAGAACAAGATGGAGAAGGCGCACTTCCGTCTGGCCGGCGGCTTCGGCGGCCTGCTGGCGGCGGTGAACGAGGTCGTCACGCAGAGCCAGGCGATGGTGACGGGGCTGGCCTTCTTCTTCGTGTTCCTGTTCTGCTCGATTGCGTACCGTTCGGCCATCGCGGGGTTGATGTTCATGATCCCGCTGGCGCTGTCGAACTACCTGACTTTCGCGCTGATGGGGTGGCGGGGGATCGGGCTGGACGTGAACGCGCTGCCGGTGGTCTCGCTGGGCGTCGGGCTGGGCGTGGATTACGGGTTGTATGTCGTCAGCCGGATTCGCGAGGAGTTC
>JARKOL010000363.1 GCA_029975745.1 Myxococcota bacterium | reverse complement strand
GGCGGCAACGTCACCGCGTACCACTCCGGATGCGCCGCGCGGTAGTCGGAGAACTCGTCCGCCCGCGGCACCACCGACACGTCCGCGGGCACGCGCCATTTCGGCAGCATCGCGACGGGGCCCGGCAGGAAGGAACGCGGTCGAGGCGGCCGCTCGGCAGCCTTCGCGGGCAGGACAAGGGTCAGCAGGATTGGCATCAGCAGAAGGCATCGCATCCGATCCGCTCCGAAAACGCCGTTGCGCGCGGCTCGCCGGGCAAATGCTACGATTCGGCGAACCTGTTGTCGATGAATCGACCCCTCCGGCGTCACTCAGGCCGAGAAGCCGCGATAGACCCGAGCCCGCCGCTTGTACTGGTTGGCCAGCAGCGACACCTCGGCGTCCACGAAGTCCACGATGCGCCCCGCGACCTTGCCGGCATGGGGGCGAAGCGCCCGCCCCAGGACCTGGGTCGTCTTCGCGACGTTGCCGTTGGGAACGGTCAGGAACACCGTCTCGATGGCGGGCAGATCGAACCCCTCGCCAACCATCGCGGGCGTCGAGACCAGCACCTCGGTACGACCGTCGGAGAACCGCGCCAGCACGGCCTCCCTGGCATCGCGCACCATCTTTCCGGTCAGCACCTCGGCCGAAATGCCTCGCGCGGCAAGCGCCTCGGCAAGCATCTCGCAGTGGCGAACCCGCTCGCTGAGCACCAGCGCCCGGCTGCCGCGATGCGCCTGGACGGCGTCCAGAATCAGCGCGTTGCGCCCCGGGTCCCGGACCAACCGATTGATCAATCCGCCGTAGTTGTTGCGAAACACCCCTTTGAACGCCGTCGTGACCTCGATCACCTGGGACGGCGCGATCGACCCGGAGGCAACCAGCGTCCGAGGCGCGACGCGGTGGATGATGGGGCCCACGACATCGAACAGCACCGGATGCAAGCGATCCTTGCGCGTCGGCGTGGCGGTCAGGCCAATCCGGTAGCGCGCGGCGAAGTGCTGGACGACCGACTTGAACGTCTCGGCCGGACAGTGGTGCGCCTCGTCCAGGATCACCAGACCGAAGCGGTCGCGCAGTTCGGCCAGGTCCCGCCGCAGCAGCGTCTGGACCATGGCGACCGTGACGACCCCCCAGGATTCCACCCCCCCGCCGACCCGTCCGGGCTCGACCCCCAGGAACTGGCGCACGCGCTCGGCGGTCTGTTCCAGCAGCACGGACGTGTGGACCAGAATCAGGGTAGGCGTCCGCAGTCGAGCCGCCAGGGCAACGGCAATCACCGTCTTGCCGCTGCCGGTCGGCGCCTGGATCACGCCGTCCCGCGCCGCGACGGCCGCCTCGACCGCCTCGACCTGGTAGTCGCGCAACTGGCCTGCCAACGCCAGCTCCGGAGCCGGCGGCAGCACCGTGCCGTCCTCGACCGGACACGCCAGCCCCCCCAGCGCCGCGACCACGTCGGCCCGCGCACCTCGCGGCACCGAGACCTCCCCGTCCGCCAGGGCTTCGAACAGCACGATCTGCCTGGGGATGTGACGACAGGGACGCCGGTAACGCCGCGCGTCCCAGTACACCGGATTGTCGTACGTGAACCGGGACTCCAGAGCCTCGCGAACCCCCACGTGCGCCGGGTCCTCGGAACCCAGCCCCTCGACCCGGATGCGATTCGAGCAGACAAGCCTCATGCGCTGGGTATGCCCGAGCGACGCCGTCCCGTCAACCGCTGAAAAGCGATGCCACTTCCGAACTGGCGCCTTGGTGCTACAATCCCCCAAGCGAGGTGGGCATGGACAATCGACGCGACTCCAGGTTCCCCTTCCGGATGAAGGTCTTTCCACTTCACGCCAGCACGACGACCTCCCTGGAAACCGAGGAGGTGTCCGCCGGCGGTGCCCTGTTCTCGGGCGACCCGGGCGTCCCCGCCGGCAGCACGATCTGGTTGAGGCTCGAACTGGGAACCCAGCAGCGCGGCCGCGACAGCCTGTTCCCACTGAACGCCGAGGTCCGCGTCGTGCGCCTGGTCCAGGCCCCGGATGGCGCCGTCACCGGGTTCGGCGCCCAGTGGATCCGCGTGGTCTGCCGGGACGACATCGCGCCGCTGCGCGAGTTCCTGCGCCGAACGCTGTCCATCGCTTCGGGCTTCGTCCAGACCCTCCCGGCCTCGACCCCGGGCCGAGGCCCCTCGTACCTGTACGTCTTCCCCGGAGGCCAGGAGCCCCCACCGGCGCCCGAGGTGGCCGAACCGGTCGTCCCCTCCAGGCCCCACGCCCGGCAGGACCCGGACATCGGACGACTGACGCCGGGGGAATCCAAGGCGGCGATCGTGTACGCCGCGGTGCCGCTGACCTGGTCGCTGGAGGACCACGAGTTCGAGGGCCGCACCGTGAAGATGTCGCAGCACGCGATGCGTATTTCGACGGCCGCGGACCTTCCGGGCACCTACCGGCGAGTCTCCCTGACCCTGCCGACGGGCGGACGGGGCAAGAGCGCCTGGCTGACGCTGACCGGCACCGTCGCCACGCAACGGGCCCCCGCCCAGGAAGGCGACGAGGGGATCTTCGACGTCACGCTCACCCTGGGAAACGATCCGGATTCGCTCGTCCAGTATCGAACGCTGCTCGATCGCCTGGCCTCCACGACCACGCCGCCCGGGCTGTAGCATCCCGGACCCAAGCCGGTTCCACGCGCGACGCCTGGGGGCAGTAGGGGGCCTCGGTTCAGCCGCTTCCGGCTTGGTTTCCCCGGGGCCGTGTGGTATGTTCCGTCAGCCGGTTCCGGAGGCGAAATGATGCGGCGCTCGGTCCTGTTCCTGATCGCGATGGTCGTCGCGGCAACGGGGTGCGATTCCGACAAGGTGCTGGCGGGGCGGAGAATCCTGGAAAAGGACCCCGCGAAGGCGATCCAGTTGTTCTCCCAGGCAGCGCAGGAGCGCGCTTCGTGCTTCGAGTGCCTGGCGTACCTGGGCTATGCCCTCGAACGCACCGGCGATCTGGTCGGCGCCGCCGACGCCTACGTTCAGGCCGCCGCGATGCCCGATGTGCTGGCCCGGCCCGAGCCGGTGCGCCAGCGCCTGCTGGGCGTCTACGAAAGCCTCTACAACCAGGCGGACGAGGCCGGGCGCCCCGCCCTGGCCGCCAAGGCCGCCGAACTGGAGGCCACGCTGAAGGTGGCCCGCCCCTGGGCGAACCTCCAACTGGAGGAGGCCTGGCGCAAGCAGATGAAGAATGCCGCCGCGAACGGAGACGACGCGGCCGTCCGCGACCTTGCGGCGCGCATCCAGGGACTCTACCTGCCGGGCGAGCGCAAGCAGCAGGCCGCCGCGGACGCGACCGACGCGATGCGCACCGTGTTCATCAAGCGCGCCGAGCAGGTGCTGGGCGGCGAGGCGGGGAGCGCCCTGGCCGCCGCGGACCGCCTGGACCCGAAGACGGGCGAGATCGTCCTTTCCCACCAGTTCAACATCCCGTCCGCGGTCGCGGATCCGCGCTTCGACCCCAGGTCCGAGGGATTCGAGGCCGCCGCGCGAACCGAGGCATGCCTGCCGCTGCGGGCCCAACTGGCGGAAGTCGTCGAGGCGCTGGCCCCGCATCTGGGCCTGAAGAACGTCACCCCCGAGGGCCTGGACCGCGTGTTCGCCACGCTGTACTCCAGCGCTCAGGCCGGCATCAGCCTGTACGGAGGCGACAAGCGACCCAACCCGGTCGGCCTTCCCTACCTGTGCCGCGTCCGGATGTCGTTCAGCGGATTCGCGACCGAACTGTTCCGGTTCTCGGAGTAACGCATGACGGTCGCACTCCCGCGCCGGGACCTGGCCATCGGCGGGCTGCTGGCCGGCCTCTACCTGGCCATGCTGTGCGCCACCCTCGACATCGGCTTTCCGCGGGACGAAAGTTTCTACTTCAACGCCGGCGAGCAGTACGCCCGGTGGTTCGACGTCCTGGCGGAAAACCCGCGCCGCGCGTTCACCCGTGCGGAGGTCGATCGCGCCTTTGCCTACAACGCCGAACACCCGGCCCTGCCCAAGGTGCTGTTCGGCCTGTCGTGGCGCCTGTTCGGCAGGATGCATGACCCGCAGGTCGCCCCCTGGTCCAAGGCCTGGTATCACCGAGGGGATCCGCCCGAACCGATCCTGGGGTGGATGGCCGAATCGACGGCCATGCGCCTGCCGGCACTGGTAACCAACAGTTTCCTGGTGTTCCTGCTGTACGTGTTCGCCGCGCGCTACACCAACCGTCGCGTCGCCCTGGCGGCGACGGTGGGGTGGATGCTGACGCCTCACGCCTTCTGGCACTCGCACCTGTCCTGCTTCGACATGCCGATGGTCACGATGGCGTTCGCCACGGCGTACTGCTTCTATCGTTCCGTGACCTTGCCCGCCCCCGAACCGGGCCGCATGCGCCCCAGGGGTGCCTGGGCCTGGGCAATCGCGACGGCCGTCGTGTGGGGCCTTGCCCTGAACACCAAGCACAACGCGTTCTTCCTGCCGATCACCTTCGTCATGTGGTGGGCGTGGACCCGACGCCGGGAATTCCGCCTGTCCTTCAGTGGCGGTGGATTCCGCATTCCCGCGATTCCGCTGGCATTCCTGGCGATGCTGTTCGTGTCCCCCGTGGTGTACTGGGCCCTGTGGCCCAAGCTGTGGTTCGACCCGATCAACCACCTGAAGTGGTACTTCGGGTTCCATGCGAAGCACGACTTCTACTGGGCGTACTACTGGGGCACCCTGTTCACGAAGCCGCCCTTCCCGGTGGCCTTCCCGTTCGTGATGTCCGCGATGACGCTTTCGGGCCCGGCCGTGGTGCTGGCCCTCGCGGGGCTGGGGCGGACGGCGTGGATGCGACTGGCACGACTGGGACCGCGCGGCGACGATGATGCCCCCCCCCAGGATGCGAACGGCGACCTGCTGGCACGCACCCCGGGCCTGACGTCCTTCCTGCTGCTGAACTTCCTGGTGCCGTTCGCCGTGATCGCGCACCCTTCGACCCCGATCTTCGGCGGCACCAAGCACTGGATGCCGGGCGTCCCGTTCCTGATGATCTTCGCGGGCCTCGCATTCGACCGGATCCTGACCGCCCTGCGCCGGGTCACCCACCAGCACCCGGTGCTGGGACGCCACGCCGCGCAGACGGCCCTGATCGTCATCACAGCCGCGGTCTTCATCCTCCCCGCCACGCGAGACACGCTGCACGGCCACACCAACGGCAGCACCTTCTACAACGCGTTCTTCGGCGGCTTCGGCGCGATGGGCAAGCACGGCATGCAGCGCGAGTTCTGGGGCAACACGGCCTATTCCGCGCTTCCCTGGCTGAACGAGACGGCCCCCCATCGAGCCCGGGTCGATTTCCACGACACCACATGGGATGCGGTGCGGTACTACTGGCGTGACGGCCTGTTGCGGCGGGACATCCAGCCGGTGTGGGACGCCAAGCGCGCCGACATCTTCCTGTTCCACTGGCACAAGGAATTCCTGGATCTCGAGGCGGACGGTCGCGCGACCCTCGGCAACCCGGTGCCGGCGCACGTCGTCGCCGAGGACGGCGTCCCCCTGCTGAACGCCTACGTCAAGCCGGGACGAACCCCGGCGCGACCCTCGGAGGTGTCGCCATGACGGGCCG
>JARKOL010000351.1 GCA_029975745.1 Myxococcota bacterium | reverse complement strand
AGGGCCACCAGCGCCATCGGAAGCACGACCAGCGCCAGCCCGTAGACCGCGAAGGGGCCGCGCCACCCCAGCGATGCCAGCGCGCCGCCGGCCAGCAGGAACAGCACGCCGCCGTAGCCCATGAAGGCGGCCTGAAGACCCAGGAACCGGGTTCGGGCATCGCCCTCGAACGTGTCGGCAATCAGGGCGGTGCCGGACGTCATCACGCCGCCGACCGCGACGCCCAGCAGCGCCCGTCCGGCCAGGATCGCCGGCAACGAGTCCAGCCAGAGGCCCGAGGTTCCCGCCAGGGCGTACAGGCCCAGCGACCCGACAAGCAGGGGCAGGCGTCCCCATCGGTCGGCCAGCACGCCCGCGATGGGCGACCACAGCGCGATCGCGAGGGCAGGCAATGCCAGCACCAGCCGCACCTGGACGTCCACCCCCGGCAGGCCGACGAACTGGGCGCGCATGACCGGAAGCACGGGGGCCAGGCCCGCGCTGGCCATGACGGTCAGCATCGCCGTCGTCAGGAGGGTCGCGTCGCGCAGGGTGTTCGAGGCGACGCTGGATTGTGGCGGCGACATGACGCGGTTCCGTTCGGTTGCTTCCCGGACCGCTCCGGGCGGGGCAAGGGTGGCAGCGTCGCAAGGGCTTGTCAATCGCGCGGGGCGCCGCGAAAAGGGGGCAAGCGCCTCAACCGCCACTCGGCGGGGCTTCGTCCGCGGTCATGCTCTGGAACGGGTCCCATGGGGCGGCGGCCTCGACCGAGCCGGCCGGCAGGTAGCCGAACGTCACCATGTCCTCCAGGCGCTTGCGGACGGCCGCCCGCCAGCGTTCGCAGAGCCCGTGCTTCTTCAGGTGGGCGCCGCCCTTCGGCGCCGGCTTCAGATGCATCAGGAACGCCACTTCGGTCGGGGTCAACGTGGCCGGGGTCTTGTCGAAGTAGAAGCGCGCCGCCGGGCCGATGCCATAGACATTGGGACCGAACTCGATGCAGTTCAGATAGATTTCCAGCATCGAACGCTTGTCGAAGCGTCGCTCCATGGCGACCACGATCAGCGCCTCCTCGAGCTTCCGGGCCAGCGTCTTGGTCCGGCCGACGAACAGGTTCTTCACCAGCTGCTGGGTCAGGGACGACCCGCCATAGGCGTAGCGTCCCAGGGCCAGATCCAGGCGAAGCCCCTTCTCCAGGTTGACCCGACTGAAGCCCTCGTGGAGGTAGTACGAACCGTCCTCGGTCAGGACCGGACCCGCCTGGACCAACGGGGGCATCTGGGCCCAGGGAACCCACTCGGGCGTCGCCGGACCGCACTCCAGGCCGATCGGTCCCTGGCCCTCGTCGATCGGGATGCGGAACCGTCGCGCCAGCAGGTCCAGGCGGGTGTCGTGCATCGGCCCCAGCGATTGGATCCGGCAATCCCGAAGGTCGCCGGTTGCGGCGAGGGTCAGCGACCAGGGGTTGCCCAGGCCGACCTCCGCCACCTCGACGCGCCCCTGCAACACGCCTTCCAGGGCCAGGCGGCCCGCCATGGTCGGCAGCAGGCCCGCGGGGACGGCTTGCGCCAGCCGGTCGCAAGGCTGCCTGGGGAGGTCCAGGATGCCGGTCGCGACGGGGCGTCGCTGGAACTCCCGGATGCGAAGGGTCGCGGTGCCGATGGCGCCGCTTCCCGCGCGTCCCTCCACCGTCAGCGTTCGCGTGTCCCGGGCAAGATCGCGGTCCAGGCGCCAGTCGAAGACCCAGTCGTCCAGCGCGACGGGCTCGGGGGAGACCATCGGGTGCCGCA
>JARKOL010000334.1 GCA_029975745.1 Myxococcota bacterium | reverse complement strand
GGGGCTGTCGCCGGGCTGGCTGGCGTGATCAGCCTCGCGACGATCGCAACGAAGGCGATCAACACTGCCACCACGATCAGCACCGGGGTGCAGGCGCTCCTCAACCTCGAGATCGGCAAAGGGTCGCTGGGGTGGGTGAAGAACACCGCCGCGCTTGTCGCTCACAAGGTCGCGTCCGGGGCTGCTGCGGTCGCGCAGGGCGCTATGACAGCCGCACAGTGGCTCCTGAACGCTGCGATGTCGGCGAACCCGATCGCGCTGGTCGTGATCGCGATCGCCGCGCTGGTCGCCGGATTCATCTGGCTCTGGAACAACGTCGAAGGGTTCCGCGCGTTCTGGGTCGCCGTGTGGGGCGTCATCCAGGGCGCGGCCGGGGCTGTCGCGGACTGGTTCACGGGCACTCTCCTGCCCTGGTTCGGGTCTGTCGGGCAGGGGATCTCTGACGTGTTCTCCGGGCTGGCGACCTGGGTGGGGGCCCGCCTGGACGACATCAAGGGAGCCGGCCAGCGGGTCGGCCAATTCTTCACATCCGACATCCCCAACTTCTTTCAGTCCGCCCGCGACCTGGTGATGGGGAAGATCGACGACCTGAAGGACTCGGCTATCTCGACTTTCACCGGGCTCACCGAGGGCGCAGGGCAGGCGCTGGACGGGGTCCGCTCCGCAGCCGCGAAACCCATCAATTTCGTGATCGACATGGTGTACAACAACGGCCTGCGGAAGATGGTCCAGGGGATCCTCGACCTGTTCGGCTTGAATTTCACCCTGCCGACTGTCGAGCCGATCCAGCTGGCCCGCGGCGCGATCATGGGCGACGGCCGCCGACCCATCCTCTGGAACGAAGCCGGCCCGGAGGCCTACATTCCGCTCAACCGGTCGCCGCGGTCCATGGATCTGTGGGTCGAGACGGGCCGTCGTCTGGGCGCGATCCCGATGGCTGAGGGTGGGATCTGGCCCACGTCCGGCCCGATCACGTCGGGCTACGGATATAGGGTCGGGCCCTTCTTTGGCGCCGAAATGCATGACGGGATCGACATCGGGGCGGCGCTCGGCGCCGCGGTGGTTGCTGCGCTGCCCGGCATCGTCGATTTCGCCGGCGTGAACGGCGGATATGGCAACTACATCAGGATTGATCATGGCGGTGGTTTGGAGACCTTCTACGGGCATCTGAGCCAGATCCTCACGTCGGTCGGCGCGATGGTGGATGCGGGCACTGTGATCGGTCTGGTCGGGTCCACCGGGGCTAGCACGGGGCCGCATCTGCACTTTGGTGCGTCGCTGAACGGGGCGTCGATCGATCCGTCCGGCATCCTGTCGGGAGAGATGACAGGATCTGGCGGTGGTGGGGCCCTGGGAATCCTGTCGTCGATCGCTGGATGGC
>JARKOL010000331.1 GCA_029975745.1 Myxococcota bacterium | reverse complement strand
CGCGACCAGGTCGATCCCGATCGTGTTGTGGATGCCGGTGGCGAAGGCCAGCTTCAGCTTGGTGCCGACGCCGTCGGTGCCCGAGACGAGCACCGGTCGGGTCATTCCCGTCAGGTCCGGCGCGACCGCGGCGGCGAATCCGCCCACGCCGGCCAGGACCTCGGAGGACTGCACCTTGGATGTCATGCGCGCAATCGCGGCCGCGAAGTCGTCCTGCGCTTCGGAATCGACTCCAGATGCCTTGTAGGTCAGGTTTCCCATGGCGCAGCGAGCATAGACCAACCCGAGACCGCCCGTCAATGAAGATGGCGTCGAGATGGCCCCGGGATCATGACGGTCCAACCAGGCGGCGACGGCGGACTCGATGTCCCGTTTTCGCCTTGCCTTCCGGGTGCTTTTCGGGCAGCATCGGCCCGGAAAATCGTGCGTGGACGGTCCACGCGCGTTGCCAAGGAGGCGTTTCGACATGGCCGGGAACCTGAAAGGACGTTCTTTCCTCAAGTTGCTGGACTTCACCCCGGGCGAGATCGGCGATCTGCTGAGTCTGTCCGCGACCCTGAAGGCCAACAAGCGGGCCGGCGTTTCCGGCCGGGCGCTGGCGGGCAAGAACGTCGCGCTGATCTTCGAGAAGGCGTCGACCCGGACCCGTTGCGCGTTCGTGACCGCGTGCGTGGACGAGGGGGCGCACCCCGAGTACCTGGGCAAGGGTGACATCCAGTTCGGCAAGAAGGAGACGGTCGCGGACACCGCGCGGGTGCTGGGGCGGATGTTCGACGGCATCCAGTTCCGCGGCTTCTCGCAGCAGGTCGTCGAGACGCTGGCGCAGTATTCCGGCGTGCCGGTGTGGAACGGGCTGACGGACGACTGGCACCCGACCCAGGTGCTGGCGGACCTGATGACGATGCAGGAGGAGTTCGGATCGTTGAAGGGACTGTCGCTGGCATACGTCGGCGACGGGCGCAACAACATGGCGAACGAGCTGATGGTCGGGTGCGCCAAGATGGGCATGCACGTCCGCATCGTGGCGCCGAAGGCGCTGTTCCCCAAGGCGGAGCTGGTCGAAACGGTGCGCGGGATCGCGGCGCAGACCGGCGGCCAGGTGACGGTGACCGACGACGTGGCGGTTGGCGTGGCCGGAGCGCATGCGCTGTACACGGACGTCTGGGCGTCGATGGGCGAGGAGGCCAAGATCCCCGAGCGCATCGCCATGCTGAAGCCGTACAAGATCACGCGGGAAATGATGGCGGCGACGGGGCGTGACGACACGATCTTCCTGCACTGCCTGCCGGCCTTCCACAACCACGACACGGACCTGGCGCGCCAGTTCCCGGACATCTGCGAGGTCGAGGACGAGGTGTTCGAGGGTCCGCGGTCCCGCGTGTTCGACGAGGCCGAGAACCGCGTTCACACCATCAAGGCCGTGATGGTCGCCACCCTCGGTCGCTAGCAACGGTCGGTCAGAATCCCGAATACCTGCGGTTTGACTCGCTCCGGGAATTGGGGCATCCTGGCGACCGCTTTTCGAGGTGCGGGGGTGCCGTGGGCAATCGGAAGGTGGCCACGACCGTCTATTTGACGCCGGCACAGGATGGGCAACTGAAGGAACTGGGGCTGCGGACCGGGCTTCCGGTCGCGGAACTGGTTCGGCGGGGTGTCGATCGCATCCTGGGCGAGCATGCGGGCATTCTCGAAGAGGCGTCCTCGCCGGCCGCGGCCGACCGGATGGGACTTGCTGGGCGAAAGCGTCAGGGGGTTGCATGAGGGTCGTCATCACCGGTGGTGCGGGGTTCATCGGGTCCCATCTGTGCGAGCGGTTCCTGGCGGACGGCCACGAAGTCGTCTGCATGGACAACCTGCTGACGGGCAAGGTCGAGAACATCGGCCACCTGTTCGGGAAGGACGGGTTCACGTTCGTCAAGCAGGACATCACGAATTTCATTCACGTTCCGGGGCCCGTGGACGCGGTACTGCACTTCGCCTCGCCGGCCAGCCCGGTCGATTACCTGCGGTTCCCGATCCAGACGCTGAAGGTCGGGTCGCTGGGGACGCACAAGGTACTGGGTCTGGCCAAGGACAAGGGGGCGACGGTTCTGCTGGCCTCGACCAGCGAGATCTACGGCGACCCGCTGGTCCATCCGCAGCCCGAAAGCTACTGGGGCAACGTCAGCACGACCGGGCCCAGATCCTGCTACGACGAGGCCAAGCGCTTCGCCGAGGCGATGACGATGGCCTACCACCGATTCCACGGTCTGGACACCCGGATCGTCCGGATCTTCAATACCTACGGCCCCAGAATGCGGCTGGCCGACGGGCGTGTCGTGCCGGCGTTCCTGTCCCAGGTGCTGCGCGGCGAGCCCCTGACCATCTACGGCGACGGGTCGCAGACGCGATCGTTCTGCTACGTCGATGACCTGGTGGACGGCATCGTCCGGCTGCTGGGCTCGAATCACACCGATCCGGTCAATCTGGGCAATCCCGAGGAGCACACGATCAAGGAGTTCGCCGAGATCGTGCTGAAGGTGTTCGACAGCGACGTGGGAATGACGTTCCTGCCGCTGCCCCAGGACGATCCGAAGGTGCGCAAGCCCGACATCAGCCAGGCCCGGGCGCTGCTGGACTGGAATCCGAAGGTCGGTCTGGAGGATGGCCTGCGCGTGACCGCCGACTACTTCCGCCGGGAACTGGTGCGCTAGGCGCCTGCCGGATAGGGGAATTCGGGGCAGGAGAGGGCGGGGTCAGTCCCGCAGCACCTGGGCCTGGACGAACTCGTCGCCCAGTTCGCTCTTCAGGAAGTCCTTGAAACGCTTCTTGATACGCTCCTCGATCTGGCGGGCCCGTTCGCGGCTGACACCGAACTTCTCGCCCACCTCCTGCAGCGTGACCGGATCGTCCGACAGCAGGCGCTTCTCCCAGATGTAGCGATCACGCTCGGCCTCCAGCGCGTCGCCGAACTCTCGGATCTTCGCCTTGATCTTCTCGCCGACCTCCATCGCCGCGGTCTCGCTCTCGGGATTCGAGTCTCCCGCCATGGTGCCCAGATAGGTCGTCTTGCCGTCCGGCCCCGTCGGCGCGTCCAGGTAGAGGTCGGGCTGGTCCATCCGCTCCATCATCTCGGTGACGGTGTCCTCGGGGACCGACAGGTTCTGGGCGATCAGTTTGGCCGTCGGGTCGAAACCCATGTTCCGCAGGCGCTGGCGTTCCTTGCGCAGGTTGAAGAACACCTTGCGCTGGGCCTGGGTGGTTCCCAGCTTGACCATCCGGTGGTTGTTCAGCAGGTAGTAGATGATGTAGGACCGGATCCAGTACTGCGCGTAGTGGGACAGGCGCACGCCGCGCAGGGGGTCGAAGTGGCGCACCGCCTGGACCAGGCCGATGTTGCCCTCCTGGATCAGATCCAGCACCTGCCCGGTGAAGGTCCGGTATTCCAGGGCGATCTTGACCACCAGGCGCAGGTTCGCCGACACCAGGCGGTAGCCGACCTGGGGGTCCTGGGTCGCCGAAAACTTGCGGGTCAGCGACTGTTCTTCCTCGGGCGTCAGCAGGGCATGCTTCTGGATGTCCCGAATGTACCGGTACAGCAGATCGACGCGCGTCTCGCGATCGGCGGCCTCCGATGCCACCGGCAGTCGCGTGTTTCGGGAACCGGAATCCTCGTCTTCCTCGACGGGGTGATCATCGTCTTTCAAGGCGCTTCTCCAGGTGCTTGGCTGGCCTCCGATACCGCGGGATCCTACCTTGCCGGGGCCTCGCGGTCAATGCGCGGGGCCCGCCGGGCCAGGATTCACGGCTTCTTGACCACGACATAGAAGTAGTTGTTGCCACGCAGGGACAGCAGCAGGACCGAGTCGCCCGAGCGCACCCGGCCCACGGCGGCGGCGAAGTCGTCCGGCGATCCAACGGGAGCGCGGTTGACTTCCAGCAGGATGTCCCCGGCACGCACTCCGGTGTCGGCGGCGGGGCCGCTGGGATCGACATCCTGCACCAGGACGCCTTGCCCCCTGGGCAGTCGCAGTCGGGCCGCATCCCGCTCGGGGACGGTGCCCAGGGTCAGACCCAGCAGGTCGCGGGTGGCGCCGCCTTCGACGGCCGCGGCCGGGGCATCCCCTTCGCGCTCGATCACCTGGATCTTGAACGTGCGCGGCTTCCCGTCCCGCAGGACGACCAGGTCGCGGGACTGGCCGGGCGGGGTCAGTCCGACGGTGCGGGTCAGGGTGCCGGCGCTGTCGATCCGCCGGCCCGCGAACGACTGGATCACGTCGCCGCGCTTGACGCCCGCCTTCTCGGCGGGGCTGTCCGGGAACACCTGCGACACCAGAACGCCCTCGGTGTCGCGCAGGCCCAATCCCTTGGCCAGTTCCGGGGTCAGTTCCTGGATTCCGACTCCCAGCCAGCCTCGCGTGACGCGCCCGTGGGTCAGGACGTCGCGGATGAACTGCTTGGCCATGTTGACGGGTACGGCGAACCCGATGCCCTGGCCGGCGGCGTGGATGGCCGTGTTGATCCCGACCACGTTGCCCGAGGCGTCGAACAGCGGGCCCCCCGAATTGCCGGGGTTGATCGAGGCGTCCGTCTGGATGAAGTCGTCGAAAGGACCCGCGCCGATCACGCGATCCTTGGCCGACACGATGCCCGCGGTCACGGTGTATGCCAGGCCGAAGGGGCTGCCGATGGCGATGACCCACTCGCCGACCTCCAGCGCGTCCGAGTCGCCGAACGGCACGAACGGCAGCGGCGCGCCGGCCTCGACCTTCAGCAGCGCCAGATCGTACTTTTCGTCCCGGCCGATGACCTTGGCGGTCAACTCCCGGCTGGAGTCCGGCAACTTGACGGTGATCTCGGTCGCCTCGGCCACGACATGATTGTTGGTCAGGATGTGGCCGTCGGCGCTGATGACGAATCCAGAACCCAGCGAGTTTCGGCGCTGGGGGGGGGCGCTTCCCGGATCGCCGAAGAAGTGGCGGAACAGGTCGTCCATCGGGTCCCCGCTCCGACCACGGCGCTGGATCACGGCGCGTCCCGGGCGTTCGATCGTGGTCGAGATGTTCACGACCGCGGGCTGGACCTGCTTGACCAGGGCCGAGAAGCCCTGCATCGGGTGGAATCCGGGGGGCACGGCGCCGGCGGACCGGCGGGTGCCTTCCGTCCAGAT
>JARKOL010000327.1 GCA_029975745.1 Myxococcota bacterium | reverse complement strand
ATCTGGATCCAGAAGGCGGCCGTGTCCTGTTCACCGGCCCGGAAGGCGCCCAGGATGCGCTCCACGACGTGGACGCTGGACGGCGGGTGGCAGTACTGGACCTTGCGCCCCAGGATCGCCCGGGTCCGGGCGAAGATGCGTTCGGGCCCCTGCGTGAAGAACCGGACGGTGTCCTCGCGGTCCACGAAGGTCAGGTCGAACGGGATCGAGTTCAGGATGGCGGTCAGTTCCGGTACGGTCATGCCGCCGCTGGGCAGTTGGACGCGCACGCCGCTCGGGGCGTCCGGGGCATCCCCCTCCTCGACGGCGCCTTCGGGGCGCCAGGTCTCGGTCGGGTCGATCAGGCAGGTTCCGATCTCGGCGCTGCCACGGGCGATCTCCCACCATTCCGGGTCCGTCAGGGTATCCAGGCACATCGGCAGGAGGATCTGCTGCTCCTTGTCGATCATCCCTGCGACCGCCTCGGTTGCGGGATGCAGCACCAGCGACGCGAGGGCCCGCGCCTCGCCCACCGTGGCACCCGTGGACGCCGCCTCCAGGGCGGCGACGGCATTCTTCAGGAACCGTCGGGTCTCGTCGTGCTTGCCCCACATGACCGTGGGAGGCCCGCTGATGCCGCGCTTCTCCAGGAAGGGGAACAGTAGGTTCTCCTTGCGCTGGTAGTGCTTCTCGACATCCATCAGCGCATGCACGTGACCGCGCACCTGCGCCAGCACGTCCCGTGCGTCCGCGTCGTCCTCCCGACCCTCCAGTTCGCCGAGCAGGCTGGTGATGCGTGCCAGCTCCCACTCCAGGGCCCGGTTCTCGCGCAGAAAGACATCGACGGGGTGCCCGGCGGGGGCGGTTCGCGCGCCTTCCTGCGAGATCGCCCCGCGCAGCGCCTCGGTGTGGACGTCGCACAGGCGCAGCACCTCGGCCACCGGCAGTCCCTCGGAGATGAGTTCCTGCTCGACCTCGACCACATCTCCGTAGGGCACCTGGCCCAGCAGGCGGACGAGCTGCGGTCGCACCGCGTCCGGGGCTTGTCCCTGGTGCAGTTGCAGAATCATGTGCTTCAGCAGTTCCTTGCGTCGGGTCGCGTTGTCGATCATCTCGCTCATCGTTCGCCTCCATTGGGGTTGTGGGTCTCGTGCGCCGCCAGGGCCCTGGGGAACAGCACGTTGTTCTCCAGGTGAATGTGCTCGTGGCAGTCCCGTTCCAGCGTTCGCAGCCCCTCCCACAAGGCGCGCCAGGTCGCGCACGCGTCGTCGGGCGTCTGGAAGCCGTCGGTCAGTTCGCGAACCTCGGCCAGCATCGCGCCAAGGGTCTCGTGTTCCCGAACCAGGATGCCCAGGGGTTCTCCCGCCGTGGCCCCGGTGCCGCGAAGCAGCCACGGGAACACGATCTGCTCCTCCTTCTCGACGTGGGCCACCAGTTCGTCTCCCAGCGCCTGGACCAGGGCGTGCAGTCGTTCGAACCGCCCGGGGGCGCGATGGCCGTGGGCGCTTTGCACCGCCTCGGACCATGTCGCCAACC
>JARKOL010000301.1 GCA_029975745.1 Myxococcota bacterium | reverse complement strand
GTCTGCTTCGACCCGGCCAACCTGGACGCCCTGACGGCTCGCGACGAGGTCAAGGTCGTGGCCCGCGACCGGGCCGAGTTCGACTGGTTCCTGGGATGGGCGGATCGGGTCCGGCTGTTCGAGCGTGCCGCCACGGTACTGGTCGGCCCGGCGTGGGGCCTGCTGGCGCCGGGAACGCTGGCGGACTGGATCCTGGACTCGGGGCGACCGATCCGACTGAACCTGCAGATCCACAAGATGATCTGGGGCCCGGACACCCGGCGCTGACATTCCGATCAATCGTCGATGGCGAAGCCCGCGGCCCGCATCCGATCCGCCAGACCGCCCCCGCCGCGCGCGCCAGACAGCGCCTCCAGATAGCGGGCGACCAGATCGACCTCGATGTTGACCGTCGCGCCCGGCCGAAGCCGCGGCAAGGTGGTGTGCGCCAGGGTGTGCGGAATCACCATGACCTCGAAGGAGGTTCCGGCGACCCGGTTCACGGTCAGCGACACGCCATCGACCGCGACCGACCCCTTGGACGCCAGGTAGCGGACCAGTTCGGAGGGCACCTCGACGGTGATCCGCGAGGCCGAGCCCGAGGGCGTCACGGCACGAATCCGTCCCACGCCGTCCACATGGCCGGCCACCATGTGGCCGCCGAAACGGCCGTCCGCCGGCATCGCACGCTCCAGGTTGACCACGTCGCCGGCGCGCAGTGCCCCGATGGTGGTCGCCGACAACGTCTCGGACGAGGCGAACGTCGAGAAGCCGTCGGGCCGGATCGACTCGACCGTCAGACAGGCCCCCGATACGGCGATGCTCTCGCCCAGTGCCAGCGGCTCGCGGGAGAACCCGGCGCGCACGGCCAGCGCCATGCCGCCTCGGTCCGGCCCGGCCCGCAGGATCGTGCCCGTGGTTTCGATCAGTCCAGTGAACACGCTGCACCCCCAGAAGACCGTGATCGTGCCGGCGGGCAGTATACCAGGAACCCGCTTCGCATCAGGAGCGGGCGTTCGCGGCAGCGACGGGCACCAGTTCCAGCCGGATGTCGGGGCCGCAGCGACCCAAGCGCGTCACGCGCAGGTCCAGCGTTTCGTCCAGACGGATGCGTCCCAGATCCCCGATCAGCGGCCGCGCCCCCGGGTCCCCCAACAGTCGCGGGGCCAGGAACAGTTCGACCCGATCGACCAGGCCTTCCCGCAGCAGGGCGGCGCCCAGGCCCGGCCCGCCCTCGCATAACACGGACGTCACCCCCCGGCGCCCCAGGGCGGCCATCAGCGCCGCAAGGTCAATCCCGCCGGCACCGGACGGCAGGCGCAGCAGTTCCACCCCGCGAGCCGCCAGCCGCGTCGCCTCGGGCGCATCGTCGTCCACCGGAAGCGCCACGGCCACCGGCCCCTGCTCCACCGACGCGAACAGCCGGGCATCCTCGGGAAGACGCCCCGAGGCAGCGGCGACCACACGCAGGGGCGGACGGCCCATGCGCACCCCGACGGGCAGCAGCAGCGGGTCGTCCGAGCGCAGGGTCCCCTCGCCCACCAGCACCACGTCCGACGCGGCACGCTCCCGATGGACGGCCCGACGGGAAACCGGGGACGAGATCCAGCGGGATCCCCCGTCCCGATCCGCGGTGTGGCCATCCAGGGTCGCGGCCATCTTCAGGGTGACGCGCGGCAGCCCATGGACGATCCAGCGGGCGAAGGCCGCGTTCAGGGCGCACGCCTGGCGTTGCCGGACGCCGGTGACGACCTCGACCCCGGCATCCCGCAGCATCCGGACGCCCTGGCCCGAAACCAGCGGATTGGGGTCGATCATCGCGACGACGACCCGCCCCACGCGGGCGTCGATCAGCGCCTGCGCGCAGGGGGGCGTGCGGCCATGGTGGCAACAGGGTTCGAGGTTGACGTAGACGTCCGCGCCCTCGGCCGCGGTCCCGGCCCGCTTCAGCGCATCCACCTCGGCGTGGTCGGTTCCGCAGGCACGATGCCACCCCTCGGCGATGACCTTCCCGTGTTTGACGATGACGGCACCGACCATCGGGTTCGGGCTGACGCGCCCCGCCCCGCGCCGGGCCAGGCGCAGGGCCCGATCCATGTGGCGGGCCTCGACGCTCATCCGGTGGTGCTCCCGCCCAACGGCCGGCGCGCGCGACCGCGCGGCTTCGGGATCAACGACCGGATCTCCTCTTCGAAGGCGGTCAGGTCAGTGAAGCTTCGATAGACGCTGGCGAAGCGGACGTAGGCCACCGGGTCGCGCGCCTTCAGGAAGGCCATGACCTGCTCGCCGACCCAGCCGGACTCGACCTCCTGGGCCATCATGTCCTGGATGCGGGCCAGCAGCGCATCGACGAACGCCTCCAGATCCTCGATGGGGACGGGCCGCTTCTCGCATGCGCGAATCAGTCCCTCCAGGATCTTGGAGCGCTTGAACTCCTCGCGACGACCATCCTTCTTGATCACCCTCGGGATGAATTCCTCGGCCCGTTCGTACGTGGTGAACCGACGTCTGCACGACTCGCACTCGCGCCGCCGACGAATGGAACCGCCGTCGCCGGACACACGGGAGTCGATGACTCGGCTTTCGGGTCTGCCGCAGATGGGGCACTTCATGGTTGGCGCCTGTCAGGCAGGGCCGCCCCTGCCACCGCTCTCGATCCCCGAGATCTGATCCAGCCGCCGCTGGTGGCGCGACTGGAACGTCGCGTCCAGGAAGGCGTCAAGCACGTCGGCGGCGAATGCCGGCGCGATCAGCCGCCCGCCCATCGTAATGATGTTCGCGTTGTTGTGTTCCCGCGCCAGCCGGGCGGTCGTCACGTCGTGGACCAGGGCCGCCCGGATTCCGGGCACCTTGTTCGCCGCGATGGCCATGCCGATGCCGGTGCCGCAGCAAAGAACCCCGAGGTCGATCTGGCCGGCGGCCACCGCACGCGCGACCGCCTCGGCGAAGCGGGGATAGTCCACCGACACCGACGGGTCGCCGGTCCCGAAATCGACGGGCTGCACCCCCCTCGCGACCAGATGCGCCGCCAGGGCGTCCTTCAAGCCGCAGCCCGCGTGGTCCGCACCCAGGCCGACGCGCATGGGCATCACGCGCCGGTGGGCTCGGGCGCCACCGCGATGCGATCACGGTAGAAGCCGCACTTCGGACATGCCCGGTGGGGCAGCCGCGGCTCGCCGCAACGGGAGCAGGACGCCAGCGACCGCAGTTCGACCTTGTCGTGCTGCGAGCGACGCATGTCGCGCTGGGACTTAGACGTCTTTTTCTTCGGGACCGGCATCATGGCCTCCTTCGAGCTTGACTCGACGCAGCGCCGCCCAGCGGGGATCCTCCTCGTCGGGCGGGCACGCGCACGGACCTTCGTTCAGATTCCTTCCGCACCGCTGGCACAGGCCGCGGCAGGTCTCGGAACACCGGGGAATGATGGGCAGCGCCAGGGCGAGTTCCTCGCCCACCAGCGGCTCCAGGTCGATCTCGCCCCCGCCGAACACGGTCACGTCGAGTTCCTCGGGGTCCGGAACGTCCTTCGGCACCTTGGACCTGTTGGACTCCTCCTCGAGGAACAGGTGCGTGAACGCGTAATCCAAGGCGAACGGCGCCTGCTCGGCGCAGCGGCTGCACGTGAAGGTCAGCGCACCGGTCAGCCGTCCCTGAACGGCCACCGTGTTGCCGGCCCGCGACAACTTCAGATGCATGGAAACGCCGTCGTCGCCGGCAACGAACTGCGCGCCGCAATACGGACGGGCCCAGGCCGCATCCAGCGTGCGCGTGAACTCGAATCCCGACTCGGGAATTTCCTCGACGACGAAACGGAACACGGCGACCTCCGATCGCGAGCGAATGCCCCGCGATTTGAGCAGCGTATTGTAGAGACACCCCGGACGGTCGTCAAGCAACAATTGGGGTTGCAAACCAAAGACGCCATGCTAGGATATCGCGGTTTCTGTCCGTCCCCAGCGGGGACCTTGGAGGCATTTTCAGATGGTGAAGTTGCGACTGGCAAGATTCGGAGCCAAGAAGCGGCCCTTCTACCGAATCGTGGCGATGGACTCGCAGGGCAAGCGGGACGGCCGCTACATCGAGCAGCTGGGGACCTACGACCCCATGCAGAATCCGCCGGCGGTCAAGCTGGATGTCGAGCGCGTCCAGTACTGGCTGTCCGTGGGTGCGCAGCCGACCGAGGCGGTCGAGCGGTTCATCAAGAAGATCGGGTCCGCGGCCTAGGCGTCTTCATCGCTACGGAGGCTGGCATGGCCGACATGCGGGATCTGGTGACATTCATCGCGAAGGCGCTGGTGGACCGGCCTGACGACGTGGCCGTGACCGAAGTCGTCGGGGAGCAGACCTCGGTCATCGAGCTGCGGGTCGCCAAGGACGACATGGGAAAGGTGATCGGGAAGCAGGGACGCACGGCGAAGGCCATTCGGACGGTTGTCAACGCGGCCGCCACCAAGGCCCGCAAGCGCGCGGTCCTGGAGATCATCGAATAGCCTCCCACCTGGAACCCTTCCTGATGGACCGCGACCTGATCGATATCGGGGTGATCACGGGCGCCCACGGACTTGGGGGCGACGTGGTGGTCCGCCTGTTCAATCCAGCCTCCGACATCCTGGTCCCGGGAACGACCCTCGCGTTGCGGGATTCGAAAGGATCCCGCCTGGGGATCTCGGTCCGGTCGGCGCGCTCCGCCGGCAAGGGACTGTGCGTCCACCTGGAGGGCATCGAGGACCGGACGGCCGCCGAGGCGCTCCGGGGTCGCATCGTGGAAATCGACCGCGCGGCGCTGCCCACGCTGGACGACGGGGAGTTCTATTACCGGGACGTGATTGGCGCGCCCGTGTTTCTGGCCGACGGCACGCCGTTCGGCCGGGTGGCGGACATCTTCCAGGCGGCCACCGACATCCTGACCGTCCACCGGGACGATGGGGGCGAGCTGCTGGTCCCCGTCGTCGAGGACTTCGTGCTCTCCCTGAGCCCCGACCGGATCGTGATCGACCCGTCCGGCCTGGAGACCGACTGATGGCCTACCCGTTCCTGGTCCTGACGCTGTTCCCCGAAATGATTCGTCAGGCGGTCGGCCATTCCATCGTCGCACGAGGAGCCGCGGCGGGTCTGATGACCATCCAGGCCATCGACATCCGGGACTTCGCGACGGACCGGCACCGGACCGTCGATGACGTGCCCTACGGCGGCGGCGCGGGCATGGTCATGAAGCCGGAGCCCCTGGTCGCGGCCATCCGCGAGGCCCGGTCCCGGGCACCGGGCGCCCGGGTCGTGCTGATGTCGGCGTCCGGGCGCCCCTTCCGTCAGGATGTCGCACGCGCCTACGCCGAACGCCCCGAAGGCCTCATCCTGGTCTGCGGACACTACGAGGGCGTGGACGAGCGGGTGGCGGCCCACTACATCGACGACGAGGTCTGCGTTGGCGACTTCGTGCTCTCGGGCGGCGAACTGGCGGCACTGGCCGTCCTGGACGCGACGGCTCGACTGCTGCCCGGCGTCCTGGGCAACGCCGGCTCGCTGGCCGAGGAATCGCACGAATCCGGCCTGTTGGAATACCCCCAGTACACCCGACCGGCCGAGTTCGAGGGGCACCGGGTTCCCGACGTGCTGCTGTCCGGCAACCACGCCGAGGTCGCCCGGTTCCGGCAGGCGCAGGCGGTCGAGAAGACGCGCCGAATGCGACCCGACCTGGGCGCCCGTATCGTCGAGGTCGCGGTGCAGAAGCCGGTCAAGGTGGCCCCGCGACGCCTGGGGCGTCCCCTGGAGGGCAATGATGTCTGACGCGACGCCCGAAGGCCCCGGCTGCCCGGTGGCCATCGTCCTGGCCCATCACCCGGTCCTGAACCGGCGGGGCGAGGTCGTGACCACGTCCGTGACGTCCCTGGACATCCATGACATCGCGCGCTCGGCCCGGACCTACGGCGCGGACCCGTACTACCTGGTGTCCCCCATCGCCGCCCAGCGCGAGATGGTCGAGCGCGTCGCCTCCCGCTGGGTCGAGGGCGTCGAGGCCGGGCACCCCCGCGGCGAGGCCATCGGCCGCATCCGGGTGACCGCATCGATCCCCGAGGCCATCGAGGCGTTCGCGGGCGAGATTGGCGGACGCCCCTGGTGCGTGGCGACCGGGGCCAACCTGCGCGAGAATCTGACCACGTTTCCGGCGTTGCGACAGGGCATCCGCTCCCGGGCATGGCCGGGCGTGCTGCTGGTGTTCGGCACGGGATGGGGGCTGACCCGCCCGGTGACCGACGGCGCGGACGCTCGCCTGGAGCCGATTCCCGGCCTTCAGGGGTTCAATCATCTGTCGGTTCGCTCCGCCGTCGCGATCATGCTTGACCGCCTGCTCGGACATGACCTATAATCCCCTGCCTTGTCATCCGGAGGCGTGGTTTCGACCGCACCGGAGGGCATGAAATGCGCGGCGCGTTGTGCCGCATCGGTCGATTCTGAAGGGGTGCGCCATGCACAAGACAATCCAGCTGGTTGATACGATTCACCTGCGGTCCGACCTCCCGGACTTCCAGGCGGGAGACACGGTCCGCGTGCATTTCCGCGTCCGCGAGGGCGACAAGGAACGCACCCAGGTGTTCGAAGGCGTCGTGATCGGCATCAAGCACGGCGGAGCCACCGAGAGCTTCACCGTCCGCAAGATCTCCTACGGCATCGGCGTCGAGCGCATCTTCCCGCTGCACAGCCCGATGATCGCGAAACTCGAGGTCGCGACCCGTGGCCGCGTCCGCCGGGCGAAGCTGAACTACCTGAAGGCCCTGCGCGGCAAGGCATCGAAGATCCGCGAGAAGCGCGTCTGGGTCACCCAGACCGGCACCGCGGAGGTCGCCGCAGTCGCCGCCGCCGCCGCCACGGACGATGCGGCCGAATAGCCTGCTGGACCCCGGAAAGCCCGACACCGGCTTCATCGAGCGTTGGGCCCATGGCGCCGGACACCTGCCGGTGCTGGGCGTCGATGAGGCCGGACGCGGTTGTCTGGCGGGTCCGGTAGTCGCCGCGGCGGTCCTGCTCCCCGAGCCCTGCGCCATCGACGGTCTGGACGATTCGAAGGCGTTGACCGCCATCGCCAGGGACCGACTACACGATCGGGTGCGTGCTCGCGCCTTGGCCCTTGGCGTCGGCATCATCCCCGCCGCCCGGATCGACCAGACCAACATCCTGGCCGCGACGCTGGAGGCCATGCGCCAGGCCGTCGAGCAGGCGGCCGCGGCCCATGCCGGACCGATCGGGCTGGTCGTCGTCGATGGGAACCAGCCGATCCGCGGCCTGGTCCTGCCCCAGCGCCCCTGGGCCAAGGCGGACCATCTGTCCTGGAATTGCGCCGCGGCCTCGGTGATCGCCAAGGTGACCCGGGATCGAATGATGGTCGCGATGGACAGCCAGTACCCCGGATACGGATTCGCCGTCCACAAGGGGTACGGGACGGCCGCCCACCTGAAGGCCATCGAGGCACTGGGACCGTGCCCGGAACACCGGATGACGTTCGCCCCACTCAAGGATCGGTTCCCGTCCCCTTCGCGCCCACCGCGCTAGAACGCATCCTCGATGAACAGGATCCGGGGGGTCCCGGATCGCCAGACGACGGCCGCCACGCAGAAGCGAACCTCGTCGAACGACAGGCTGCGCTCGCAGAGCCATCGCGCCGCCATCCGGCGCACCCGACGACGCTTGTCCTGGCGGATGCTGTCCAGCGCGTCGTCAAAGCAGCCCCCCCGACGCGACCGCACCTCGACGACCAGGATCTGACCCTCGCGCCGGGCCACCAGATCCAGTTCGCCGGTCCGGTCCCGGGCGTTGCGCGCCAGGATGGTGCATCCTCCCGCCCTGAGCAGCGCGGCCACCGCCTCTTCGGCCGCCTGCCCGACGCCCACCCGATCGTCCATGAGTCCCTCCGGTTCACATCCCCGATATCGATCGAATCGAACGTGCGTTACACTGGGCGCCGCACGGAGCCTTCTCGTGAACCGGTCGCAACGCCGGCGGACGGGCGCCGCCGATGCCCGCCCGCATCCCGACACGCCGCCGCCGCCCGTCCGGCCCCGGGACGCATCCCCCTGGCTGGTGCTTGGCGCATCCCTCCTGTTGGCCTCGCTGGCATCGATCCCTGGCGGACCGCTCGACCTGCTTCCCGCGACGCTGCGGTTTCCCCTCGTCGGCGCCGCCGCCGTCGGCTGGGGACTGGCCGTTGCCCGACGTTCCGGCCCACTTCGGGTCAAGGCCGGTCTGCTGGACGGTCTGCTGGAGGGGGTGGGACTGGCCCTGCTGCTGGGCACGTTCCTGCTGATCAAGCTGCCGGGCATCCACGCGTCGGGAACCGACGACAACATCTACTTCTACATGGCCGAGGCGATGACGCAGGGCCGGATGCCCTACCGGGACTTCTTCTTCTCGCACCCTCCGGTCCACCTGCTGATTCCGGCGGCCGCCTTCGGCATCGGGGGATTCTCGATCGGCCTGGCCAAGTCGATCCCGGTGCTGGCCACGGTGGCCGCATCGGTGTTCCTGTACCTCGCGGCCCGCCGAGCCGGTCGCGGATTCGCCCTGCTGTTGATGCTGTTCCACCTGACGACGTACCAGGTGTTGATGGCCTCGTCGGACATGAACGGCGAAAACCTGATGACCGCATTCCTGGCCGCCGGCCTGTGGGCGCTGGTCGCGAATCGGCCCCTGCTCGCGGGCGCCATGGCGGGGCTGGGTCTGGGGTGCGGCCTGTACGCGCTGGCCGCCGTGGTGGCACTGGGACTGGCAACCGGCTCCTGGCGGGCCCTGGCGCGGTTCGCGGCCGGCCTGGCGATCACGTTCGGCGGCACCATGGCGATCTTTGCCGCGATGGCGCCCGAGGCGTTCCTGGACGGCGTCTTCCGCTACCACCTGGCCAAGCCCGTCAAGGCCGCGGGGCGGGCCTCGGTATTCGAGTCCCCGAACCCCTTCCGAATGGCCGCGACACTGATCGACAACCTGGTGGCGTACCTGGGCGGCAAGGATCTGGCCAAGTCGCTCTACTACCACGCCGTTCAGGCGCTGTCCCTAGCCGTCGTCGTCGTCGCGTTCGCGGGCCGCGCCCTGCGCTCGTGGCTGACGGCGGCCCCCGCGAAGCGCCGCCAGCGCCCCGAGGGCACGCGCCCCGTCTGGCGTCGGCTGCTGTCGCCCGCCGATGGGGCGTGGAACACCCCCGATGCCTTCGCCGGGCTGGCGATCGGCGCAACCGTGCTGTTTCTGTTCCAGTGGGCGGCCCTGAACGAGACGTACGACTTCTACCAGGTCCCGATGCTGGCGCTGATGGCGCCTCTGCCGGCATGGGCCGCCTGGCGCCTGTATCTGGGCGTCCGGGATGCCACACGCCCAGCGGGGCTGATCCTGCCCGTGCTGATCCTGGCCACGCTGTGCCTGCGCCTGCCGATCGAGCACTCCCTCAGCCGATCCTTGTGGCCCAGTGAACACGCCGCGGCCGGCAACATCGTCCAGTACGCATGGCGCGATCCGGCCATCCTGCCCGGCATCGCGCGGGCCAGTCGTGCCCTCTTCTTTTCGCCCACACGCGTCCAGGGACGGATCACGCCCCACTACCGGCACGCGATCTGGAACAAGATGCTGACCTTCGCCTCGGCCCAGGAGATCGCGGACCACATTCGCGCCAATACCCGACCGGACGAGACGATCACCGGCGCTTCGACCCTGGCGCCCCTGGTCGCGCTGCTGGCCGACCGCCGCATGGCCGGCGACGAGGCCGACACGAACAGCAAGCGCTTCTCGTCCGGGAACTGGACCGTGCCGGACTTCCGGGAGCGGGTCTGCGGCGACAACGTCCGATATCTGGTCGGTGCCTCCCGTTCGGCGTTCACCGAACAGTTCATGGCGCGAACGCCCGGATTCGCGGGCACGTTCCTGCCCGAGCGCACGTTCCTGGACCCGGGATTGCTGCACTTTCGCGAGCAGCCGATCCGCCTGTACCGCCGGATCGACGGCCCCGACGCGCCGGCGAATCGCGTCTGCCTGGCAGCGGGTGAAACGGACTCGCGCCCGGGTCGATAGGAAGGCAGGTCCCTTTGGCCAGGAACGACATGAAACACCGGTTCGCCCAGACCCAGTCCCCAGGCAGGCCCAGGGACGGGACAGCCATCGAGGCCACGGTGCGACCCGACCTGGCCGCCTGCCTGGCAGCCGTCCACGAACGATTCCATCGTCCCGAGCACCTGGCCCAGGACCCCTTGCGGTTTCCCAGGCGGTTTCGCGATCCCGCCGATCAGGAGGTCGTCGGCCTGCTGGCCGCCAGCCTGGCGTTCGGCCGGGTCCAGGCATTCCTGCCCGTTCTGGAGCGCCTGTTTGCCCGCCTGGGCCCGCGCCCCGCCACCGCCCTGGCCGACGCTTCCGAGGCCGACCTGGCGGACTGGTCCCGCGGGTTCGTGTACCGATTCGTCCGGCAGGACAACCTGCACGGGATGCTGCGAGGCATGGCGGTCGTCCGCCGCCAGGACGGCGGCCTGCGCCCCGCGTTCCAGGCGGGTTTCGACGCGAGCGGGCGAGCCATCGAGGGTCTGTGGACCCTGGCCAGACGGATTCGAGAGGCCGCGCACCCCCTGGACCCCGGATTCCTTCTGCCGCGGGGACGCGACACGGACCCGGCCAAGCGAATGAACCTGTTCCTGCGCTGGATGGTCCGTGACGACGGCCTGGACCTGGGCACCTGGCCGGGGATCCCGAAGACGGCCCTGCTGGTCCCGATGGATGTCCACGTCTGCCGGATTGCCCGGCTGCTGGGACTGCTGCCGATGCGTCGCTCGGGTCCGCGACTGGACGACGCGATCCGTCTGACGGCGGCACTGGCCGCCATCGACCCCGACGACCCGGTTCGACTGGACTTCGCGCTGTCCCACCTGGGGATCTCGGGGTCGTGCCGGGGCGAAGCCAACGCCGCCGCGTGTCCGGATTGTCCCCTGGCTTCCCTGTGCGCCGTGCGCCCGAACGAATCCCCCGTGCCCCTTTCCTGAGCCCCCCTGGAGGACCGCACGTGGATCGCCCCCTCGCCATCACGATGCTGGCTCTGGCGCTGCCGGCCCTGTTGGCCGGCGCCCCGGCGGACCCCGGGGTCGCTTCCAATCCCGCCCGCCCGCTGCGAGGCACGGATCCGGCGTGCGATCCCCCATGCGCCGAAGTGGCCTGCGGCTGGGCCGGAAACTGCTTCTGTTCGGTGTGTCCCCCCCGGCAGGCCTGCCTGGACGGCGCGTGCCGGCCAACACCCAGGACGGTCGATCCTCACGAACCCAACGACACCCCGGGACAAGCCCGTGCCCTCGTCCTGCCCCGGACCTCGGAGGCTTCACTGATCCTGGAAGGCGCGATCGGCGGGCCGGGCGACCAGGACTGGTTCCAGGTTCGCACCGAGTCCCCGTCCCGGAAGGCCCTGCGGCTGGGAGTGTCCCTGGCCTGGGACGCCCGGGACCGCGACCTGGACCTGGCCGTCTGCATTCGGTGCGACACCGGCGATCCGGCACCCGAGGATCCCGATCAGGGCGCGGAGCTGGTCGAACTGGACGCGCCGTCCCCGACAACCTACTGCCTGGCTTCGATGCGGCCCTGGGGCCTGGGCGAGGACGTCGCATGGTCGCCGCGGTGCGTGACGCGGTCCGCGACGCGACCGGCGGACGGGATCTGGATCGTCGTGTGGCCCGCGACGGCCCGGGATGGTCGGACCCGCTACCGGCTGACGGTGCGGCACGACGACGGCTCCGGTCGCACCGAATCGATCGAGCAGTCCAGCGCGCCGGTCCCCAGCAGCACCTCGATCGACTCGCCCGCCGACACCTGATCGAATCGATTGACCAACGCGCCCTGGGGCGTCCGGGCCAGCGCATACCCCCGAGCCAGCGGGGCGAACGGGCTGCAGGGGCGCAGCCGCAACCCCAGGGCGTCCAGGCGAGCGCGCGTCGGTTCCAGAAGCCGCAGGCCGGCCGTGCGCAACCGCGTCGCCAGCACCGACGCGCGACGCTGCTCCTCGGCCAGGGTCCGCGCCGGGTGGCGGGCGGCCAGACGGTGACCGACGACATCCAATCGATGCCGCGGCGAGTCCAGAAGTCGCGCACCGGCCGAGGCCAGCCGTGACGCGGCCTCGTCGGTTCTTTGGCCGGCGACCTCGATGCGTCGCACCAGGCCCTGGGCCAGTCGCCCCCGCGCCTCGGCCAGGCCCGCCCGCAGGTCCGCCATCGCCGGCACGACCCGCTGGGCCGCCGCGGTCGGGGTCGCCGCCCGCTCGTCCGCCGCGTCATCCGACAGCACGTGATCGACCTCGTGCCCGACCGCCGACACGATCGGCGTGCGACATGCCGCGACCGCGCGAACCACGGCCTCCTCGTTGAAGGCCCACAGATCCTCCAGGGAACCGCCGCCGCGCCCCACGATGAGGACATCGACGTCGTCCATCGCGTCCAGGGCGGCGATCCCCGCCGCGATGCCCGCCGCGGCGCCGTCGCCCTGGACCAGCGTGTCCGCCACCACGACCGGCACCGGATAGCGCGACCACAAGGTCCGGACGATGTCGCGCAGCGCGGCCCCCCGCAGCGAGGTCACCACGCCGACCCGACGCGGCAGGAACGGCAGCGGGACCTTGCGCGCCGGGTCGAACAGCCCCTCGGCCTCCAGCCGGCGCTTCAGAACCTCCAGGCGCCGCAGCAGGTCGCCCTCGCCCGCATCCTCCAGGTGCTCGACGACGAACTGGTATCGGCTGGCCCCGGCCCAGGCGGTCAGCCGGCCCGTGGCCACGACCAGGTCCCCGTCCCGAAGCACCCGGGCCGACGCCCGCGAGAACTTGTACAGCACGCAGTCCAGTTTCAGGGTCTGGCCCCCGGCGTCCCGCTCGGCCAGGCTGAAGTACGCGTGCCCCGAAACCGCCTTCTTGTAGCCCGTGACCTCGCCGCGTACCCGGACCTGGGGAAAGGCGTCCTCCAGCAGCATCTTGATCCGGCGCGACACCTGGGCGACGGTCAGGACGGTCGCCTCGTCCGTCTGGATCGGGTCCATTCCGTTCCCCTCAACGCTCGACCGCGTCCGGCAGAATCCGAACCACGACGGCTCCGCCAGCGGGAAGCACGATGGCCGGTGTCCGGTCCGATGCCTGCCCGAAGTGCATGAAGCGCGCGATGTCGCCCCCGTCCACCGGCTCCCCGTCCACCTCGAACCTTGAAGGCGTCGGGCCCCCGGCATCCCACCGAACCGTCAGCACCGCATCCGTCGCCGCACGAGAGGTCACCGTGACCACGACCGCCACCCCGTCCCGAACAACCTCCAGGTCGTAGCGCCCCTGTCCCACCCGCAGGTTCGAGAACGCCATCCGGTCCCAACCGTCCGGCAGGTGCGGCCGGAAATCCAGCGTGCTCGCCACGGCGTCGGGCCGCAGCCCGATCAGGTAGCGCAGGACCGCCTCGGCCACGATCCCGCCCTCCCAGGGGCGGAACTTCGCCGTGTAGTCACCCACCGTCCCGACCGGATCATAGACCAGTGAAAGCCCCTTCCGGTCCTCGAAAAGCATGTACTCGTGAAGGTTGCCCGACGTGTCCAGCGACCGCCGCACCGCGTCGAGCGCCGCCCCGGCATCCGGATGTCCCACGTCCGTAAGGGCCGCCAGGGTGTACCCCGGCAGCATCCCGGTATAGACGCCCTCGTCGCCCCCCTCGAACACCCCGATCAGATCCGGGTGCAACGGACTCTGCAGAACGCCCGGCTCGCGCCCCAGGCGTTCGACCAGGCATGCCATGTTGGCCTCCGCCACCGGATCGTCACCGTCCTTCCATCCCGACCAGGTCACCTGCAGCGACACGTCCTCCCAGGGACCAAAGACCGCCATCGTCTGGCGGTCGATGAACGAGGCCAGACACCCGTCCTCACCCAGGTAGTGCGTGACCGTCGAGGCCTCGACGTCCGCGAACATCGCCCGAAGCTCGGTGACCTGATCGTCCAGCCCCTGGGCCGCCGCCAGCCGCTCGAACTCGCGCCCCGCGCCCAGCCACAGGGCGGACGAATTCGCGGACCAGGACTGTTCGTGGTGGGGGTGCTCCAGGAACAGCCCGAATGCGGCGTTCATCGCCGCACGGAACGTCTCGTCCCCGGTGAACGACAGCAGGTGGTCCGGGCCGAACGCGACGCCGTACATGCAGCGCCGCAGCAGCCCCCACCGCTCGACGGCGCGCTCCAGAGACCCCGTGTATCGATGGTGCAGCCCGTACATGATCACCATGTAGCTGGGCGTCTCGGCCGATTCCTTCGTCGGCAGCGTGGGCAGCGACTCCCAGTCCCGCGGCGGGGGAGCATTCGCCGGGTCCAGGTCCGCGTCGTACGAGTTGCGCAGATCCCCGTTGTAGCGGATCGCGGCGTACAGATAGTCGAGCATGCCCTCGACATCCTCGTGCCCGCCCAGGGCCAGCATCGCCATGACCGGCCCGATGTTGTCCCGGGCCCAGGTCCGCGTGTACTCGGACATCGGACACGTCGCGCCCGTCGCGGCCGTCTGGACCTTCAAGGTCATCTTCATCCCGTCCAGGAAGTCCTTGACCCAGGGTTCCGGAACATCCACCTGGACCAGCCCGGCGTCCCAGGCCCCGTAGGTCTGGGCCAGCGCGTCCAGCCAGTCGCCTGGATCCCCTGCCGGCGTCGCCACGGGGCCGGCCCCCTGCGCCGCGCAGTGCAGCAGGGTCAGGACCCGGTCCGAGCCCGCCTCGATCACCCCCAGCGGCATCTCCAGCATCCGCGAGGTGGCGACGCCTCCGGGCTGAACGAAGCGCGTCGTCAACGAGCGGGCCTTCGACGTCTCGACCAGCACCCCGTCCTCGACGGGGTCCGCCCGGTTGTGGGAAGTCACGCGCAGTACGGCCTCGCCGCTGTCGCTCATGCCGACGTTGCGCACCGTGACCATGCGCACGAAGCAGTACCGCGCCTGCTCCTCATCGGCCGGCCCCGCGAAGTCGATGGTCTGGAGGATCAGGCTGCCCCAGCTTCCCTCGGTGAACACCACGGGGGCCGACAGGCTGCGCCCGGCCCACTCCTGCTCGAAGGCGAGAGGCTCGCCCCCCACCGGGGCCAGCGTGATGGCGTAGTCGCCGAAGAAGTTGGGGCGCCGCTCGTACGTGGGCCCCACCAGGCTGTGCAGGGTGTTCAACGGCGTCGCCAGCCCGACCTGGCCGAAGACGTGGCCGTTGCCGGTGCCCAGCGCCCCCAGGAAGCCCAGCCTATCCTGCGTCACCGGACCGTCCATCAAGGTCGTGAAGCTGCTGACGCGGGCGAACGCGGCAGGGTGCGCCGCAGGCACCGGCCCCGCCGGCATTCCCGGAGCGGGCGGCTCCCCGGGCTCGTAGGGAAATCCCGGGATATCCGGCAGTTCACCCGGGTGGCCCGGATCGGTGGGCATCGGGTCCGTGTCGGCGCCCGGATCCGTGGTCCCATCGACCTCGGTCCCGTCCTCGTCGGGCACGCCCGGATCCATCGGCACATCCAGGACGTCCGTTCCGGCGTCCTGAAAGACATCCGCAACGTCCGGACCCGACGCGTCCGTCCCCGAATCCGTCGCGCCGCAGCCCACCCACAGGGCCCCCACCAGCACCCAGCACCCCAATCGCATGGAAATCCCCCGGTCAAGGTCCGGTGAAGCCTACCATGAATTCGGGACGAGTCCGTCGGCGGGCGGGCGGGGCGCGGGACCTAGGGAGCGCGACAGCCTCCGGCCGGCATCCCGACCTCCTGGGTCAGGGTCTTGTCGCAGCCGCGCAGGCCGGGATTGGCACCGCAGAAGCCGCGGCGGATGTCCTCGGGCGACAGGCCCGAGAAGACACGGTTGTTGTTCACCAGCCAGGTGGGGCTGCCGTTCACGCCCAGGGCGCGGCCCAGCTTCGCGGACTCGGACAGCAGGCGGCGTCCCTCGCTGCCCAGGGCGCACCGCTCGATCACCGACGCCTTGATGGCCCCCTTGGCGCACGCGCGCCAGTCCGGAGAGGTCGGGTCCGCGTTCCGGCACCACAGGAAGTCCATGTACTGGTGCTGCTTCGGATAGTGCTTGATGGCACACAACTGGCGGATGTTCTCGGCGACCTCGCCCGGGCCGTGCAACGCCGCGAACTCGCCGGGCTCGACCTCCTCGACGATGTAGTGGATCTGGAACGGCAGGGTCCGCCCGAACGCGCCCAGCACCTCGCGCATCGAGTTGATCGCCTGCACGCCGTAGGGGCACTGGGACATGATGAACACGGCCAGCGTCCCGGGCGTCTCGGGCCGGCAGATCAGGCGTTCGCGGCACGCATCGTCCGCGCAGTCCACCTGGCCGTTGCCGTCGTCATCCACGCTGTTGTCGCAGATCTCCGCGGTCGGGTCGAACGGCGCATCGACGCTGAGGACCCGCCACTCGCCCGCGACCACGATGTACGGCGCCACCTGCCGCCAGCCCGCGTCCTGCTCGACCTCGGCCCCGAACAGGAACGCCGGCAGGAACCGCTGCTCGGTGTCCTTGATGTTCAGGTACAAGACCTTCCCCTCCGGGGTACCGTAGTCGATCTGCTCGGCCTCCAGTCCGGGGAACAGGGCGGTCAACTGCTCGATGCCCATTTTGGCCATCGCGTCGCAGTCCTGGAATCGCGCATCGACGATCACCTTCAAGGGCACCCGGGGCGGAGGCGGCACCGCGGCGCACAACGAGGGGCGCGTCCCCTCGAAGGCCTGGCAGACGGCGCGCATCATCCCGTCCCTGGTCCTGGGGCCGGTGTAGGGCTGGCCCGCAATCAGCAGCGTCGGCGAGCCGTCCGCGCCGCGCTCCTCGGCGCGCGCGAAGGACGCCCGCAGCAGGTCCCGCCCCGCGTCCCCGTCCGCGCACTTCAACAAAGCCGCCGCGTCCAGTTTCAGTTCGTCGGCGCACCCCGCGAAGTTTTCCGGAATCTGGGTGAAGTCCCGGTTCATGCAGGAAATCAGGTCCAGGGCGCGGACCGGGTCCGCCTGGAGCGCGCACGCCTGCAACAGGTTGCCCGTCACCTCGCTGTCCCCGTGCATCGACACCAGCCCTTCGCCCTCGATGTCATCGCCAATGAAGTCCAGACGGAACGTGATCGTCCCGCCCAGGGCCTTGACGGCCGGAATGAACGCCTCTTCCGCCTCGACGCCGTAGGGGCACTGGGACATCACGAACAGTTCGACCGGCACCGGCACCACGCCCGCCGGCAGGACCGCCGCCGCGCCCGTCCCCGCGGGAGACCCGTCCTCCTTGCGGGCGGTGTGACAAGCCGCCACGGCAATCACCAGAACCGGCACCAGCGATTTCCACGTCATGAACCCACCCCCTTCCCTCGCCACCAGGAACGCGCTCACACCCCATCCATCAGGCGGGCGACGCCGGACGATCGGCATCCTAGGGATGCTGACCGCCCAGCACCTTCCGGGCCGCCGCCCGGTTCTTGACATCGTCGTCCTGAACCGCGGCGCGTGCAAGCGCCGCGCGAACGTGCGGGTGTTCCCGGACCGGCAGCATCGCGACGATCGCGAAATAGCGAACCGACGCGTCCCAATCGGTCGAAAGCACCCCCAGGATCCGCGTCCGGTGGTACTCGGGCATCCCGGCCAGCATCTCGGCCGCCCCCCGGGTGTCCGGCTTCGGGGCAACGACCCGGTCGCGCACGCGGTCCAGCAGCGGCCCCTCGTAGGGCAGCGACTCGATCGCCAGCCGGTCCAGGGAGATCTGGTGCCACCAGTAGACGCCGTAGCCGACCCCGACGCAGGCCAGGAAGAAGGCCCCAAGCATCCATCGCGCGCGCACCGTCATCGTCCCACGCTCCAGACAGGCGTCAGCCACGCCCGATTCCCGTGTACGCGAAGCCCATCTCCTTCAACTTCGTCGGCGACCAGATGTTGCGACCGTCCAACAGCACCGGCTGGCGCAGCAACGACCGGATCCGCGCGAAATCGGGCGCGCGGAAGGCACCCCATTCCGTCACCAGCAGCAGCGCGTCCGCTCCGACCAGCGCCTCGTACTCGTCGGCGACGAAGGTCACCCGAGGCACCCCCACCAGCGCCGTGCGGGCGTTTTCGGTCGCGATCGGGTCATGGGCAACCACCTCGGCGCCCCGATCGGTCAGGCCCCGGATGATCTCGACCGCCGGTGCCTCGCGCATGTCATCGGTGTTCGGCTTGAACGCCAGGCCCCACACCGCGAAACGCAGGCCGGACAGATCGGCTCCGAACCGATCGACGACCATCCGTACCAGCAGCGTCTTCTGGGCCGCATTGACCGCCTCGACGGCCTCCAGCAGCGGCATCCCCAGGCCCAGCCCGTGGCCCGTCGCCACCAGCGCCTTGACGTCCTTGGGGAAACAGGAGCCGCCGTATCCAACCCCCGCGAACAGGAACTTCGACCCGATGCGCGGGTCGGCCCCCATCCCGTGGCGCACCATATCGACGTCCGCCCCGATCCGCGCGCACGCGGCGGCCATCTCGTTCATGAACGAGATCCGCGTCGCCAGCATCGCGTTGCTGGCGTACTTCGTCATCTCGGAAGACCGGATGTCCATGAACAGGATCGGGTTGCCGGTTCGAACGAAGGTGGCATAGACCTCCTCCAGCAGCTCCCGGGCCCGCGCGTTGTCGGTGCCGATCACGATCCGGTCCGGCTTCATCATGTCGCGGACCGCTTCGCCCTCCTTCAGAAACTCGGGATTCGAGGCGACGTCGAACGTGTGGGTGGTCCGGGCCGCGATGGCCGCACGCACGCGGTCGCAGGTCCCGACGGGCACCGTGGACTTCACGACGACCAGTCGATAGCCGTCCATGTGATCGGCAATCGTGTTGGCAACCCCCAGCACATGCCCCAGGTCGGCCGAGCCATCCTCGGAGGGCGGCGTGCCCACCGCGATGAAAATGACCGTCGCCTCGCGCACCAGCCGGGGAATGTCCGTGGTGAACTCCAGGCGACCATGCTCGGCGTTGCGCTGGACCAGTTCCGCCAGGCCCGGCTCATAGATGGGAATGCCGCCGCCCTTCAGCGTGGCAATCTTGGATGCATCAATGTCGCCGCACACCACATGGTTGCCGCTGTCGGCCAGCCCGGCCCCCAGCACCAGCCCCACGTATCCGGTCCCCACGACACCGACCTTCATCCGCATCCCTCCGGCATTCGTCAGCCCCCGTCCGGGAGCGCATCCATCGCCACCGGAGCACGCGAAACGACCAGGGTGATCACCCGGGTCCGCGCGCGCTCGCGCACCTCGAACCGCAGCCCGGCGAACTCGACGAACTCGCCCGGCATGGGAACTTTGCCGGCGTGCGTCATCACCAGGCCTCCGACCGTCTCGTAGATGTCCTGGTCCGGCAGGTGGATGCCGAACCGCGCCTCCAGCTCCTCGATGGGAACCCGCGCCTGGAACACGAAACGCCCTTCGCCGATCTCCTTGATGGGAGGCTCGGCCTTCTCGTGCTCGTCCCAGATGTCCCCGACGATCTCCTCGACCACGTCCTCGGTCGTCACGATGCCCGCCGTCCCGCCGAACTCGTCGATGGCGATGGCCATCTGGACCCGCTCGCGCTGGAAGTCCCGCAGCAGATCGACGATGCGCCGCGTTTCCGGAACGAACATCAACTTGTGATTCGCCGCCATGTCCCGCAGACGGAAGCCCACCCCGGGATTCGCCAGGTGCGCCAGCAGGTCCTTGACCGTCAAAATCCCGACGATCGAGTCCAGGTCGCCGTCATAGACCGGATAGCGACTGAACTGGTGACGCCGCACCGTGGCCAGGACGTCGTCCAGCGAGTCGTCCACGTCGAACCCGACCACGTCGGTGCGGGGGACCAGGATCTCCAGCGTCAGCGTGTCCGAGAACTCGATGATCGACGACAGCAACTCGCGCTTCTCGGCCGGGATCGCCCCCTGCTCGGACGTCATCCGGATCATGGACTCCAGGTCGTCCTCGGTCATGGCCGCGCCGGGCCCACCCCGCAGCAGCGGCGCCGAGACGGCGTGCAGCAGCCATCCCAGCGGCGACAGCAGCAGGCACAGCATTCGGACCAGGGGAAAGATCGGCAGCAACAGTCGGGCATTGCGACGCGCAATCGAACGCGGCACCAGTTCCGCCACCAGCACCACCACGAACGTCAGGACGCCGACGCCGACGGCGGTTCCCAGAGCGACGGCCCTTTCCACCCCGTACGCGGACAGCGCCGAGGAGGCCAGCAAGGTCGCCAGGGCGGCGGCAAGCAGGTTGAACAGGTTGATCGCGAGCCGCATGGAGGGCACGACGCGGTCGGGCGCCGCGCGCCACGCCCGCAGGAGGCCGCTGCGCCGCTTCTCGTCGTCCAGCAGGCGCGACACGCCGTGCGGCCCCAGCGCCGCAAGCGCCGCTTCCGCACCCGACACCAGCCCGGACAGAACGACCAGGACGATGATGGCGAGGATCTGGATGCCGTAGGAGCCCAACTCGCGCAAGTCCACGTCAGGACACGGCGCAAGCGTAGCAGACCGACGGGGCCCAGGTCAACGTCAGCCCGGTCGCATCACGCCCCAGACCGCGTCGTGGACCCGGGGTCGGACCTGGCGAATGGCCTCGTTCGTGCGCGTGGGATGCACGCGATTGGTCAGCATCACCACCGCCGCCCCGCTGGACGGCTGGACCCAGAAGGACGTTCCCGTGAACCCCAGGTGCCCCAGCGTCCCGGCAGGTGCCCGATCGCCCGCACCGGACCCCACCGGCGCCGGCGTGTCGAAACCCATGACCCGGGTCGCGTCCGGCGGCCCCGCTCGCCGCGTCAGCAGCGCGCCCACGCCCGCGAACGGACCGTCGTCCCGGCCAAGGGCCGCGTCAGAGAACGAACGGACCAGAATCAGCGTGTCGTCCACGGTCGAGAACAGGCCCGCGTGCCCCGCGGCGCCTCCCAGCAGCCACGCATTGTCGTCATGAACCTCGCCGCGAAGGAACCGTCCCCGGGTGGGGCAGCGCTCGGTGGTCGCGAAAGACCGCCCCCCCGCGAACTCGCCGGACGCCTGTCCCCCCCGAACCGGAACGAAGAACGTGTCCCGCAACCCCAGCGGCGCAGCCACCCACTCGGCGAACAGGCGAGCCAGCGAGTCGCCGCCAAGACGCTCGGTCAGCATGCCCAGGAGGATGAACCCCAGGTCGCTGTAGATCTCCTTGCACCCGGGAGGCGCCTCGGGGCGTTCGGCCGCGATCCGCGCCACAACCGCCTCGCGAGCCGCATCGGTCCCCGCGACCGCGAGCCCCTCCCGCCCCGCCAGGTCCGCCGCGAACGGCCGCCAGGCCGGCAACCCGGAGGCGTGCGCCAGCAGGTGGGCCATGGTCACCTGGCCCCAGGATGTCCCGGCGAAGCGCGGCCAGGGGTCCGACAGGCGATCGTCCAGTCCGAGCCGCCCCTGCCGGTGCAGGGCCAGGAACACGGGGACCAGGGCCAGAGGCTTGGTCAGTGAAGCCAGAT
>JARKOL010000300.1 GCA_029975745.1 Myxococcota bacterium | reverse complement strand
ACCATCTGCTCGCGAGCGGCGGCCACGGCGTCCGCCATGTCGGCGGGAACGGCCGCGCTGGTGCCGGTGGCGCCGCTGTACAGGCGACCCTCCTGGGTCAGCAGGTCCACGATGCCCTTGAACGACGACTCGGCGCCGATCGGCAGCGTCATCGGGACGACGGCGGCGCCGAACGCGGCCTGGGCCTGGGCCAGGGTCTTCGCGAAGTCCGACCGTTCCTTGTCGGGCTTGGTGATCACGACGATGCAGGGCAGGCCGGCGGCCTGGAGCAGTTCGAACGCCTTTTCGGTGCCGACCTGGACGCCGTCCACGGCCCCGATCACCAGCAGGCCGATGTCGGCGGCCACGGTGGACATCACGGCCTCGGCGGCGAAGTTGGAATCGCCGGGGTTGTCGATGACGTTCAGCAGCGACTTGGCCCACTCGGCATAACCGACGGCCATCGACATCGAGGACTTGCGGCGGATCTCCTCGGGGTCGAAGTCGAAGTTGGAGTTGCCGTCAACCACGCTGCAGAGCCGGGTGGTGGCCTTTCCCAGGAACACCATGGCCTCGGCGACCGTCGTCTTTCCGGAACCCTGGTGCCCGAAGAGTCCCACGTTCCGAATCTGGCCTGGTTCGTACGTCTTCATGTGACCTTCCCGCGTGATGAAAAACCAAATCGTGCCGCGGACGCGAACGCCCGGGGCGTTGTTCGAAAACAGCCGCAGTTCATTACTCGATCCGTTGGGCAGTGTCAATGGACGATCGGCCCGACCCGGGGAAGGTGTGTCGCAACAAATCCCATGCCGAACCCGTGCGTGTCCTCGGTTCACTTGACGCTGGCCGTCCGTGGTGGCAGTAATCATGCCGACGCTGGGGAATCGTCCGGATGGAACGGTACGCGGCCGACCTGGATGCAGTGAAGCGCGCGGCGGCGCGGATCCAGCCGTTCGCCCATCGCACGCCGGTGCTTCGATGCGCCACCCTGGATGCGATGGCCGGTCGGCGCCTGCACTTCAAGTGCGAGAACTTCCAGAAGGTGGGCGCGTTCAAGTTCCGGGGCGCGTGCAATGCCGTGATGTCCCTGCCCCCGGAACTGGCGGCGCGCGGCGTCGCCACCCACAGCAGCGGGAATCACGCCCAGGCGCTGGCGCTGGCCGCCCGGATTCGCGGCATTCCCGCGCACATCGTGATGCCCCGCGGTTCCCCCCAGGTCAAGCGTCGCGCGGTCCTGGGCTACGGCGCCGCAGTGACCGAGTGCGAACCCAATCTGGAGGCCCGCGAAACGACGGCCGCCCGCGTGGTGGCCGAAACCGGTGCCGTGCTGATTCCGCCATATGACCACCCGGACATTATTGCCGGTCAGGGCACCGTCGCGCTCGAGGCGTTCGACCAGGTGCCCGGGGTCGCGGCCATCGTGGCGCCCGTGGGCGGCGGCGGGCTGCTGTCGGGCATCGCGCTGGCCACCCGGGAGCGGGCGCCCGGCGCGCGCATCATCGGCGCGGAACCGGCCGGCGCGGACGATGCCTTTCGATCCAAGGCGGCGGGCCGGCTCATTCTCCAGCAGGCGCCCGACACCGTCGCGGACGGCCTGCGCACCAGTCTGGGGACCTTGACGTGGCCGGTGATCCGGGATGTCGTCGATGTCATCGATTGCGTGGACGACGCGGCCATCGTTGCCGCCATGCGGCTGGTGTGGGAACGGATGAAGATCGTCATCGAGCCCAGCGCGGCGACCGCGTTGGCCGTCGTGCTGTCCGGGGCGTTTCGCCGGCGGGAATCGGCGGACGACGTGATCGTGGTTCTGAGTGGCGGCAATGTCGATCTGGACGCCCTGCCGTTTGGGGGGACTCCATGAGCGGCACTTGCGAAGTAACGTTTGAAGTGGACGCGTTGCTTGATCCATTGGCGGTGCTGGCGCTGTATCGGTCCGCGGGCTGGTGGGAGGAGGGCGACGACGTGACGGCCATCCCGGGGATCCTCGCGGGGTCGTGGGCCGTCTGCGCCGCCCGCTGCGAGGGGCGATTGGTCGGCATGGGCCGGGTCCTGTCCGATGGGCGTTCCGATGCCTACATCCAGGACGTCGTCGTGCTGCCGGAGTTTCGGCATCGAGGCGTCGGGGCTGGGCTGGTCGCGTTCCTGCGCGACCACTGCGTCCGTTCGGGGCTGCGCTGGATCGGCCTGGTGGCCCAGCCGGGTACCCTGGCGTTCTACCGCCGTCTGGGGTTCGCGCCGCTGGAGGGACACGTGCCGATGCGCCTGGACCCGGAGGCGTCGCGATGACGGTCGAGGCGTCGGGGCCCATCGGGCTTTCCTCGGGACGGGCCGCGCCGCGACTGCCCGCGGACATGGTGTTCCTGCCGGTGGATCCGGGATCGCGCCCGGTGCTGGCGCCGCTGTTTCGTGCCTCGGGCCACCGCCTGTGCGAGTACTCGTACCCCATCCAGGTCTGCTGGCACGACTTCAACGATTCGCGCTGGGCGATTCGCGACGGCTGGCTGTTCCTGCGCTACGTCGAGGACGGTTGCGAGCGCTTCATCTGCCCCATCGGCCGGGGGGACTGGTCCGCGGCCATCGACGCGTGCTTCCGCCACCTGGAGGCGCGCGGCCAGGTCCCGATGGTCCGGTTCGTGCCCGACGCCGTCGCGATGGCGCTGGATCCCGCGCGGTACCTGCGGCTTCACGATTTCGACAATGACGACTATGTGTACGGCGTGCAGGATCTGGCGCAGTTGGCCGGCCGGAGGTACGCCAAAAAGCGAAACCATATCGCCCAGTTCCTTCGGGGCGGCGCATGGTCGTTCGATCCGGTCTTGCCGGGGGATCGGCCCGCGATTGACGCGTTCCTGGAGGCGTGGTGCCTGGACCGCGAGTGCAGCGGCCAGCCGGCACTGGACTACGAGATGCGCGCCCTGGCCGTTTGTCTGGACCACCTGGACGAACTGGACATCCGCGCGTGGCTGTTGCGGGGGGCGCAGGGCGAGATCCTGGGGCTGACCGCCGGCGCGCCCCTGACGGACGACACCTGGGCGGTCCACTTCGAAAAGGGGCTGTCCACGAGGCCCGGCGTGTACCAGATCCTGGCGCGCGAGTTCGCTCGTCGCGTTCCCGAGGGGGTTCTCTGGCTGGACCGGGAGCAGGACATGGGGTGGGAAAACCTGCGCCGGGCAAAGGAATCGCTGTTTCCCGACCATCGCGAGCGGGCCTGGACGGTCGTGCCCGCGGATCGGGCGCCGCCGGTCGCCGACGCCGTCACGGGGGCGTGACGGAGCGCTGTCGATCGGACAGGACCAGGATCACCGACGCGCAGATCAGCACGTATCCGGCGCCCGTCGTCGCGCGCAGCGGCTCGTCCCACACCAGGTAGGCGACCAGGCCGGCCATCAGGGGTTCGGACAGGGTCAACGTCGCGACCCGGCCCGCGTCGATGTAGCGCAGCGCGAAGTTCAGGGACGTGTGGCCGATCAGGGTCGGGACCAGGGCCATCAGCCCGAACGCCATCCACGTGCGCGGGTCGTAGTCGAAGAACGGCACCCCGACCGCGGCGCAGACCAGGATGCTGAACAGGGCGGCCGACCCGTACAGGCCGGTCACGTACACGCGGCTGTCCAGGCGGCGAATCAGGCCCTTGCCCAGCAGGAAGTAGGCCGTGAACAGGATGCTGCACACGACGGCCAGGGCGTCGCCCAGCAGGTGCTCGCTGCCCAGATGCAGGTCGGACAGCGCGGGGATGGCCACGCCGACCAGTCCCAGGGCGATGGCGCCGACCAGTCGCGGCGTGATCCGTTCGCGATAGATCAGGTGTCCCGCCACGGCGGTGAAGACCGGGTTGATCGAGAAGAACACGGCGGCGTTCGCGACCGTGGTGTGCTGGACGGCGGCGATCCAGGCGAACAGGTGGCCCGCCAGCGCCACCCCGGCCAGGACCAACAGGACGCGTTCGCGCCCCGTCAGGACGGCCAGCGTGGCCAGTCGCCGCCCGGTCAACAGCGCCAGAACGGCGGCGGCGATCGTCAGCCTCCAGGCCGCGATGGCGAAGGGCGATGCGTCGGCCAGCCGGATGATGTTGCCGGACTGGGACGCGGCGAACAGTCCGACGACCAGGAACGCGACGACGGCGAAGGGGACCTTCATGGTGCGTCGCCCTGCGTCGTTGCGACGGGAATCGACCGCGTGACGGCCAGGGGGCCCAGGTCGAACGGCACGGACAGCGGCCGCGCCACCGGAGAAATGGCGGGTGCCAGGGCTGGGGGGGGCCACTGGGCGGCGGCGCGAATGCCCATGCCGGCGGTGCCGGACCGGACCGTGACGCGCACGGGGGCATCCCGCAGCCCCCCGACGACCAGCAGGCCGGTGTCCGGGGCGTCGTCCATCAGCGCGGCGGGCGGCGGGTCGAAAAGACGCGCGCCATCGGGCAGTTCCACGCGGATGGCGACCGGGTGGTCGAATCCCGGCACGGCTTCCAGGCGCCAGCGCAGCGTGGTCCGGTCGCCATCGAACGCGACCGGTTCCAGCGTGACGCGCAGCGGCGTCTGGGGGCGGCTCTGGGTGTGCGGGGCGCAGTTCGGCCGGTCGTCGTAGGGGAACCCGGCGTCGTTCGCGTCGTCCGAGATCCGTTGCCTGCGGGACTTGTCATTCGGATCCAGGCAGATGGCGGCGTCCAGGAAGTCCACCAGATCGGACCCCACGGATCCCCGGTCGGACGTCAGGAAGCGGGGGGAGCCGATGGCGCGGTAGATGTCGGTGGAGGAAAGCGCCCCCTCGCCGTCCTCGAGCCCGTCGTTGCCGTCCCACAAGGCCCAGAGCGCGGCGCTGACGAAGAACTCGTCCAGGGCCTGGTTGATGCCCAGCGACTTTCGCGGCATGCCCAACGTGATGCCGTCGCCCCGCAGGCGTCGTTCCAGATCGACCCAGAAGGTGCCGCCCCGCTGGATGTCCCAGTAGTACGGGGTTGGGGCGCCGAACCAGCGGGACGCCGTCATGGCGCCGAAGAACGAGGCCCATCCCTCGGACCAGGCGAATCGTGGTTCCAGCAACTGCCCCAGGTAGTGCGGCCCTCCGTAGGAGTTGTCGCGCCCGTAGCAGAATGCGACGTAGTGCCCCATCTCGTGGAAGACGACGGGCCAGCCCCAGGCGGACGAACCTCTGCTATCGCCGTCGATGAAGACCGCATAGGGCAGGTCCGACTCGGTCCCCTCGATCCGGTGGACGCGCGTGTCATCCGAATAGCAGGTGCCGCAGTACACGGTCATTTCGGGCCCCCAGACCATGGCCAGGCGGGCGATGTTCCTGCCGTCGCCGCCGGCCAGACTGTCCAGCACGGACTCCATGGCCTTCTGGGCCAGCAGGTACAGATACAGGGCGCCCGAACCATCCTGTTCGCGGATCGTGACGTCGGTGCGCCGGCCCGCCAGGATCGGGGCGTCCCAGGTCCACAGCCACGTGACGTAGTCGTTCCAGTGGGCGTCGTCCGACGGGTGCTCGGGTCGCAGCACGGCCATCAGCACCTCGCCCTGGGGCGCCCACATCGTCGAAACCACCAGGCGTTCGCCGCCGACCAGCTTCCGCGTGACCGGGATCTCGAAGTTGCCGTCGGGGTTGGACAACTGGCGGGCCCCGATGACGCGGCCGTCGGCGCCGACGACGTAGGCGCTGGCACCGTGGGCGGGCAGCACTCTTGGGGTGGCGTCCAGGACCACCTCGTCGTCCAGGACGTCGCCCAGGCGGGCCTCCAGGGTCAGGCGCCCGAACACGGTGTCCACGCCACCGGCCAGGCACTCGCCCGTGAACACGCTGCACGACTCCTCGCCCCGGCAGGTGCCGCAGATGCCGCCGCAGCCGTCCTCGCCGCACTGCCGTCCCATGCAGTCGGGCAGGCAGGAAATGGGCGGGGCGCGACGTCCCAGGCCGCGGTCGCACGATGTGAGCCCGCCGGCCATGACCAGCACGACCAGGGCGAGGGGCAGCAGGGGGCGGATCGCCATCGCAGCAGTCCGGGATCAGGCGCCGCAATTGTCCCGGTCGGGCGGGGCCGCGTCAACCCGGTACGGCCGCGACGCCCGCGGGGCTTGAGACCGGGATTCCGCTGGGGCCGCGCGCCCGCAGGCGGCGGAACCTGGAAAATGGAGTACGATCGTCGCGACCTGAAGCCCAGGTGCGCGCCGCATGCATCGCGAACAGGACGACCCGTCGGTTCGATTCCAGTCCGTCCACACGGGGGGCAATCCGCGAATCGAACTGCGCTTCGAACGGTCCGGCGGCCAGGCGGCCGGGCGCTCGTTCGCGCCCTTCCGGATGCCCGATCTGGCGACGGTGGTGCTCCGGGACCTGGGGCCCCGGGGGGTGCGGCAGGTGCGCATCGGCGCCACGGCGGCGCTGGTTCCCGGCATCCACGAAATCCCGATCGCCGACGGGCCCGGATTCCGGATCGAGGTGTCCCCGGATACCAGCGCGGGCGTGCAGATCGAGGCGGGCCCGCCCCGCGAGGGCGACTGGGATGCCGGGCCGCTGGTCCACCTGGCCGACATCCGGTTCACGGCGCCGCTGCGGCTGGTGAACGTCATCGAGACGCTGGCGGAACTGCGCCGCGTCGTCGAGCCCGAGGCGCTGGGGGCCCTGCGCGAACTGGCCGATGGTCCCGTCGGCCGCCTGCTGGGCAAGATCGGGTTCGCCGCGCTGGAGGCCGTGGGGCTGGAGGCGCTGGCCCTCCGCGGCAGCGGCGAGACGGGCCGGCTGCTGGCGACGTGGCTGGCGGCCCAGGTGGACGGAGTCGGTCGCCGCCTGGCCGCCGGCGGGGCCCCGGATCAGGGCGAAATCCGCGTGTCCCGGGCCGTTGCCCGCCCGCGCTGGCTGCCCGACGAGCGGCGCTGGGAACTGGTGTTCAGGTTCTCGGGCCACGTGGTGCTGGCGAACCGGGTGGAACACCCGTTCTGGGACGTCGAATTGCCCAATGCGGTCCTGCCGGTGCTGCACGCGACCCTGACCCACCTGTTGACGTCGTCGCCGCTTCCCGGCGCGCGTCTGGTCACCGATCGGATGGCGCCCCAGGCGGTCGGCGCGGCGCTTGCCGGACTGGTGCGGTCCGCCGAGGGCACGTGCAGGTTCGTCGCGGATGTCCCCGAACTGGCGGCCCAGGCCCGACTGGTCGATCGGACCGCGCTGTCGGGACGGGTGGGCGTCGAGGACGGCGCCGTTTTCGAGGCGACCTTCGTGGCGCGCCGCGAGCGCGAGACCTGGCGGTTCGAACTGCCCGACGTGACGATCGTGCCGTTCGGCGGTGCCGCGACCGATCCGGGCCTGCGCGCCTCGGTGACGGGAAGGGTTCGCGTCGATTGGGCCGCGCCGGGTCGCCCCTGGTGGCAGAGGCTGTCCGGGGAAGGTGCCCTGGTGCTGCGTCCCGGCTCCACGTGGCCCGCGTTGTCCTGTCGGGTCGAGGCCGGCCATCCGTTGACCGAGGTTCGGCGCGGCTGCACGGTGCGGCTGCTCGACGTGTCCTGCGAGGGCGCCTTCGATATCGACATCCCCCGGAGCGGGGGGATGCGCATCGTTCCGCTGGGCGACGGGTTGAAGCTTCGGACGGCCCTGTCGATGGTCGAGCAGCCCGTGGTCGAGGGGGCGCCGCTGACCTTCGTCGCCGCGGCCCAGGAATGCGAGATCGATGCACGACTGGCCCTGGACGGTGAAACCTGGCGGTTCGGCCTTTCGGGCGGCGCCCGGCTGATGGGCCGCATTCTGGCCGCGGTGCGCCCGATCCCGGAACTGCGCATCCGGGACAGTCATCTTTCCGCCCAGCTCGACGGACGGCTGTCGTTCGACCTGGCCGCCGCACTGTGCCCGGTGGATTCGTCCGGCACGCTGGCCCTGTCTCCCAGCGGCAAGGCGTCCTTTGCGCTGGCCGGGCTGCGTGTCGATCTGGACGGTCGGCGCATCGAGTTCCCCGCGGGGGCGGTCCTCGCGGCGCGGTGGCGCGAGGGGGCGATCCACCCGGAAGGGCTGGGAAGCGCGGCCTTCGACCTGCGGTGGGACCTGCTGGGGCGCGACGTGATGATTCACGGGCCGGCAGGTTCGGCATCGATCCTGATGCCGGACCTTCGCCAGGGCGAGGTGACCGTCCACCTGAGTCCCGGCGGGCGATTCACGTTGACCGGCGCCAGGGACGGGACCTACGGGGCCCGGTTCTTCAACGCGTTGCTGGACCCCGCCGGGGATCCGGCCCGGCTGCTGGACCTGCTGGAATCCGAGGACGCGCTGTCGCACGTCGTTGCGGTGCTTCGGGTGTTCAATCCCGAACTGGCCGAGGACCTGGGGCGCGCCCGGCGGTGGGTGCTGGAGTTCCGGGATCACCTGCTGGGTGACGGGATTCGACGGCCCGGCGACGCGGTCCCCCGCGAACGGCTGGTCCGCCTGATCTCGCGCCTGCTGGTGCGCGACGAGTCGCTGGCGACCCGTCTGGAGCCGCTGGTCCGGGACGTGACCGAGGCCCGGGGGCTCGACGTGGCGCGGGCCCGCCTGCTGATCCACGAGGCGCTGCCGGATTCCAAGGCGGACTACGAGATCGGGGCGTTGCTGCGATGGCTGGCCCAGGTGACGTCCCCGGGCGACCCCCGGCCCCCGATGGCCCCCAGGCGCCTGCCGCCGTTGCACGAGGACCCCGCCCACGCGCGGGATGTCGCGGACGCCCCCTCGGCGGCCGAACTGTACGCCCTGGCCCAGCGGCCCCAGATCCCCGCGGTGCGACAGATGGCGTTGGCTGATCACGCGCCCGACCTGTCGCTGGCCCAGTTGGACTTCGTGCTTCGGCAGTGCGGCGCCCGCCTGAAGCCGTCGGTGAAGGGGCGCCTGCGGCACGTCCGCGACGCCAAGCGCGCCGTGTCGAAGGTCGAGCAAGGGTGGGGCGGGCTGGCGTACGCCGGCCAGTCGGCCTGGATTGCGGGCTTCCTGGGCGAGGCGATCGGGCCGCTGCCCGGTCTGGACGCCCCGAACGCCCGCTGGCCCGCGCCCTGTTCCCTGGGGCCGATCGATGTCGCCGTGCTGCTGCACGCCGGTCTGTCGGAAAGCCACCAGGGCCTGCAAAGCCAGATCAACAACCGGATGCTGATCGAACTGCTGCGGATGCGGCCCCCCGAGTTCACCCGGAACGTGCTGGTCGAAATGGGGCACCAGGCGCCGCGTATTCTTGCCGGCGTGCTGCTGGCCTTCCTGCACCAGGACCAGAACCTGATGCGGCAGGCCGTGGACCTGCCGGCCTTCCTCGAGGAGCGGCTGGGACTTCCGGTGCCTCGCCTGGACGACTTCATGGCGGGCGGTCGCCGGGTTCGCGACAGCTACTACCAGGAATTGATCCGCCTGTCCGAGGCCATCTTCGAGCAGGCCGCCCCCTACCTGGCCCGGCGTGCGTTGCTGCGCGACATGCACCACCCGGTTCCGGCGCCCGTGGTCCTCCGAGGCGTCGCCGCGGACCGGGCACGCGAGGCCCAGCGGGCAATCGCCGCGGCCGACGCGCTGGGGCAGGCGCTGTCGCCGACCCGTGCCTCGGCGCGATCCCGTGCCGCGGCGGTCCAGGCGTACCGCCAGGCGTTCCAGGCCTGCGCCGCGTTCCTGCATGCCCAGCCGCGCGGCTTCCAGCAGGACTGGTTCAAGGCGTTCTGGCGACGCAACGAGGAGGCCCTGAAGATCCTGTCCGTGGTGCGCGCGTGGCAGGAGGACCAGGACGACGTGCGCACCTGGCTGTCCCTGGCTGGCGGGGGGGGGGCCGCGCCGCATGGCGAGGCGGGCCTGTTCCAGGCCGTGGTGGACGTCCTGTACATCGACCCCGAGGACCAGTCGCGCCTGGCGCGGGACCCGCTGGTTCGCCTTCTGGTCGAGCCCGAGCCGGGTCACTATGACCTGACCGTGATCAGTGCCATGGGCGTCATCACCGACGGTGCCGACGGCCGCGAACTGGAGGATGCGTACCAGCGCCTGAACCAGCGCCGCGGCGTCCGGGTGATCCGCGCGCACACCGGCCTGCTCCAGTCGCTGGAAACCAATGCGGCCGCCATCATCCGCGCCCTCGACGGCGTCGAGGGCCCCTGGGCCTGGGTCGGGTACAGCCAGGGGTGCGCCAACGCACTGCTGGCCGAAAGCTTCCTGCGCGGCGGCACGCCCGACCAGCAGAAGATCCTGGAGCGCCTGGTCTGCCGCAACATGCTGTTTTCCGCCGCGAACGGGTCCGCGCATGGGTCTTCCGGCACCGAAAAGTTCGTCCGGGCGATGATCGACGGTGAACGGTTCCTGAAGCACTACCAGGCGATGTACTCGAAGGAGATGATCGACCTGTTCCTGCGCCTGTTCCGGATGGTGCTGGACTCCCGGCTGTTCGTTTCATATCTGGGAGGGGCCCACTCCCTGACCCTGGGGCGCGCCGCCGCGCTGCACCGTGACGGCCAGTTCGCGGACTGGGTGCCCACATCGACGACCCGCGGCGTCGTGCGTCCGGACCAGGTGCCCGAGGCCCTGGAGTCCCTGTACTGGGCGCATCGGCACCTGATCGGCAGCGATCGCACGGACACGCAGGTCCAGGACACGGACGCCGTGGGACAGGCGACGCGGGTCGTCAACGCGCGGACGGCGGTTCTGGCCCGGTGCGACATGGGATCGGCGGTGCAGGCGACGCATCACTGGTCGCCGCTGTCGTACGAGGTCGAGCAGGTCACGACCCCTCGGGACCGTCGCCTGGGGATCTATCTGGGCCCCAAGGATCGCCACGTCACCCCATGGCTGGACGTCAACGCACGCTTCGGGCGGATTCGCGTGGTCCCGCCAGGGCCCGGCGATTGACATCCCACGCCGGGATCGTTACAGACTGCTCGTGCCCCGTTGCCGGAGCCGGACCCCATGCGCGTCATGCTGGTGAATCCCCCCGACGAACTCGAGCAGATGCTGGGCGTCGGCAAGGAGTTCATCCAGAAGTACGAGCCCCTGGGGCTGCTGTACCTGGCCGCCGTCCTGCGGGAGGCGGGGCACCAGGTGATCGTCGTGGACGCCCATGCCGAGTCCCTTGGGGCGAACGACATCCTGGCTCGTATCGATGCGGAACGTCCCGGCGTGGTCGGCTTTTCGACCCTGACCTGCAACGGGGCCCAGGTGTTCGAACTGGGACGCCAGGTGCGGCGCCGGCATCCCGGGACGCGCGTGGTCCTGGGAAACATCCACGCGTCGGTCTTTGCGCCCCAGTACCTGCAGCACGGCTGTTGCGACGCGGTCGTACACGGCGAGGGCGAGCTCGTGCTGGCCGCCCTGGTCCAGCGGTGGCAGGCCGGCGCCGACTTTCGCGACCTGCCCGGCACCTCGGTGCTGGATGACGCGGGTCAGGTGGTGCGAAACGATCCGCCCGGCCAGGTGAACGATCTGGCGGCCCTGCCGTTCCCGGCTCGCGACCTGGTCAATCCCGAAATGTACGGCCTGGGTCGCATCAGCAACCAGCCCTTCGTCCCCGGCAAAAGCCAGCGGGCCACGACGATGGTCACCAGTCGGGGATGTCCCCACCGCTGTTCGTTCTGCGTGGTCCACGGCAGTCGCAAGCCCCGCTACAACAGTCCGTCGCGCGTGGTCGACGAGATGCAGATGCTGGAGCGGGAGCAGGGCACCGCCTACGTCTTCATCGACGACCCGCTGTTCCTGGCCGATCGCGCCCGGATCCTGGCCATCTGCGACGAGTACCTTCGCCGCGGCCTGACCCTCCGCTGGGGCGGCCCCGCGCATGTCCGGCACGTGGACGCCGAACTGGTCCGGAGGCTGGCGGCGGCCGGCTGCTTCGACCTGAGCCTGGGCATCGAAAGCGGTTCCCAGCGGATCCTGGACAGCGTCCGCAAGGGGTTCCGGCTGAAGCAGGCCGAGGAGGCGGTCCACGTCATCAAGCGGAATTCGAACATCCGGGTCGAGGGCCTGTTCATCCTGGGATTGCCCGGGGAGACGCGCGCCGAGATCCTCCAGACGATCCGATTCGCCTGCCGGCTGCCCCTGGACATGGCGCAGTTCAGCATCTTCACGCCGTATCCGGGGTCCCCGTTGTTCGACCAGATGGCGGCCGAGGGCCGGATCGATACCGGCGTGCGCCCGGACGGCAGCGTCGAGCCCTCGGTGTGGGCGCGCTATTCCCAGTACATCTGTTTCCGGGACGTCCAGCCGATCTGGGTGCCCGACGGAATGACGGCGGACGAGTTGCGGGCGCTCCAGAAGCGGGCGCTCCGGTCGTTCTATCTGCGTCCCAGCCAGGTGTGGGAACACGTCAAGCGGCTGCGTCCCGGAAACGTCCTGACGGCGGCGCGCATCGCGTGGCGCGGGTTCTTCTAGGCTCCTACAGCTTGCAGCAGCGGGCGCATCCCGGGAACAGTCCCCGCCGGATCTCGCGACGAAACGCCTTGTACCGTTCCCCGTTCCAGATGTCCGCCAGGGACTGGTCGCGAATGTTGCCCATCGCCAGCGGGTAGTACTGGCAGGGCACGACCGTTCCATCCGCGTCGATGTTCGTGGAGTGCCAGACGAACAGGCACCGGCGGCTCGAACGGTAGCCGGGCGCGTACCAGGCGCGGGCCTCGTCGGGCGACAGCACCGGCTTGGACAGGATCCGGCCGTACGCCGGGTCCGCCAGCAGTCGCGGCAGGTCGTCGAACGCCCGGGGATCGATCCGGGTCCGGAAGGTGCAGAGCGGCGGCACCGGCGCCCCCAGCCGCGCCGTCCAGGCCGCTTCGTGGGCCGCCACGTCGGCCGCGTCGGCGAAACTGAGGTGGGTCAGGCGAACCACGACGTTGCGCAAGGGCAGCATGTCGGCCAGGAAGCGACGGATGCCCGGCATCGACTCGGCCGTCACCACGTAGTGAACGACCGGACCGGGGGGCGGCAGGCGCTGGGCCAGATAGCGCAGGGACTCCAGCATCCGGCGATAGGACCCGGGGCGCTTGACGAAGGCGTCGTGGGCCGCCTCGTCCCCCCGGAAACTCAGCATCACCAGATCGACGCGATCCGCGACCAGGCGTTCGAGGATGCTGGAAGTCAGCAGCATCCCGTTGGTCGCCAGTCCCGCCGGCAGGCCGTGGCGCTTGGCCATCGCCAGCAGGTCCGGGACGTCGGCGCGGGTCAGCGGCTCGCCGCCCGACAGAAAGACCCCGGCGCGATGGCGCGCGCACTCGCCGATCAGCGCCTCCAGATGGGACGTCGCCATCTGGTGCTCCTGGTTGCCATCCCGGTTGTAGCAGTAGTCGCAATCCAGGTTGCATCGGTTCGTGACGTTGACGTTCACGGTCACAGGGAAGGGCAGGGTGCGGCCGTCCCCAAGGTATCGCGTCGCCAGTCGCAGCCCGTCCCGCGCCGCCCGTCCCCAGGGCATCCAGGCACGGAACAGCAGCAGGTTCGTCCACTGCGATTCGACTTCCGTCCGTCGCACCATCCGGTTCACCGCTTGCGTTCCCAGCCGGCCAGCGCCTGCCGAACGCGGGGCAGCTTGTCCTCGAAGTACTCGCGCGCGGCGTCGGGGCTTTCGTCGTGGAACAGGCGCTTGATGTTCAGGCCCAGCGCGAACAGGCATTGCGGCTGGATGGTGCGGCGGTGGTTGCCGATGGCCGGTCCGAAATCGAACCCTCGGGCCTCCAGGGCCTTCACCTGGTCCTTCCTGTGGTCCACCAGGTACATGCGTTCCAGCAGCGTTTCACGGATGGGCGCCGCGCTGGCATCCGCGTAGTCGTCATAGATCGGGTGTTCCTTGGTGATTCCGAATTCGCGGTACAGGCCGTCGATGGCCTCCAGGAACTGCGGCTTCTGCTCCAGGGCATGCATGTCGGCCGAGTGACTGCCGTCCATCACCGTGGTGACCCCGTGATCCAGGCAGTAGCGAATCGTCGCGGTGTGCATCGCCAGCTTGCACCCCAGGCACCAGGCGTACGCGAATCGGAACCGGCGGTTGTCGCGACGGCAAGCCTGGAAGTCGCCGCGGATGTCCTGGATCAGGCTGCGAATGTCGACGTATTCGTGCGAGATCTTGCCCGGGTGCAGACGAGCCAGGTGGTCCCCGCTCTTCGATGCGCGCAGGTTCAGGATCGACAGAGGGACCACGTACGTGACCAGAAACAGCCGATCGAACCGGTCGATCACCTTCTCGACGGCGTAGGTGCAGTCGATGCCTCCCGAAAACATCATCACGGCTTCGCGCGACATGTCGTTCCTCCCCCGTCAGGCACCCTGGCGACGCCCGAGTCTAGAGGAATTCGAGGAGCCTGGCGACCGGAATGCTTCCGACGGCGCGACCTCCCTGCCTTTCGCCCCGGGGGCGGCTTCCGGTTCCGCCCCCGATGTGCGAGGATTCGCGCGGGCGACACTGTCTGGTCTGGACGGAGTGCTTTCGCGTGGCGGAGTCCTTGCCTCCCGACGCCTTGCCGCGGACGTTCGAACCGCTGTTCCAGGCGACCCACTCCCTGATCTGGGTCTGGCTGCTGCTGGCGGTCCTGCTGGTGGGGCTGGCGCTGTGGCGGACACCGGCGCGGTTGGGTGCCTGGCCGATGGCGGCCCTGGTTGCGGGGTCGTTTCTGCTGCGGGTGCTTCTGGGCACGCCGGGGCCCGGCAATCCGGACATCCTGTTCGAGCAGTACGGCCAGGCTCCCCTGGCGCTGCTGTCCCTGTGGGCCCTGGTCGGCGGCCCGACTCCCGACACCCTGATATTGACCGCGCGGGTCCTGGGTGCCCTGGCCCCGGCGCTTCTGGCCCTGGCGGCCTTCGAACTGAAGCCGGATCGACGGCTGGCGTTCGCGGCCGGCGTTTTGGTGGCCATCCAGCCCCTGCTGATCCGGTTCTCGTCGGACTGCGAGCGGCAAAGCTACGTGCTGTTCCTGGGGGCCGCCGCCCTTTGGGGGCTGGCCAGGCATCTTCGAACCCGTTCGCTTGTGGCGTTCCTAGTGTACGTCCTTGCGGCGTTCCTGTGCATCCAGTCGCGACCCGAGGCCTTCGCCCTGATCCCGATATCCGCGGCGCTGGTGTGGCCGGGGCATCGCTGGCGTCGCGACATGCTGCCCGTGGCGGTGTCGCTGGCCGGGTTGATCGTCTGGGCGGTGCTGCAGTTTCCCCCCGGGGCAGGCCGGATCGAGTTCGCCAGGGAGCGTCACCTGGACGGGGTGTTCTTCGACGGGGCATTCACCTCGTTCGTCATTCAGTGGCTTGTGTTCGGGGGCATCCTGGTGGGTCTGTGGCGTCGGGACCGTGCCGTGATCTGGGCCGCCTTCGCGCTGCTGGTGGTCCAACTGGTCTCGCGGGACCGGCCCGTGGACAATGTCGATCTGTTCGCCGCCCGCTTCCGGACCCTGGGCTACCTGCCGTTCGCCTTCCTGGGCGGGTACGCCTTGACCGAACTGGCCGACCGCCTTCGGGGTTTCCGGTTTCGAGCGGTCCTGCTGGGCGCGATCTGGGTGGCGATCGGGCTGTCCAGCCTCCCGCCCGCTCGAACCGTGCTGACCCCGCGGACCATGGACCTGGAGTACCAGTTCCTGGTGCGCGCGGTACCGGACCTTCCCGCCGATGCCCAGGTCTTCTTCCCGGCGTCCGGCCGGGACCTCGAGTTTCGAGCCTACCGGCTGGTTTCCCGTCTGGTGGGCCGGGCGGACGTGATCTGGCGGGAATGGTCGCCGGCCGGGCATGATCCCCGGCGTCCATCCTTCTTCTATCTGCATTCGTTGTGCAACGCGAACCCCGACGTGCCCCGGGACGGGCCCTGGGATTCGGTGTACTCGGACGACCCGGCCTTCCTTCCGCCGCACCTGCGCCTTGTCGAGCAGTGCGCGGATGCCCTGCGGCACCAGTCCGGTCCGCCGCGGATCCAGGAAACGCTGCCTGCGCGCCGCTTCAGCCATGAGCGCTACCTGGGGACGTCGATGCGCATCGGGTTCGTTCCGTTGCGGCTTGCGTCCGACGGGAACGATGTCGGTTCGCCAAGGTAGGCCTGCCCGGCTTCCCGTCGGGCCGGAATCGGCTATGCTTGGCCCCATGACGACTTCATCCCTGGCCCGACTGGTCCAATCCCGATCGAAACAGTACGGTCCCAAGACGGCGATTCACGCGATCAAGGGGGCCGACCGGGTCGAATACTCGTGGATCGACCTGTGGCAGGGCGCGGTTTCGGTGGCGACCCTTCTGGTCCGGGAAGGGCTGCCGCGTGAACGAAGCGTCGGCATCATCGCGCCCTTTTCGGCCGATGCCCTGATCGCGGAAATCGGAGTGATTGCCGCGACGGGCGTGGCCTGTCCGCTGGAACCCACAACCGACGAATCCGTCCTGGAGCGGTTCCTGGCCCAGACGGACCCGTGGGTGGTACTGGCGGCGCCGGACGTCCAGCCGGCGCTGCGGCGTGCCGGCGAACGGATGGGGCTTCAGGTCCGGTGCCTGCCGCTTCCCGGGGCCGACCATGGCGCGACGAACCAGCCCGAGGTTCCGGACGAGGTTCTGGCCCGGATCATGGGAGCGGGGCCGCAGACACCGGCGCTGGCCCTGCCGACGGGCGGCGCGACCCGACCGATCCAGCGCGTGGACCTGACGAACCACAACCTGTGCGCGACCGGGGCTGCCCTGGCCGGGGCATTGGGCGTGGGCGAAGAGGACGTCTGGATGGCGCTTCGGCCGTCCGTCAGCCCCTTCCAGCGGGTGGCAGGCTGGTACGCCGGGCTGGTGGCGTGCGCCGAGGTCGCGATCGTGGACGATGTCTCCGGTCCCGAGGCGACCGCGATCGACACGGCCCTGATGGAGCATCTGTGGCTGGTCCAGCCGACCGTCCTGGTCTGCCACGCGGACGAGCTGGCGGCCCTGGGCGCGAGCGCGCTTCGCGAGGCCGGTTCGATGACCGGGTTCGACGGCTTCCTGGTTCGCAGCGTGCTGCGTGCGCGTGGGGCGTTCGAATCCGACGGGGCCTCCGCCGCGTCCCGGATCATGGCCCGCCTGTTCGCGGGGGCCGGCGTTTCCAGGGCGCGGGCGATGTTCGGGGGTCGGCTTCGGATGGTGCTGGCCGGCATGGGGCCGCTGGATGTCCAGGCGTGCCGGGTGTTCGGGGCCCTGGGGATCCAGGTCCGGGGCAGTTATGGCGTGGCCGAGGCCGGCGGTCTGGTCACGCTGGGGCCTGGTGCGCACGGGCAGCCGCCCGGGAACGTCGGTCGGCCGCTGGAGGGCGTCCGGTTGTCGATCGCGCGGGATGGCGAAATCCTGGTGTCCGGCTGCAACGTGATGCTGTCGTACCGCCGGGTCGCGCCCCTGGAGAACCCGATGTTTCAGGGGGAGTGGCTGCGCACGCAGGACGTCGGACGACTGGACGACGAGGGCAACCTGATCCTGCTGGGACGCATGGCATCGGAGGCGCCGCCGGGCGACTGACCGATCCTCCGACCAGTACCCCGGGGGGGGCGAGGCCGGGTCAGTCCGCGTGGCTTCCCGCCGCGTTCCACGCACGGTGTACGACGACCACGAAGTCGTGCAGATAGGTCCCCTCGGCGCCCTCGGGCCCCTGCATCAACGCATCGATCCGGGCATCGATCCCCGGGTCTGGATCGTCCAGTTCGAATCGTGCCCAGGCGCGGCGCAGGCGCGCCCGGAGGTTCCGCAGCACCGTCATTCGCATCCGACGATCGGCGCCGAATCGCTGTCGGACCTGGCCCCAGAACTCGCCCAGGGAATCTCCGCGAACGTACGCGATGGCGGGGGTACCGTCCCGGATCGATGCGTCGGCCCACGCGAAGGTTTCCGGGAAATGGCCCAGGAACGAGAACCGTGAACAGTCCACGCCCGACACCATCAATGCCGCGTCCAGCGCGGACGAGGCCCCGATCGGGACCAGTTCGACCCGGTCCGCGTGATGCTCCAGCAGGTACTGGACGACGTCCAGGCCGGGGTCCAGGAAGCAGCACAATCCCTTGTCCGCCAGCAACGCGAACGGCCGGCCCTCGGCCACCATGCGATCGACGGGCTCGCGCCAGGGGCGGTCCCCATCGTTTGCCCGGATACCGACCAGGTGCTGGTGCGGCTTGATCACGCCGGTGCGCTTCAGGCGATCCAGCAGATCGTTCGGATTCTGGACGCCGGTGTCCTCGACGATCAGCATCGCCACCTGGCCCACCAGTTGCGAGGCCGCCAGGGACATGTCCCCGGCATAGTCCCCGATCGGGGCGGCCAGCAGGTACACGGGGATTCGTTCGGCGGGCGTCCTGGTGGTCATGCGTCACTGCCCCAAGTTGCGTCGAAGCGCCCGTCGCCGGAAGGCGGTCAACCCCCGCGAACGCGCGCTGCCCAGCATTCCCGACTTCCCCTGGAGCGTCAAGGGGCCGACTCGGCGCGCGCGAAGCATCATTTGCCCCCGCAAGGACGCGCGCGCCTCCGTAGGCTCCCTCCAGGAGCCCCTCGGGCCCCCGGGAACCCGGCCCCCGGCGGCGGCGCCCGCTCCGGCGCCTGGACCGCGCCGGGCCGCCCTGTTACGCTTGGCCACCGGGGACAGGGGGCGCAATGGGGACGAGTCCGGTTCGCGAACGGGTCCGGCGGTTGCTGCCCTGGATCCTGGTGACGGTCGCGGTCGCGGCCACCTTCGGCAACACCCTGGGCAACGGCCACGTCTGGGACGACTTCGACATCGTCGTCGATAACCCCGAGACGCGGGACCTGGCCAGCCTGCCGCGGGTGCTGCTGTCGCCGGACCTGAAGCCGCCGTACTACCGGCCACTGCCGCGTGCGCTGTTCGTGCTGGAGTACGCCGCGTTCGGGCCGAGCCCGCTTGCGGGCCATGCGGTCAGCCTGGGATTCCACCTGGCGGCGGCGCTGCTGTGGTTCGCGTTCGCCCGCGTGCTGTTCCGGCGGGACGGCCCGGCGCTGGCGGCGGCGCTGCTCTGGGCGGTGCATCCGATGGCCAGCGAGGCCGCGGGGTTCATCTCGGTCCGGACGACGCCGATGGCGATGACGTTCGTGCTGGTGACGCTGCTGGCGACGTGGCGCGGCGTTCGGCACGGGGGCACGGCCTGGCCCTGGATGGCGGGCCTGGCGTTCCTGGCGGCCCTGGGGTGCAAGGAGCAGGCTGCGATCGCCCTGCCGCTGGCTGCGCTGCTGCTGGCGTACGCCGGGGACCTGGGCGCGCCCGTGGACCCGCGACGATGGCGTGGCCTGATCCCCCTGGGGCTGGGGCTTGCGGGGTACCTGGCGGCCCGCGTCGCGTCGCTGGGCGGGCTGCTGGGCGACGTGCCCGACGTGGTGGGAAAGGCCTCGGGCATGGGTATGCTGGACGCGGCCGTCGCGATCGGGAAGTACGTCGCGATGCTGGCCTGGCCCGCTGGGCTGACCGTCACCCACGACCTGTCGGCCGAGGCCGTCGGACCCCTGCTGGGGGCCTTCGCGGCGACGGTGGCCCTGACGGCATTCGTCCTGGCACGGCGGGCGCCGGCGCGCGTCATCGGCATCGCGTGGTTCTGGATGGCGGCGGCGCCGACGATCCAGGTGGTCGCGCTGCCCAGTTCGGCGTTCGCCGAGCGCCACGCGTACCTGCTGCACCCGGGGCTGATCCTGGTGCTGGTCGATCTGGCGTGGGCGGCGATGGCCCGCCGGCCTTCCCGGGCGGTGGCGGTCGGGGCCGGGCTGGTGCTGGCGCTGGCGGTCGGCGCGCTGTCGGTGCGCGCCATCGTCCGCAATCGCGACTGGCGCGACAACGGTACGCTGTTCCAGAGCGCGCTGGCCGTTCGGCCGTCGGCGACGGCCCACTTCAACCTGGGGAACCTGGCGCGGCGCCAGGGGGACCTGCCCGGGGCCGTCGCGCACTGGCAGGCGGCTGTGGACCTGGATCCCGGGGACGCGGACGCCCTGAACCAACTGGGGGTCGCCGCGGCGAACGCCGGCCGCTGGGACGAGGCGCGCGACCTGTTCACCCGAGCGGTGCGGGCCTTCCCCGGCCATCCCGCGGCCAAGGCCAACCTGGGGATCCTGGAATCGCGGATGCCGGGCCGGCGCTCGCACCCGGGCCATCCGTAGGCTTCCCAGTCCCCCTTCGAGCAACGGCACCGGGCAGCCCCACCATCCACACACGTGGTTTGACCGCCAGGAATCCCGCCGGGAATCGCCCAGACCCCATCGACGGCGCCGGGGGACTTGCGTCCCGCGGGGCAATGCCCACGATCCAGGATGCACGCGCAGGAGGGAGGCGCCGGATGATTCGGAAGATCGTGGAACGTCTGCCCCGGGGGAAGGATCGGGGACTGCTGCTGGTCGGGGGCGGGATGGCGGCGCTGCTGGCGGGCCGCAAGGTGGCCGGGCTGGCGCTGTTCGCGCGTGGCGTCGCCGACATCGAGACGGCCTGGCGGGCGGCCCACCCCGGATTCCCGGGCGGATTCAAGGCGCGCTGGGGCGAGGCGGTGACCTTCTACGAGGCGACCCACCGAAACCCGACGAACCGGGCGCTGCATCGCGTCGGGATCCCCTTGATCCTGGGCGGGGCGCTGGGCCTGGTCGCGATGCCGTCGTATTCGCCTCCCTGGTGGGGGGCGGCCGGGTCGTTCGCGGCGGGCTGGGCGCTGAACCTGGTGGGCCACGCGGTCTACGAGAAGAACCGCCCGGCGTTCGCCGACGACCCGCTGTCGTTCGTGGCGGGACCGGTCTGGGACCTGCGGCAGTGGCAGGTCCGGTTCGGCGGCGCGCAGGCCGCTCCCCGGCCCGCGTGACGGGTGGGCGAGCTCGCCTGCGGGGGGTGGGCGCGGCTCAACCGACCTTCACGAGCCTCATCGCTGGCCGCGGCCGGGAACAGTGCATGCGCCGCCCCGGATCCACTCGCGAAGGGGCTGGTGGGTGATCGGCCGGGGCGTTCGAGGACTTGCTTTTCGGTCCCGTGATCCCCTATAAGCAGGCTGCGGGCGACGCATCGCGGACGCCGCGCCTCCTCGACACCCGCTGGAGCGATCATGCGCGTCTTCTCGTTCGTCCGGTTCCTGCTGCCGCTGGTCCTGATCCTGGCCACCGCCTGCGAGGACGATGCCTCCGGAACGCGCCCGGACGTCCTCGGGGATATCGTCGCCCCGGATCCCGGGACGCCGGACGCGGACGCGCCGGGGGACGCCGGCGACGACGCCCCGGAACCGGACGGCCAGTCGATCGACCTTCCGCAGCCGCCCGCGTTCGACCCGGTCCTCGCCGCGTCGCTCCAGGCCCTGCTGGACGAACACGTCGCGTTCAGCCCCGATCCCGGGCTGACGCTTACGGTCCGGACCGCCGACGGCGCGTGGTGGTCGGGCGCCGCGGGCATCGCGGACCTGGCCGACGGGACGCCGATGATGACGGACACGGCCTTCCGGGTCGGCAGCAACACCAAGCCCTTCGTGGCGGCGACGATCCTGCTGCTGGTCGAAGAGGGCAAGATCGACCTGGAGGCCCCGCTGACCGCGTACCTGCCCGAGTACGCCGAATGGTCCGACATCCCGGTGCGGCTGCTGCTGAACATGCGGTCCGGGCTGCCCGAGTACCTGGGCATCCTGCCGCTGATCTTCCAGCTGGTCTCGGACCCCGAGGCGCCGATCGGTCCCCGGGACATCCTCGAGTACGTCCGCCAGGCCCCGCGCGACTTCGCGCCGGGGACGTCGGGCAAGTACACGAACTCGTCGTACCTGGTCCTGGGGCTGATCATCGAGGCGGTGACCGGGAACCCGGCGGACCAGGAGATCCGCGACCGGATCATCGCGCCGCTGGGCCTGGCGAACACCTATCTGGACCTGGGCGACCGCGAGAACGACGCCCTGGCCGAGGGCTACATCGACTTCGGGCTGGCCGGGCCGGCGCTGGGGCTCTCGTCGGCCACCGAGACGCTGCTGCCGGACCCGCACTACGTCCAGGGGCTGCTGGTCGGGACGCGGCTGATCCACCCGGCCGTGAACTGGACGGCCGGGTCGATGGTATCGACCTCCCGGGACATGGCGGTACTGGTCCAAGCCCTGCTGGACGGCGACCTGCTGACGCCCGCATCGCGCACGGCGATGATGCAGACGGTCCCGGCGCAGCTGTTCAACGGCCTGGTGGAATACGGGCTGGGGCTGCAGGTTCGGCCGACCGCCCACGGGGACGCCTACGGCCACGGTGGCCTGAACTTCGGGTACCAGGCGGGGTCGTACTTCTTCCCGGACACCGGCGTCACCATCAGCCACCTGCACAACTTCCTGCTGGACGCGTACGACGGGTTCCAGGACGAGATGCTGACGCTGATCCGGGACGGCGGGGACCCGGACTTCCTGCCGTGCCTGCGCCCCGACGACCTGTTCAAGGCGTTCGACACGGGTGCGTACCTGAACGTCGCCTTCAAGGGGCGGGTCAACGGCGCCTTGGACCAGCCCCCGATCGCCGGCAACGCATTCCTGCGACTGGCGACCGCGGACGGCCCCGTCCCGTTCACCGGGATCTTTCCGTCGGCGGCGATCGAGACGTCGGCGTCGGGCACGAACGTGGTGTTGACCGGCTACGGACTGGCCAACGACGGGGATGCGGACCTGGTGATCACGACGCTGGTGATGGGCGAGGGGCTGTTCTCGGGCCTGGACGCGGACGGCCGCAAGGCGATCGGGATGGCGAACCTGGCCGACTTCTTCCTGCTGGTGGCGAAGGCGTGGACTCGCGAGGGCGGCACCGACGTCGTCGAGCGCTTCTGCTACGTGGCGCTCAGCGACTACCGGCGCGAGGGCGAGGTCAAACTGTGCGGCGGGGGCGACGGGATGCCCGCCCGGGGCGACATGCTGCGCGTCTTCGGCACGGCACCCTACCTGGATGACCCGACCCTGGTCGCGGCGACGCTGGGCCAGATCGGGCTGCCGTCGTGCCTGTGCCTGGGGGAGGACGGCGAATACGCGGCATGCGTGGACGCCGCCCAGGCCGGCCGGGCCCGCTGAACCACGCCGGGGCCGTTCGCCGCAGAACCTCGCCCGCGACGAAGGTGGAGCCGATGCCCGACGCGGCTGCCAGTCGGTCCAGATCCCGCGCCGCCGACCTGGACCAGGTCCCGCGCTTGAACCGTCCCGACGGCACCTTGAGGATGTGGGTGCTTGGGGCGCCGTTCATCGGCAGCATCAGGCGCCCGTCCGGCGCCAGGTACACCGGCAACTTATCCTGGGCGCCCGCCAGGGACAGGCGAGTTCCGCGCCGGGCGACCATCTCGGCCAGCACCTGAGACCGTCGGTCTGGTGGTCCAGCGTGCCGACCAGGCGCCGTCGGTGGAAGACGTGCAGTCGCTCAGTCATCAGCCTTCTCCGGCGTCGCGCCTCGCGGCAGGACCCAGATTTCGAGTCCCAGCCGCTGGAGCACCTGCAGCGCCTTGCCCAGTTCGGCACTCTCCTTCCCGCGCTCCAGCTCCGACAGGTATCGCGGACCGACGCCGGACAGCGCCGCCGCGTCGGCCTGGGGGAAGCCGGATTCCTTGCGGCGATGCCGGATCAGCCCTCCCAGTTCCCGGGCCGTTCGGATCTTCCCGTACGGGTTCGTCATGGGGCCTCTCCAGACACGAAGGTGTGAGTCCGTACCGTACGGGAATATATCGCGAGATCGTGATTCCTGGCAAGGAACTGTTTCCCGTACGGGAAGGCCATGCCATCGTCGGGCTGGGTAAAGAGGCCGGAGTGGTGCTTCTGACGGGGAATCGGGCCTTCAGTCCTGGCCGTCGGGGCCCAGCAGGCGAAACGCGGGCAGCCGGTCCAGGGGGGCAGGGTAGGCCCGCAGCGTGGTGGGGCCCTGATGGCGTTCCTGGGGGTCGTCCAGGGCCTGCCACGTGCCGGCGGGCAGATAGACATCGCGCGTCGTTGCCCCACGGGTCAGCACCGGCGCGACCAGGAAGCGCTCCCCCAGCATGAACTGGTCGCCGATGCCGTACGCGACCGGATCATCCGGGAACGGGAAGAACAGGGGCCGCACGATGGGTTCCTGGGTCGCCGCCGCGTGGTCCGCCAGTCGCAGGAATTCCGGTCCGAAGTCGCTTCGCAGGTCGGCGAACCGGCGCGTGATCCGCAGGACGTCCGGGCCGAAGGTGCCCCGCCACGGCACGACCGAGAACTGGATCATCGGCATCAGCGCGTTCATCTGGACCCACCGGATGAACAGCTCGTCATCGGCCTTGCCGCCGTACTCGTTGCCGCCCACCATGTCGGGCAGCACGAAGGGATAGCCCACCAACCCCATGGCCAGGCACTGGGTCAGCACCGACGCGAGCCCGTTGTCCAGGCCCCAAGCCGTGTCCTTGTCGAACTGGCGGAAGGCAATCGGCACGTCCTGGGCGAACCACCCGGCGCGGACCTCGAACCCGCGATGGTCCAGCGCCCACCGAGCGTACAGGTCGGGGTAGGCGTTGGGCAGGATGCCGGGGGCCAGCACCGCCGGATCGGGCAGGAACTGGGTCTCGCCGGCGTCGTACTTGAAGCCGTCCAGGCCCACCAGATCGGCGATCGCATCGACCTGGGCACCCCACCAGGCCGCGGCGTGCGGGCGCGTGAAGTCGATGGCGCCGGCGTACGGCATGAACAGGCTGTTCCACCAGCCGACCAGGAAGGGATAGTCGGGATCGGGCGGCTCGGGCGCGTCGCCCCGGGCCACGAAGACGTCCGCGTCGATGGCCTCCTGGAACGAGACCGCGTCCCGGTTCACGAACGGCGGCACCCACGCGGACACCTTGGCCCCCAGGGCGTGGATGGCATCGACCATGGCGGCGGCGTCCGGGAAGCGGGCCGGGTCGAACCACAGGTCGCCCCACAGGGCGGTCCACTTGTCGTCGATCTCGATGGTTCCGGCATCGAAGCCGTGGTCGATCACGGCCTGGGCATAGGCCAGCACCTTGGCCTGCGAGATGTTCGACTTGAATTCGGCCCAGGTGGTCCAGATCGGCCGGGTGAACAGGTCGTCCGGCGGTCGGGCGCCCACGGGCAGGTCCGGCCGGACGTTCCAGGAACGGTGTACCCACGCGAAGTAGGCGTCGCGGGTGTGGTCGGCCGTCAGCAGGTCGATCGCGAAGTCGGATTCGCCGTGGCGCGCCAGCAGGTGCAGGCGAAATCGCCCATTGCCGTCGCGGTTGAACGAGACCTGGTGGTCCGAGTACGCGTCGGAGAACACCACGACGCCGCTCTGGGTCAGCCACAGGGGCGTGACGACGTTGGTGCCTTCGTCGCTGGTCAGGACGGGACGCTCGAAGCCCCCGGCGTCCATGGGGAAGTGCTGGGACGTGGGGATGCGAAGTCCCTCGCGGGTGTTCTTCTGTTCGGTCAACTGGCCGACGCCGTACCAGTGGCCGGCCGAGGGGATGTCGAAGGCGAATCCCAGGGAGGTGGGGCGCAAGTCGGCGCGGGGCGTCAGGGTCAGGCGAAAGCCGTCCGGGGCGGAGGGCCCGATGGCCAAGGTCCCGATCGGGGCGCCGTCGGCATCCCGGAGGTCCAGTACGGCCTGGTCCGCCGTCGCGTGGGACAGTCCCAGGGACGCGGGGGCCACGAAGGCGCCGTCGATGCCCAGTGAAAGGGGCGCGAATTCGGCGTCATCGCCCAGGGCGGATGCGGTGGCCAGGACCGGGCGATCGTGTCGAAGCAGGCGAACCGCCGGGGGCGCGGCGGTGATCTGGAGGGACCCGGCGCCGTGTCGGGCCAGGAAGCCTGCCTGGGTTTCCTGGAACGAAAACGCATCTCCGCCCGAGTCCCCGCCGCCACAGCCGGATGCCAGGCACGCGACCCAGAGGACCACGATGGATCCGGACGCTCTCGACCCGCGGCGCACTCGCATGCCCGACCCCCGAAATGCCGACGTCCGCAACGATAGCAGTTGGTGTCGTTGTTGCACAACGGGCGGGTTGGGATACGATCCCGGGGCGATCGCCGGTGGGTGGTCGCGGGTTGCCCGGTCCCCGTGGACCGGCTGAAACGGAGGCTGGAGCCATGTCCCATCGCGTCATCAACTTCTTTGCCGGCCCCGCGGCCCTGCCGCTGCCCGCCCTCGAGCGCGCTCGCGACGAACTGCTGGACTTCGCGGGGACCGGGATGTCCGTGATGGAAATCTCGCACCGTTCGAAGGAGTACGAGGCGGTTCACAACGAGGCCAAGGATCTGGTTCGCGAGCTGCTGGACGTTCCGTCGAATTTCAAGGTGCTGCTGCTGCAGGGCGGCGGGAACCTTCAGTTCACGATGGTCCCGATGAACCTGCTGCACGGGGGCCGCAAGGCCGACTATCTGGTCACGGGCAACTGGGCCAAGAAGGCGTACAAGGAGGCGAAGATCGTTGCGCCCGACGCCGTCCGGTCGATCGGTTCGACCGAGGCCGAGGGCTTCAAGCGCCTGCCGCGCCCCGACGAGTACCAGGTGGACCCGGCGGCGGCGTACCTGCACCTCTGTTCGAACAACACGATCTATGGTACGCAGTGGCACCGGTTCCCGGACGCGGGCAACGTGCCGCTGGTGGCGGACATGTCCTCGGACTTCATGTGGCGGCCGTTCGACGTGCGGCCGTTCGGGCTGATCTATGCGGGCGCCCAGAAGAACCTGGGGCCGTCGGGCCTGGTGGTGGTGCTGATTCGCGACGACGTGCTGGAGCAGTGCCGCGCGGACCTGCCCAGCATGCTGCAATACCGGATCCACGCGGACAAGGACAGCCTGTACAACACGCCGCCGACGTTCTCGATCTACATGCTGCGCAACGTGCTGGCGTACAACAAGTCCATCGGCGGGCTGAAGGCGATCGAGGCGACCAACCTGGCGAAGGGCGAGTTGCTGTACGGGTGCATCGACCGCCACGCGGGGTTCTATCGTCCGTACGTGACCGAAAAGTCGGATCGTTCGGTGATGAACGTGGATTTCCACCTGCCGACGCCGGAACTGGACGCCGAGTTCGTGTCCGCGGCCAAGAAGGCCGGCATGGTGGGCCTGAAGGGCTACCGCGACCTGGGCGGCATCCGGGTGTCCATGTACAACGCCGCGACGCTGCCGATGGTCCAGACGCTGGTGGACTTCATGGAAGAGTTCGTGCGCGCCCGCGGCTAGCCGGCCCTGGAGTGCGCCGGCCACGCCGGCGCCCTGGCTGCCCTAGCGTGTGCGGCCGCCGTCAAAGCGTCATCGACGGAGCAGTGTCGATTTCTGGAGCGCGCCCTGGATCGAGGACTGCATCGGCATGGCGGTGCTGACGATACCCTCAGCCCCCGTTCGATGCCGCCACGTCGTAGTCCCTGCAAGGCTGGCCACGCAGGGAGCCGCAGGCCGGCGGCTTCGTCGTCTCGGAACCTCGACCGTGGGCACCCACGGCAGGGCGATCCTGGAGGAATGCGCCGCGTCATGGCCGATCTCGATCGTTGGTGGCGTTTCGTGTTCCAGCAGGCGGAATCGCCAGCGCGTCGTGCTGTCACCGGGGGTGTCGATCATCACCCGGATGCGTGAACCGGCGTGGAACACGTGGCCGAAAGGCATGATCTCGACCCGAACCTGGACCCATTCGCCGGGCACCAGGGGCGCGATGTCCTCGAAACGGTGGGAGTGGGTCGGGCGAAGCTCGGTCGCGTCGTCGCGCAGGGCCCGGTGCGACGCGCGCAACCAGCCGGACTGGACCAGCGAAGCAAATGTCCTCTTGATACTTAGCAGCAATAAGCCAATCATGGAGTCGAGGCGGCCATGACGCCGTTCGATCTGGATCTGCCGGCACGGTGGAAGGCGGGAAGATGGAAGGTCAATATCCGGGACAACGAGACCATCGACGAGCCACACGTCACGATTCTTCGCGGCCCGGACGTCTGGCGGGTGAGCCTGCGGGACGGCCGCTTTCCGCACAGTCCGGTCGAGGGCGAGGGCGAATGCGATGACTAACCCGGTCTTCATCCTGCACCGTCCCGGCGCAGAGGATGGCGTCTTCGGGGCTTTCCACCCGAAGCGCCTGTCGAGCGAAAAGGCGGTGCGCAGGCAACTGCTCTCCGCGGGGACAGGCGCGCTCTGGATCGCGACGGGTCGTGACGGCCTTCGTTGGATGGCTCGGGGCCTCGTGGGAACGCCACGACGGCGGCGCCGGACGCTGCTGTTGACCGAAGCCGTCCGCGAGGGCACGCTGACGCTGTTCACGCACTGGTTCGAACGTGTCGTGGTGCTGCCTCGTTCCCGACTTGCCGGGGACGAACTGGTCGAGGTGTTCGCACGCGAGGACCGGGCCGACTTCTGCATTGGCGGCACGATCGACCTGGATCTGGACGTCGCGGTTCTGCTGCGCGGCGATCTCAGCATCATCACGGCGCCGCTGTCCGACTTTTCGCCGAGCGGCGACGGGACCTGCCCCGATTTCCAGTCGTTCGATGTGGTGGATTCCGGCAGGACGCTGCGATTCGGCCGCTACGAGGCGGCCTTCGACGCGGTCCTGTACCTGCACGACGCCGAATTCCGACGTCGCATCAGGGACCGACGTGCCGGTGGCAATCCCCTGGGCGCCTCGGTGCGACGCCTTCGGAAGCAGCGCGGCCTGCGGCTCGATGCGCTGGGGTCCCTGGCGAAAACGGTCGCCCGGATCGAGCGCGGCGAGGTCCGACGTCCGCGCCGGACCACGCTCGAGGCGGTTGCCGAGCGCCTGGGCACGACCGTCGAGGAACTGGCGCAGTTCTGACCGCAGCGGGCCAAGGCCCTGGACTGCTGCCGCTTGAGGCAGCTTTCCCGCCGCCCACCCTGGACTGCTGCCGCTTGAGGCAGCTCTCCCGCTGCCGGCTTGACGGCGGCGACCCGCCCGCTGCGCCCCACGGCGTCCGCCGGGAGTCGTGCTCGCTGGGCGCGCTCGTGACTTCAAAGCGACCTGGGCATCACGCGGATGTCCAGAGGTGTCCCGGGAATCCGGCAGCAGGCG
>JARKOL010000296.1 GCA_029975745.1 Myxococcota bacterium | reverse complement strand
GGCCGCGGAGCCTGTGGCGCCCGCGGCCGCGCCAACCCAGGTGCCGGCCGCGGAGCCTGTGGCGCCCGAGACAGCGCCCGCCCAGGTGCCGGCCGCGGAGCCTTTGGCGCCCGAGGCCCCGGCCCGGCGCCCGGAACCCGCCCCCGCCAAGGCCCCGGCCCAGGGCCAGTCCGCGACCGAGCGACCCGCGCCCGTCGTTCGGGAGGCGCCCGCTCCCCGGGAGCGGCCTGCTCCCGCCCAGCCGCCCGCGCCTCGCGAGACCCCCGAGCCGCGCGCGTTCGCCGGGATGACGTTCGATCAGCATATGGAACAGGGCAACCGGCTTCGCACGTCGGACCCCGAGCGGGCCATGACGCACTTTTCGGCAGCGGCCGCACTGAAGCCCGGACAGGTCGCCCCGGTGGCGGCCCTGGGCGACTGCGCCGCGCGTCTGGACAAGCGAGATCAGGCCCAGCGGTACTATGCGCGTGCCTTGAGGATCCGGGATTCCTACGGCCCGGCGCTGATCGGGATGGCTCGGCTGCACAAGCAGGCCGGGGATACCGGCACGGCGCTGGGGTTCTATCGTCGCTACCTTGAAGTCAACAGCCGCGGTTCCCAGGCCGGCGAGGCGCGCGCCTTCGTCGAGGCCCACGGGGCTCCTTGATTGCCAGGGGTTTCCGCGCTCGCTAGAATGCCGTCAGCCCGGCCTTCGGGCAGTTCGGGGGGACGGTGAACATCGCCACAAGCAGCCTGCTGTTCGTGAACCCGCCCCTGATTCTGGGCAGGGATTTCATCGACTATCCCTGGTTCGCCGACTACGGGTTGCTGGTCGCGGCGGCGCGCGCCATGAGGGCGGGGGCGCGGGTCCGTCTGGTGGATGCATTCGCGATGCCCGGTTCGGGTGCCGTGGCCCATCCCAAGGGAACCTGGCTGGGAGCCGGCACGGAAGAACTGGAGCAGGCGCTGCCCGAGGGGCCGTTCGACGCCGTCGTTCTTGGCCTGTCGCCCTTCCTGCGGCCGTGGGCCCCGGATCCCGCCATCGTGTCGCTGGTGGGGGCCTTGCGAAGGCACTACCCCCAGGCGGCCTTGGTCGCCGCGGACTGCCATCCCGGGGGGATGCACTATATCGGCTACGACGGCGCGACTGCGCTGGGGCGCCTGGGAGGCATCGACGCCATCATTCGATACGCCGGCGACGAATGGATGGGGGAACCTGCCCGCCTGGCCGGCCTGAAGGGGGCTGGCGCGGTGATTGATGCGCCGGAGGCTGCGGACGACGCGGTGTTTCCCGCCTTCGAGCTGCTGGACGGACGGCACTACGGCACCTTCCTGTGGCGCGCGTTCTCGGATGGGCGGCTGGCGAATCCGTTCGGAATCGACGCGACGACGCGTCCGCTGATGGCATCGACCGGCTGCCCGCATCGCTGCACCTTCTGTTCGTCGAATCCCGGCTGGCGAGCGTCCGGCCGCAAGCGGGCGGTGGTCGTGCCGCTGGCCCAGGTCGAGTCCTGGGCCTACCTGGCGGCCCGGGGCCTGGGCGCGCGCAAGCTGTTCCTGATGGACGACGTTGCCAATGCGCGTCCCGATTTCGAGGCGATGCTGGACGTGTTCCAGCGGCTGGACCTGCGCTACGAGTTTCCCAACGGGCTTCGGGCCGACCGGCTGACCCAGGGGGCCGTGGCGCGCATGAAGGACCGGGTGTCGGTGCTGTCCCTGTCCGCCGAGAGCGCGAATCCCGAGCACCTGGCCGGCCCGATCGGCAAGCGCCAGGACCCGGACGCGGTGCGGCGCGCCGTGGCATGGGCGGCCCAGGAAGGGGTGCCGACGATGGTTCACTACGTCATCGGCTTTCCCTGGGAGACGCCCGCCGACGTCAACGCGACCCTGGCGATGGCGTGGGAACTGTTCGAGCGGCATGGGGCCCGTCCCGCGGTGCAGTTCGCGACGCCGCTTCCGGGCACCGAACTGTGGGATCGCTGCGTTTCCATGGGGCTGGTGCGGACCGACGACGACTCTGGGGACGGCGGTGCGCGGTTCCAGCACCTGCCGTCGTTTTCACCGCCCGCGATTCCCGAGGGATGGCTGATGACGGCGCGTCACGCGCTGGATCTGAAGCTGGATGCCGCGTCCCAGCGCAAGGTCATCGTCAACATCACCTACGAGTGCATCAACCACTGCCGGTTCTGCGCGGTCGGCAACCGGGTGCGCAGGGCCATCCCGTACGAGCGTCTGGAGCAGATCCTTCGGGACCATCGTGCCCAGGGCATCGAGGCGCTGGACATCGACGGGGGCGAACCGACGTTGCATCCCGACCTGCATCGGGTGCTGGCGCTGGCGGCATCCCTGGGCTACCGGCGGATCAACGTCACCACGAACGGCCGTCGATTGGCCGACATCGAGGCGGCACGTGCCCTGCTGGCAACGGGGCTGACCAGCATGTCGATCTCGCTGCACGGGGACGTGGCGCGGGTCCACGACGCGCTGACCGGGGTGCGGGGCAGCTTCCGCGAGACGCTGGCGGGCATTCGCAACTGCCTGGATGTCCGGGCGCCGGACCAGGATTTCGCGGTCAACGTGACGGTGGTGCGCGACAACGTGGACCGGCTGGAGCGGCTGGTCGCGCGGGTCTACCGGATGGGTGTCCGCAAGGTCAACATCCAGTTCCTGACGCCGTTCGGCCATGCCCAGCGCAACCTGTTGCCGGACCCCGAAGCAGCGCGGCAGGCGGTGGCGCGGGTACTGGATCGCTTCGGCAAGAGGATGGCGCTGAACGTGGTGAATGCCCGCTTCTGCGAGCTGCCCGGGTACGAGGCGTTCCTGGCCGGCGACGTCCAGAAACTGGGGCGCACCATGGTCTTCGTGACGGACGAGGAAGTGAACCTGTTCGACTATCTGGCGGCGCGGCGCGTGCGACGTGACGTGTGCCGCGATTGTCCCCACGCGCTGGTGTGCGAGGGGTTCTTCGAATTCGGCGAGGGGCCGTCCGATGCATGACGAGAGCACGGTCGGGGTTGCGTCCGGCGACTACGGCGACGTGATGGTCGATCTGATCCTGGGCTACGAGTGCAATGTCAAGTGTGACTACTGCTCGGTCTGCGACGAGATGCGCGCGCACAACATGACGACGGCCGATGCCTTGGCGGAACTGGCGCGCGCCCGGGGTCTGGGCATTCGTCAGGTGGCGTTCGGTGGGGGCGAGCCGACGATCCGTCGCGATCTGTTCCCGCTGATTCGCTGGTGCCGCGAGCGGGGGTTCACGGACATCAAGGTGTCCAGCAACGGCCTGATGTACTCGTACGAGGCGTTCGCGCGCGGCATCGTCGATGCCGGGGTGACGCGGTTCCACATCTCGGCGATGGCGCACACGGCGGCGTTGTACGAGAAGATCCTGGGCCTTCGGGGCGGGCTGGACCTGGTGGCGCGCGGGGTGGACCACCTGGTGGCGCTGGGGCACATTCCGGTGCTGGATCTGATCATCAAGGACGACACGTGGTCGCACCTGCCGGACATCATCCGGTTCTGGGCGGCGCACGGGGTGCGGACGTTCCCGCTGTGGCTGGTGTCGCTGACCGATAGAAACGCCGACAACGTCCAGTCGTTGCCACGCGTGTCGGACATCCGGCAGAAGCTGTTCCAGGCGTTCGACGTCGGCCGGGAACTGGGGCTGAACGTGTATTCGCGCCACATTCCACGCTGCATGCTGAAGGGGCGCGAGGACCACGCGCGAGATCTGCGCCAGGACCGGGTGCTGGTGGTGACGCCGGGGTCGCGTTTCTTCCTGTGGGAATCATCCATCAGTCCGAACACATACACGCCGCGTTGCCAGGGCTGCCGCTACCGCAACGGGGAATGCCAGGGATTGCGTCGTGACTATCTGGCCCGGTTCGGGGACGCGGAACTGGAACCGTATCCGGAGGATTCGTGACCGGACTGCCGACGCCCCAGGGGCGGTCCAATTCGTTCGACTACGTGCCGTTTCGGGCGGTGGACGGGTTCGTGCTGGATCCGGCGTGCTGCACGGCGCGCGGGCTGGGGCTGGCCGGGGCGTCTTCCAGTCGCGTGGTGATCTGTCGTCTGGGGGGGCGCTTCGTCCTGGCGCGCACCGGGACAGGCGACTTCGACGACGCGGAAATCCGCCACGTGGTTCACGGTTGTGGCCAGTTGTATCGCGATGTTTCGGGCAAGCCGTCGATCGATGACTTCGCCCGGGATGTCGTTCAATTGGTCCGGTCCGACGCCTGCCGGGGGTGTCCGGATCTGCCGACGTGCTGCGGGTGTCATGAACCTGCGCCCCGGTCGTACTTCCTGGAAGACGAGGCGTGGCTGCGGTCGTTCATTGCTGCACTGGCGGGCGACGTGCTGGACGTGGGGCTGGGGCAGGTGCCCTACCTGGCGGACGCGGGCGCTGCGATCCAAGAGGGGGTGCTGCGGCTGCGGGGCATCGACCCGGATCCGGCGGCGGCACGGGCGGCCGGGGCGCTGGGCGTGCCGGTCCATGTCGGTGAAGTCGAGACGTTCGATGCGCCGGCGGGGTCGTTCGATCACGCGGTGGCGATTCGCAGTCTGAACCACTTTCGGGACCCCGGCCGCGCCCTGGCGGTGCTGGCGCACGTCCTGAGGCCGGGCGGCACGCTGACGCTGATCGAGTCGCTGGCGCTGCCGCTGGTCCGCACGCGACGCCAGGCCGAACTCAGCCACCAGACGGCCGCGGGCGGCTTCCAGCACCTGCGCAACTGGGACTCGACCCCGGTGCTGGCGCTGCTGGCGGACCTGCCGTTCCAGGTGACCCGCCACCGACCGATCGGGCCGGACACCTGCGACCAGTGGATCGTGCAGGCGCGACGTCGCGCGTGAGGGCGCCGGGCGCGAGGGCCAGGGCGCAGGGCCGTGGCGAGGGGGCCAGGGCCGGGATCAGGTGCCGCAGGTTCGATGGCTGGCGTCAATTCGTTGCCTTGAGAACGGAAGGTGGACCTTCCTTGCACTGGCGTTTCGCGCGTGATCCGTGACCGTGTAGTCGATGTATCGGAGGAACTGGTCTGGGAATGGCAACTTCCCGGGAGGAGTTCTTGGGCTACTCTCAAGATGTTCACGGACCACGGCCCCGATGACCTTGCCGAATACCGTCGGGACTGCGTTGCCAACCTGCTTGAAGGCATTGGACTTGGAACCACACAAGACCCAGTCGTCCGGGAAGCCCTGCAGGCGCTTGATCTCGAGCAATGTGAGCCGGCGGAGCCTACCGTTCCAACGGATCCAGTCCTGGCTGGCAGACCCGGTGACCGTTCGAGCGGGAAGAGCAAGGTCCGCAATGAAAGTCCCTTGCCGATATCCCCAGTGCCCGCCTGGGCGAGTTGGCTCGCTAGCGCCAGCACTCTTGAGGCCTGAACCCCCTGGAATACCATCAAGCTGAGCAGCCAAGGCTTCAGACGGAAAGACGTAGTTTGAGGGATCCTCGTCGGCGTACTGCTGAAGGAAATCCTCCAGAGAACGCCAAGGTTGGGTAAAAAGACCGATCTCGGCCGAAGGAGCATGGGTGGGCTCAGGGAAGTGCGGAGCGGTGCCGTGGCGAGTGCCGATGATGAAGCAGCGCACTCGCCTTTGAAAGGAACCGTAGTTGGCGGAGTTGAGAAGAGCGGCACGGCAACTGTAACCAAGACTCTGCAGTTGATCGAAGATGTCGCGGATGACTCCGCCAGGTTCACCGTTGTGATCCCTTGCGGTCACAATACCGCGAACGTTCTCGAAAACAAAAGCCTCGGGCGCAATCTCAGAAATGAGCCTCACGTACTCGTGAACAAGCTGTCCGCGAGGGTCGAGGGTACCTAGCTGGTTCCCCGAACTGGAGAAAGACTGACAGGGAGGGCCTCCGATAACGCAGTCAATGGTTCGCCCGCCACTCAGATCCTGTCCATGCAATGAACGCACGTCGGCGTTGTGGATGGTTGCGGCAGTGAAGTACGAGTACCCGTCGCTATGGCGCCAGCCTTGGTTCTTTCGGAGGGTATCCGCGAAACGTGGTTCCAACTCGCACATCGAGATTGTTTCGAATCCGCTACGCTCCAGACCGATGTCGAGTCCACCGGCACCCGAGAAGAGACTGATGGTCGTCCTCTTGTTGTTCATGTCCAGTCCTAGATATGCGCCTCCAGATCACTCAAACGATGTTCCCAAACGACAGAAACGCCCGCCGCCTCAAGAGCCTCGATGTTTGCGGGGGCGAAGAAACCCGCAACAACCGCGACTACGTCAATTTCGCCAAGAGGGGCACCCAGGGACCAGTCTCTGGACTTGTCGCAACATTCCTTCACACGCTTGAATGCATCGACTTGGACTCCGACCGCCTTGGCTTCGATCAGTACGAGCTTGCCGGTCTCGCGAGATCGGACGACCAGGTCAGCCTTCTGGCTCGTTTGACCGCGAACCTTTCGTTCCAGGGAGTACTGGCCGAGTTTGATATCGGTATAGGATTGAACCTCCCCTGCGAAGCTCGATCGAGTGTAGCCGCCTTGCACCAGGAAGGATTGAATCAATGCCTCCTGGCGAGCCTTGCGCCAGTTTCGGTACTCGGTCTGGGCGTTCTGATCCGCAATCAGGGAGCAAGTCCACTTCTTGGCGTAGTCACGAGCCAGTGCGAGGGAATCACCTTCCAGTTCTTGCTCCAGCCAGAGGAATCTGGAGCGATCAAGGTTCTGTCGCACGAATTGCGCGAGCTCTTCGGAGATTCGCTTCAACTGTTCGAGCTTCACGCCGCGTACGATGCGGTCGGTTTCGAAGGTCGCGATGGAACTCAGGCCGAAGAACTGGCCGAACTTCATCTGGCTGATGGAAGGGGCCAGGCAGTAGCGGAGAATCTTGATGATTCTGGAATCCTGCGTGACGGCCCCAGCGTCAAGACGGCTGAAGCCCGCCGTGAGGTCAGAGGCGATATCGAACAACTCGCCGCTTTGTTTCACCGCAGTCTCGTACATCGCACGCATTGAGTCGAGATAGATCATCATCTCGAGACGGCGGGATAGGTCCAAATCCCTCTTGAGTTCGGGATTCATCCAGAGCCTCCTGGACCGCTTTGAAAGCCACGGCCGACCTCGGTCGGCTGGAGGGAAGAGTACCACGGTCGAGGAACAGGGACAGTGGCGTGGCCGATTCCTCGTTGCTGCGGGTAGTTGCCTACCGGCAGTCGCGCCACTCCTCGGCACGCAGCCCCTCGATACCCTCCTTGACCAGCCAGGGCACCATCAGAAGCGCGGCGACCGGATCCGCCCACCACCATCCCAGCAGGGCGTTCGCGCCAAGCCCCAGCAGCAAAGCCAGGGAGAGGTAGGCGCACGCGAGTGTTTCCTTCGCCTCGGCCCGCAGCGAGGCGCTCCCGATCACGCTCGCCGCCCGCAGCTTCCCCCACGCGACCAGCGGCATGATCGCGAGCGAAGCAATCGCCAACACGATGCCGATGGGGCTCTCCTCGGGATGCCGAGTTCCCCAGAGCGTGCTTCCAGCCACGATGATCACGTAGAGGGCGAGGGCGATGAACGTTCCCCCGATGAACCGCCGAACCTTGCGCTCCGACGACTCGACTTCCTCGCGGTCGGCACCGCGAGCCTCCACACTCAGTCGCCAGAGCAACGCGCCAGCAGCCGCGCATTCGATTACGCTGTCGAGCCCGAACCCCACCAGCGCGATGCTCCCCGCGGCCACACCCGATGCCACCGCGATGATGGCCTCGATGATGTTGTACGCCATGGTCCCGAGGACCAGGCGACGAGCGATTCGATTCCACCTGGCTTGCTGGGTTGCATTCTCCGTTTTCCCGACCCGCGCCCGTTCGGTCATGTCACCCCCGCGGATGCCTGGCCCACTGCCTGTTTTCGGAGTCTACCACCGCCGCCCGCAAACCATTCGATGCCGGTTCGGATGCGACGGTCCGGGTTCATGCCACCTTTCCTTGACATGCCGCGACGGGGCGGCTAAACCTGTCCGGGCCCTGGGGGGACAGCGATGTTCGGCAGCCGGATTACCATCATCGTCGGGCACTTCGGCAGCGGGAAAACCGAGGTCGCGGTCAACGGCGCGATGACCCTGGCCCAGACGGGGCAGCCCACCAGCCTGGTCGATCTGGACTTCGTCAAACCGTACTTCCGGTCGCGGACAGCCGGGCGTTTCCTGATCGACGCCGGGGTGGAACTGGTCGCGCCCGAGGGCGAAAACCTGTACGCCGACCTGCCGATCCTGCTGCCCCGGGTCCGGTCGATCTGCAAGGACCCGACCCGCACCGTGATCATGGATGTGGGCGGGGACGACACGGGCGCCCGCGTGCTGGGGTCGCTGGCCGACGTGCTGGCCGACCAGCCGCTGGACCTGGTGCTGGTGCTGAACTTCCGGCGACCGTTCACTCCCGACGTGCCCGCCGCGCTGGCCATGGCCGCCGACATCGAAACGGCGGCCCGCCGGAAGGTCAACGGGATCGTGTCCAATACCCACCTGATGGACGAAACCACCCTGGACGTCGTGCGCGAAGGGTGGGTAATGTCCGGGGACGTGGCCGCGCGCCTGGGCGTTCCGGTTCTGGCCCTGGCGCTGGAAGAGGGCGTCCTGTCCCAGGTCGATGACGCCACGTTCGGGTGCCCGGTGCTGCGACTGCGGCGCGCGGTGCGGCCCGTGTTCGAGGAAGGACCGCGGGTGCCGCGCGTGGGGCCGCTGTTCGTGCTGAAGTAGGAGGTGTCCCGTGCCTCGGATCGAAATCGACCGGGATCGCTGCAAGGGATGCGAGCAGTGCGTCAAAGCCTGTCCGCAGCAGATTCTGGGAATGACAAAGGAAATCAATGCGAAGGGGTACTTCTTCGCAACCGTCGTCGAGCCGATGCGTTGCATCGGATGCCGGGTGTGCTGCATCACGTGTCCCGACGTCGCGATCTCGATGCAGGTCCACGGCACGATGGTCCACTACTACCGCTATTGAGGGACGCATGGCCAAGAAGCTGATGAAGGGCTGCGAGGCGATCGGCGAAGCGGCGGTGCGGGCCGGCTGCAAGCTGTTCTTTGGCTACCCGATCACGCCGCAGAACGAGATCCCCGAATACCTGTCGCACCGGCTGCCGCAGGTCGGCGGGACGTTCGTCCAGGCCGAAAGCGAGGTGGCCGCCTCGAACATGATCTATGGCGCGGCCGGTGCGGGCGAGCGCGTGTTCACGTCGTCGTCGTCGCCCGGCATCAGCCTGATGGCCGAGGCGCTGTCCTACCTGGCCGGCAGCGAGTTGCCCGTGGTCATCGTCAACATCATGCGCGCGGGACCCGGTCTTGGCGGCATCCTGCCCAGCCAGGCGGACTACTTCCAGGCGACCAAGGGCGGCGGCCATGGCGACTACCGCTGTCCGGTGCTGGCGCCGTGGTCCGTGCAGGAGGCGGCGGACCTGGTTCAGGACGCGTTCGATCTGGCGGACTACTACCGCAGCCCCGTCCTGTTGCTGGGGGACGGCCTGATCGGCCAGATGATGGAGCCGGTCGAGTTTCACGAGGACCGCAAGCCGTTGAAGGATCTGTCCCGCAAGGACTGGGCATGCACCGGCTGGCGGCGTGACGGGTCCAGGCCCCGGGCGATCGTGAACTCGCTGTACCTGGATGCCGACACGCTGGAACAGCACAACGTGGACCTGACGGCCAAGTTCGATGCCATGCGCGCGAACGAGATTCGCGTCCAGGGCCGCTTCCTGGAACAGGACTACGACCTGCTGGTGGTCGCCTACGGAACCGTGGCGCGCGTGTGCCTGACCGCGATCGAGGAACTGCGCGCCCAGGGGCTGAAGGTGGGATTGATTCGGCCGGTGACGCTGTTCCCGTTCCCCTACCAGGCGGTTGCCCAGGCCGCGGCCAAGGCCAAGGCGGTGCTGGTGGTCGAGCTGTCCACCGGCCAGATGCTCGAGGACGTTCAGCTGGCGGTCCAGGGGCGGGTTCCGGTCCACTTCCACGGTCGGACCGGCGGGCACCTGGTCACGCCCGAGGAGGCCGGACAGCGGATCCGGGCGGTGCTGGACGGGAAGTCCCAGGAGGTGCGGCATGGCTGAGTCGGTGTTCCAGTACCCGGACGCGTTGGCCCGGGCCGGCACGCACTACTGCCCAGGCTGCACCCACGGCACGATCCACCGGATGGTGGCCGAGGTCGTGGACGAGCTGGGCATCCGCGATCGCACCGTAGGCATCTCGCCCGTGGGGTGCGCGGTCCTGGCCTACAACTACTTCGAAACCGATTTCCAGCAGGCGTCCCACGGGCGCGCCCCGGCCGTGGCGACCGGGGTCAAGCGCGCGCGCCCCGACCTGGTGGTCTTCACGTACCAGGGCGACGGCGATCTGGCGTCCATCGGCATGTCCGAAATCGTCCACGCGGCGAACCGCGGCGAGAAGATCACCGTCGTGTTCGTCAACAACGCGATCTACGGCATGACGGGCGGCCAGATGGCCCCCACCACGCTGGTCGGCCAGAAGACGACCACGTCGCCTTACGGCCGGGACGCCAGCCATTGCGGCTATCCGGTGCGCGTGTCCGAGATGCTCGCCACGCTGGAGGGCGCGGCGTATATCGAGCGCGTGTCGCTGCACGACGTGCCGCACGTCAACAAGGCGAAGAAGGCCATCCGCAAGGCGTTCGAGACGCAGATGGCCGGCAAGGGCTTCTCGCTC
>JARKOL010000281.1 GCA_029975745.1 Myxococcota bacterium | reverse complement strand
TTTCCTGCGAACCTACCCCAAGGAAACCCTGATGGGGGCTGCCGAGCGGGCGCTGCGATTCCTGGGCCGCCATCGCGTCGCCGTCGGATGCTACGTGTTCGCCACCGGAGCCGACGACCGGGATCCCCGCGTCGAGATCAGGGTCCTGGAGGGACCGACCCGTGGGAGACACGCCGTCGGCCTCGGCGCCATGGGCGGATTCGCCCTGTCCAGCCACGAGGATGCGTCGGAGCGGGTGTCCCGGATGCTGACGGCCTGGTCCGCCTGCGCCGACCTGCCCTCCCGTGAACCCCGGATCACGCGAAAGCCCCGGTTCTTCATGGACACGTCCGCGGCGTACGCGCTGTTCCTGAAGGTGCCCACGCGAAAACTGTTCCACAACGCGGGATTCGGGCTTGGATTGGCCTGGCAGGCGGCGGAAGGCCTGGACGTGTTCGGGCGAATCAACATCTTCAATGCCTTCCCGGACCCGTACGGCGACCTGATCTCGGATTTCTGGAGCCTTCGGGGCGTCGTCGGGGTCGGGTACTCCCTGGTCGGGGACTGGGGACGCGTATTCGTCCACACGGGCCTGGACATCAACTACCTGAGCGACTTCGCCTCGACGACCGACCCCCAATGCAAGTTCTGGCCCAACGACCCCTCCCGGTGCGCCGCGTCGCGCATCAAGCGCCCCAGCTACCTGGTCGGCATCAACGGGGCGGTCGGCGTCAACGTCCGATTGGCGGGCCCCATTTCGCTGATCGTCCAGACTGGCTTCACGGGCTACTTCTTTTCCAACAGCACGACGCCCGACATCAATTTCCCTTTCATGCTCGAGGCCGGGCTGGGCTACGCGTTCTTCTAGCGCCGCCGGTTCACCGCGACCAAATTCCCCTTGACAAGTTTGCCCAGCGCCTGCAATTTTCCTGGAATCTGTGTGCTTGGCGGGACGGGGCATTGGGCGTCCGTACCGCCGGGCGATCCCACCAACCGAGGGAGGCGCCTGTGAAGATACTGGTCACTGCAAAGCGGGTCACGGACCCCGACGCGAAGATCCGCGTCAAGGCCGACGGCACCGGCATCGAGACGGCCGGCCTGGAGTACAAGCTGAACCCCTTCTGCGAGAACGCCATCGAGGCGGCGGTCCAACTGCAGGAGAAGCAGGGCGGCGAGGTCGTGGCCGTGACGATCGGCGACGACGACGCGGTCCAGAACCTGCGGACCGCCCTGGCGATGGGCGCGGACCGGGGCATCCATGTCAAGCTGCCCGACGCCCAGATGGACTCGGACCTGGCGGCGCGAATCCTGGTCAAGCTCTTCGAGCAGGAGAAGCCCGACCTGTTCCTGCTGGGCAAGCAGGCGGTCGATGGCGACTCGAACCAGGTCGGCCAGCTCGTGGCCGAGTACCTGGACCTGCCGCAGGCGTGCTTCGCGTCGAAGCTGGAGGTCGCGGGCGACAAGCTGACGGTTGATCGCGAGCTGGACGGCGGAATGGAGACGATCCAGGTCGGACTGCCGGCCGTGGTCACCGCGGACCTGCGTCTGAATACGCCGCGACTCCCGACCCTGCCGAACGTCCTGAAGGCCAAGCGCAAGCCCGTCCAGGAGCTGACGATCGATGCCCTGGGCGTCGATCCGGCCCTCACGGTCGCGACCATCGCCTACGAAGCGCCCCCGGCGCGCAAGGGCGGCATCAAGGTCAAGACCGTCGAGGAACTGATGGACAAGCTGGTCAACGAGGCCAAGGCGCTGTAGGGCGTTCGCGCCGCGCGGACGTCGCGCGGCTGCAAGGAGTGGACAGATGAAGAACATCCTCGTGATCGCGGAGACCTTCCAGGGGAAAATCCGCAAGACGAGCCTGCCCGCCGTCACCTTCGCCGCGGAACTGGCCGGCAAGGTCGGGGGCGAGTTCTCGATCGCGCTGTTCGGTTCCGGCGTCGCCGGGCTGGCCGGCGAACTGACGGGCTTCGGCGCGAAGAACGTGTACGTCGTGGACGCGCCCGGCTTCGCGAACTACCTGGGCGGCCCCTGGGCCAAGGCCGTCGTGGCCCTGGCTCAGCAGGCGGGCGCCACGGCCGTGGCCGCCGTGTCCGACACGTTCTCGCGGGATCTGCTGCCCCGCGTCGCCGCCCGGATGGGCGCCGGCATGGTCAGCGAGACGACCGCGATCGTCGGCGACGGCGCCGGCGTCAAGTTCCAGCGGCCCATGTGGGCCGGCAACGTCCTGGGCACCGTCGAGGTCCGGACCCCGACGGCCGTCTTCGGCGTGCGCGGCACGGACTTCGACCCGCCCAAGGCGACCGGCGGCGCGTCCGCGGTCCAGAACGCATCCATCGCGTTCGCCGACGATGGCAAGGCCACCTACGTCAAGTTCGAGCCGACCGTTTCCGCGCGGCCCGACCTGGCGGAGGCGGCGGTCGTGATCTCCGGGGGCCGCGGCCTGAAGGACGCCGCCGGCTTCGCCCTGCTGAACCCGCTGGCGGACATGTTGAAGGCCGCGATCGGCGCCACCCGCGCCGTCGTCGATGCCGGCATCTGCCCGAACGACCTGCAGGTCGGCCAGACCGGCCGGGTCGTCGCGCCGCAGCTGTACTTCGCCGTCGGCCTGTCCGGCGCGATCCAGCACGTCGCGGGCATGAAGAACTCGAAGGTCATCGTCGCGATCAACAAGGACGAGGAAGCGCCGATCTTCTCGGTCGCGGACTACGGCCTGGTGGGCGACGCCTTCAAGATCCTGCCCGAGCTGACCGACGCGATCCGCAAGCACAAGGGGCTGTAGGCCCTCCCGGGACGCTCCCGATCCTCGACGCCGCCCCCGCAAGAACCGCTCGGCCCCCGGATCGGCCCATGGTACGATCCGTCGGCGGGACGCATCGCGCCCCCGCGCACTACGCCACCGAGGGAGGACGGAATGGACCTGTCGCAGGTGCTGACGAAAGAGAACCTGGTGTACCAGGGCAAGTCGAAGGACGTGTACCGAATTCCGGACGGGGAGTTTCGCGGCAAGTACGCCATGGTCTTCACCGACCGCGCCACGGGCTACCTGGGACCCGACGGTCAGCCCGTCTTCGACCCGGGGTACGACGTCGTGGTTGGCGCCATCCCCGGCAAGGGGGCGATCGCCTGCCGCTTCGCCAGCCACTTCTTCCGGCTTCTGAAGGAACGCAACGTGCCCTCGCACTTCATCGACCAGCCGGCCGACAACGTGATGATCGTCGAGCCGGCCACGCCGATCAGCCTGGCCGCCGAGGCTCCCGAGTTCGAGGGCTCGGAGCCGTTGGCGAACCTCGAGTTCACCTGGCGCAACCAGGCCACGGGCAGCTTCTGGCGTCGCTACCCGTTCATGAGGCCCTGCCGCCGACTGGACACGCTGGTCGAGGCGTGGACCAAGGGGGACGCGGACATCCTGATCACCTTCGAGGCGCTGGAACAGGCCGGCGTGATGACCCGTGCCGAGATCGACCACGTCCACCGGCTGGTCAAGGACATCGCCCAGGTCGTGTCCGAGGCGTTCACCGCCCGTGGCATGCATTGCATCGACGGAAAGTTCGAGCTGGGTCGGTTGAGGAACGGCAACGGGGACATCGTGCTCATCGACGAGATCTCGCCCGACGTGCTTCGGGTCTGCCGCGGCTACGCCCCGGACGCGAATGGGAACTGCGACGCCTTCCGGGAATGCACCCAGACCCGCTTCGCCGAGGGGCGACGCACCATCCGGGTCCGGAACCAGATGGGCGCGGACGCGCTGAACCGGGAGTTCCTGGGAATCTGATCCGGCAAAGCGGCCGAATCTACGCCAAAGCCTGCGCCAGATCCTCCAGCAGATCCTCGACGTGCTCGATGCCGACGGACAGGCGAACCAGGCCGTCCGTCAGCCCGGACGCGGCACGAACGTCCGGCGGAATGCTCGCATGCGTCATGATCGCGGGGCTCTCGATCAGCGACTCGACGCCCCCCAGGGACTCGGCCAGCGTGAACACGCGCACGCGCTCCAGGAAGCGCCGTGCCGCCTCCAGACCGCCGGCGATCTCGAAACTGATCATGCCGCTCATGCCCGTCATCTGGGACTGGGCCAGGGCCTGCTGCGGATGCGATTCCAGCCACGGGTAGATCACCCGCGACACCGCCGAATGTCCCTCCAGGAAGCGTGCGACCGCCAGTGCGTTCCCGAAGTGCCGTTCCATTCGGATCGCCAGCGTCTTCAGTCCCCGCAACGTCAGCCACGAATCGAAGGGCGCCGTACAGGCACCGGCCGCGTTCTGGCAGAACTTCAGCCGATCGTGGAGGTCGTCGCGGGAGGTCACCAGCGCGCCCCCCACGACATCGCTGTGGCCGCCGATGTACTTGGTGGTGGAATGGGCGACGATGTCGATGCCGAACGCCAGGGGGCGCTGGAAGAACGGGCTGGCGAAGGTGTTGTCCACGACGCTGATCAGCCCCCGCGACCGGCACAGCGCAGCCACCGCCCGCAGATCGACGATCTTCAGCAGCGGATTGGACGGCGTTTCGACCCACACCAGCCGCGTCGCGGGCTGGATGGCATCCTCGATCCGCCCCACGTCCCGGGCATCGACGAACGTGAAATCGATTCCGTACTGCCGGAACACCTTGTCGAAGATGCGATACGTCCCGCCGTAGACATCATCCATGCAGATCACGTGGTCGCCCGCGCGCAGCAGGTTCATGACCGTGGCCGTCGCCGCCAGGCCCGACGCGAACACCAGACCGTGCGTGCCGCCCTCCAGCGCCGCCAACGCCACCTGCAGGGCATCGCGCGTGGGATTCTGGGTCCGCGTGTACTCGTAGCCCGTATGCACGCCCGGCGACGACTGCGCGTACGTCGAGGTCTGGTAGATCGGCACGACGACCGCACCCGTCCGGGGCTCGGGCTCCTGGCCGCAGTGGATCGCTTCCGTTTCGAAACGCATGGCTGCCTCCGTCTAGAATCGATGCCGGCCCGCGGGAACGAGGGTTCCCCGGGGCCCCGTCAGGCTTTCGGCGCCTCCGGAAGGCGCCCATCGGCACGGGCGTAGAAGTCGATCAGGTCGATCTTGGTCACGATGCCGACCAGTCGCTCGGGGTCTTCGCCATCGCCGGCACGCACCAGGACCACGTCGCCCGCCAGCATCGCGTCGTTCACCCGCCCCAGCGTCGCATCCCGATCCACCGTGATGACGCGCTTCAAGGCCACCGAATCCACGGGGTCGTACACGCGCCGCGGGTCGGCCAGGATGTGGCTGAGAATCGCACCTTCCGAAACGATGCCGACGCACCGCCCGTCCCGCCGCACCGGCACCTGGCTGATGTCCTTCTCCTTCAGCAGCGCCACGACCGTCGCCAGGGGCGTCGTGCCGTCCACGCAGATCAGTTCGCCGCCCTTGCGCGCCAGAACGTCGGCGACCGTGGGCTCGGCCCCGGCGCCGTCGTCCAGGAAGCCGTTGAGCCGCATCCACTCGTCGCTGTACATCTTGGACACGTAGCGGTCGCCCGAGTCCGGCAGCACGACGACGACCCGCTGGTCCGGCCGCATCGCCGCCGCCAACCGCGCCGCCACATGCACCGCGCCGCCCGACGAGCCGCCGGCGAAGATGCCCTCCTCGCGGGCGAGCCGGCGCCCCATCCGGAAGCACTCCCTGTCGGTGACCTGGAACACGTCATCGACGACCGACAGGTCCAGCGCGCCGCAGATCATGTCCTCGCCGATGCCCTCGACCTTGTAGACGTGGGGCTCGGACGGCTTCCCGGTCTTGAACAGGCTGTGGTAGACGCTGCCGATGGGATCGACGCCGACCACCTGGATCGCCGGGTTCCGCGACTTCAGGAAGCGGCCGGTCCCGGAGATCGTCCCGCCGGTCCCCATGCCGATCACGACCGCATCGACGTTGCCGTCCAGGTCGTCCCAGATCTCCGGCCCGGTCGTCCGCTGGTGGGCCTCGATGTTCCGGGGGTTGTGGTACTGGTTGACGTAGAACGACCCCGGCGTCTCGGCCGCGATGCGCTTGGCCGTCTCGTAGTACGAGTCCGGGTGGTCCGCCGGCACATTGGTCGGCGTGACGACGACCTTGGCCCCGAACGCCCGCAGGAAGTTGATCTTCTCCTGGCTCATCTTGTCGGGCATCGTGAAGATCAGCCGGTAGCCCTTGACCGCGCCGATCAGCGCCAGCCCCATGCCGGTGTTGCCCGACGTGTTCTCGACGATCGTGCTGCCGGGCTTCAGGACCCCGTCCCGTTCCGCCTGCTCGATGATGTGCAGCGCCATCCGGTCCTTGGTCGAGCCGCCGGGGTTCAGGAACTCCAGTTTCGCGAAGACCTGGGCGCCCTTCGGGTCGATGACCCGGTGCAGCCGGACCAGCGGCGTCTTGCCGATCACCTTCAGGACGTTTTCATAGACTCGCATCGAAGCCTCCAGAATCACTTGCGGACGAATCGCTCGTACTGCCGATCGCCGGCCTGCATGCGCTGGGGCACGCCGGCGGCGTCCAGGAACAGGTCCACCGTGCCGCAGTCCCCCTCGACCTTCCAGTGGGCCAGCGACACCTTGCCCCCCTCGCCGTCGTCGAAGTCGCCGGCGCCCTTCGAAACGACCCGGGCCTTGCCCCACGCCCCCGGGGTCGTCCCGGCGCAGGCCATCTCGCGCGCCACGGGTTGAGTCCCCAGCAGCGCCCACGCCAGGGCCGGCATCCCGGGGTCCATGGGCACCACGGCCGTCCCCTTGCCCAGGACCGAGACCTGGCCCTTGCCCCCCTCGACGTCCTCGTGGCGCACCTTGATCTCGTTCTTGAAGAGGAACACCATCCAGTATTCCTGGTTCCCGCCGTGCCGCAGCCAGCGCTTGTACTTGCCCAGGAGGCCTTCCGTGTCCAGTTCGCCGTACAAGCGGTGTTCCGGCGTGCCGCGCTTCTTGCCCGTCAGCGCCTGGGCTCCCGGGTAGAAGTTCCCGACGACGAACGTGCCACCCTCGTTTCGTACCACCCCCATGTCGTAGCGCCCCAGGTCCTTGCCCGACTGGACCACCTTGAACTCGATCAGCGACCGCGCCTGTGCGTTCGCAGCCGAACTCCCCCCAAGGGCAGCGGCCGCGAATCCCAGCACCAACGACACCATCAACGCCCCGACCCTCATGGCTCCTCCTTTCCCCGGCTTCCGGCACCGGACGACGGATTCTAGCCCCAAAAGGCCGCGAGCGCACCCTTCGCCGCCCCTGCCGTCCCGAACCATTCGCCCGAGGCCGCCCGGGCTGCACCCGCGCGAGCGCGCCGTTTGGGCCCGGCATTCGCCCCTGGATTGCACGCCCGAAATTCATGCCCTATCCTTGTCTCCGTCCTTGAACAAGGGGACTCCGTGTCGAAGCGTCTCGTACTCGCCGTCGTGTCGCTGGCAGCCCTGGGACTGGCGATGGCGATCCTGGGCTTCAAGTTGGGCACCCGGAAGGCCGAATCCCGACAGGAGGTTGCGGGCTCGCTCGAAGCGCCCCCGCAGGACCCTTCGGACCTGCGGCAGGACTGGGAAGACTCGGACGAGCTGCCTCGAAGTCTGACGCTGCGCCACGCGGACTACTATGGCCTGACCCCGGAAGAGTTCCATCGCGTTCGGCTGGCATCCCTGACGCTCGGTGCCACGCCCAAGGGAGAGGGGCCCCAACCCTATCCGGGGTTCAAGTTCGTGACGCTCCGCTGGCGAAAGGACTTCGAGGCCCAGGCCGCCGCCCACGGGGCCCGCGAGGTCTTCGCCCTGCTGCTGCAGCAGCGCATTCTGACGGAGGCCCTGCCGATCATCGAACTGGAGCACTTCCCGCTGCCGATGTGCGACCAGGGGCTCTGCCTGCGGGACGGCCCGTTTCGCTGGCGCGTGCTGATCCCGGTCATGCCCGAGACCACCAAGGTCGAGCCGCCGCTGGTCCTGGGCACCTTTCCGAACGGCTCCGTTGCGGCGCTCGTCGATACGCAGTTGAACCACCAGTCGTTCGCCGACCTCGAAAGACTGACGGCCAGCCATGCGCCGAACCGCCAGGCACACCACCTGCTGTTCCGAATGAAGGATCGACAGCTCCAGGACTGGGGGGATAGCGGGGACCCGCTCGTCGATGTGATCCTGCCGATCCCCTAGGTGAGGCGGACGGCGCCGTGCAGGCCGCGCGGCTTGAATCGAAGGACCCAAGCCGTTGCCCAATCCGTGGGGACGGTATGAAGGAATGGTGAGCCCGTGTCGAAGCGACTCGTTATCGCCGTACTGGTGCTGGTCGCGATCGGACTGGGAATGGCGGTTCTTGGGTACAAGCTCGGGGACTGGACAGCCAGCTCGAAGCATACGGCGGACCTGGCGGACCAGCTCGCGGCAACGCCCGTCGCCCCCCCCACGGATACCGGCCTCGTCGAGGAGGAATCGGACGAACTGCCCTCGGACCTGAGCCTGCGTCGCGCAGACTACTACGGCCTGAGCACCGCGGAGTTCCACCGACTCCGGCTGGCTACGGCCGGACTGGGCGCGACGCCCGCTGGTGAAGGGCCGCACCCCTACCCGGAGCTCCGAGTTGCCTGGACCCGGTGGCGCAAGGACTTCCAGGGCAAGGCGTTGGCCGAGGCCGCCCGGGAGGTGTACGCCCTCCTCCTGAAACAGCGCATTCTGACCACGGCCCGCCCCATCGTGGAGGTCGAGGCCTTCCCGATCCCGCTGTGCGAGCGTGGCGCCTGCCTGGACGACGGCCCGTTCCGATGGCGCGTCATTGTTCCGATCATGCCCGACGTCGCGTCAACCCGCCCGCCGCTTCAGGTGGAGTCGCTTGGGGCACGGTCCATCGCCGTCTTCGAGGACATGACCATTGGGGAGGAGGCGCTGGAGAAACTGGCGGACCTGCTGCCCCGACACGTTCCACGCAGCAGCAGCTATCACCTGCTGTTCCGAATGAAGGACAACAAGACCTTCGACTGGGGCGGCGCCGAGGATCCGCCCGCGGACGTGATTCTTCCGATCCCGTGAGCCCGAAGGGGGCTCGCCCGTTTCAGGGAAAGGCACGCCCGGGTCAACCGGCCGTCCCGCGCGTGCCGCACCGCCGCCGCACCAGAAGGAATCCGCACAGGCCGGCAAGAAGCCACAACGCTCCGCCAGAGGCACCGTTCGCGCCGACCGTACACCCCAGGGCGTTGGTCGAAGACACCCACCCGTCATCGGCGTGGATGGTCACCTGCTGGCTCTGGCCGCGATAGGACGCCTCCAGCGTGGACTCCTCCCGACGCTTGTATTCGTACTTGAACAGGTCCCCCTGCCCCTCCTCGGTCCGGAAGTTGCCGACCAGATCCCAGTCGAACTCGATGCCGAAGATGGGGTTGCCCGCGTCGTCGTACCCCAGCGCCCAGACCGCCAGGATGTCGCCCTCCCGAGCCGCCTTGTCGCGCTCGGCCCGCAGTTCGATGAACGCGACATCCTCGGGCTCGACGGCACGAACCGTCAGGGTGCCGACCGGGCGCCCGGCAACGAAGAGATCCACCAGGTGATCGCCCGGCTCCCGCGGAGTGACCTGGAGCCACTCGCGGTCCTCGAACAGATAGGTCTGCCGCACGTTCACCTGGACCCCGGCATCCCGGGCCTGGGCCTCCAACACGTCGTTGCCTGCCAGGCGCCGCCCCCCCAGGAAGTACTCGACCAGAAACGACGCCGTTCCGTCCCGGAGCACCGAGACCGGACCGCGAACCACGAACTCATCGGTCGGCGCGTTGATGAACAGCGGACCCGCGAACGTCAACTGCACCCGATCCGGGTAGGCGACCTCGACCTGGGCCCGCCCCCAGACGGTCCGGGACGAGGGCGAACGGTACACGGTGATCTCGGTCTCCCCCGGGGCATCGGCGTAGCAGTCGAAGGAATGGGTACTGTCCGAGTTCTCCCGGCCGGCAATCTCCATCACGGACGGATTCGCGCTCTCGGCCCAGGCGTTCTTCAGGCTCATCTTGTCATGATCCCGAAACGCATACATCCGGAAGACAGACCCGACCACGTAGGGCGAGTGCAACTCGTCGGGGGGCGGTTTGGCCGGGTTGAAGGGCTTGAAATCGAACACCAGGTCCAGATCGTCGTGAAAGTGGACCTGGTCGTCCGGGCAACCCGCGAACCCCAGGACCGCCAGAAGCGCCACCCCCGTCCCCAGGGCACGGTGTCCGCGATGCCTCATGTCTCCCTCCTCGCGACAGGATGTCCCGATTCCCGAGCCAAAGGGTACGCAATTCCCGGGCCGACCTCCCGGTTTTGCATGTTCTCTTGATTTCCAGGACTTGGCCTCATGGCCCCAGGCCCCGCGACCTCGGGAGTGGCCACGGAATGGCCGCCGGTTGGATAGGCCATGCACCGACCGGGCTCCGGAACCGAATTCGGGAATGCATCCCGGCCACTGGCGGTTCGATCCCTGACCTTCCGATGGGATCGGGACGATAATGGTCACGTCGGCACGACGATCCCCTTCCGGAGACGATGCGCGCGACAAGGAGGCGGCATGAAGCGACACCTGATATTCAACTGGCACCCCAACCACGAGGCCCTGCGTCTGGCGCTGGCCGATGGCGTCAAGGATCCGCGGGACGTTTCCGAGACCGGCAAGGGCTGGACCTACGTGACGTTCGTCAAACCCGGAACCCGCGCATTCGAGGTGCTGTTCGACGTCGACCAACTGGATCGGCTTGCCCGCGACAACGGCTACTACCTGCCCCGGGACGCGGTTTCGCGGCACAACAAGGTGGTGGTCACCGCCCGCTCGACCGAGGCGGGTCCTTCCGCCCAACTGTTCGCCCTGGTCCGGTTCCTCGAGGCGTTCGCCCGGCGCCACGCCGACCCGAAGCGATATCCGGTCCACGGCTTCTACGGCAAACTGGGAGGCTCGTTCGATCGGCGCCACAAGGGCAGGGTCCTGGTCATGTACGGCGAGGGCGACGAGGCACTGCTGGAGATCCTCGCGGGGGTCGAGGCGATCCTGCCGGAATGCGCGTTTCCGGGCGTGGAATTGACCGTGTCGCTGGCGAATGGCCTTTCGGCTCTGCCCCGTCTGCTGACCGGCTTCGACGACCCGAAGTACCGGGGTTCGGGCGCGACGTTGTTCAAGATCCGCGACCCCGGACGCTTCGCGACGGTGCTGGATGAGGCCCGTCAGGACTACCCGAAATACATCTTCGAGATCGATGCCCGGTGACGTGGCGCCCGGAGCCGTTGCAGCGGGCCCCCTATCCGACCGCCCCGTTCCCGGATAGGATTTGCCAGGGAATCTGACGGACGCCGCCTCATGTCCGAACCGCGACCCAAACCCTCCGCCGAGACATCCCGGCCGTCCAGGCGCCTGGGCCTGGCGCCGAAGGTCATCGCGTCCCTGACGATCGTGGTCGCGGGCATCGCGTCCGTTTCGGCGTGGATCGACCTGCGGAACCAGGAATCGCTGCTGCTCGAGGAGATGGTTCGCAGCGCCGACCAGTTGTCGAACACCATTGTCAGCGCGACCTGGCAGGCGATGCTGGTGGACCAGCGCCAGGCGGCATACGAGGTCATGCAGACCGTCGGTCGCCAGGAAGGCATCGAGAAGATCCGGATCTTCAACAAGGAAGGTCGAGTGATGTTCTCGACCGGCGGCGACGGCGGCATGTTCGTGGACAAGCGCGCCGAGGCCTGCGACCTGTGCCACCAGCAGGAGGAGCCGCTGGTCCACGTCGATGTGCCGACCCGATCCCGGATCTTCTCGCAGCGCCCCGGACGCCGAACGCTGGGGATCATCACGCCGATCTACAACGAGGACGCCTGCAGCAGAGCCGAGTGCCATGCCCATCCCCCCGAGATCAACGTGCTGGGGGTGCTGGACGTCAGCATGGACCTGGACCCGATCGACGAGCAGCGGATCGAGTTGCGAAAGGCCGCGCTGAGTCGCGCGCTGATCGAGATCCTGGCCATGGCCCTGGTGATCGTGTTCCTGACCCGCCGGCTCGTCGGCAAACCCATCCGACGGCTGATCCGGGCCACCCGTTCGATCAGTGCGGGCGACCTGGAACCCGGCCCCCACCCGCCGCGCTTCGTGGGCGCCCCGGACGAGCTGGGAGAACTCCAGATCGCCTTCGAGGAGATGCGCCGTCGGCTGGGCGAGGCGATGGTCGAGATCAACTCGTTCACGCGCGAACTGGAGGTCAAGGTCGATGAGCGGACGGCCCAGTTGGAGGCCACCCGCGAGCAGCTCGTTCGCACCGAACGGCTGGCGTCCCTGGGGCGTCTGGCCGCGACGGTGGCCCACGAGATCAACAACCCCATCGCCGGCATCCTGAACCTGTCCCGCCTGATGGAACGGATCATCGGGAACCAGGGTATCCCAGCGGAACGGGTCCCCGACGTGCGCGAGTACCTGGCCCAGGTCACGCACGAAACCGGGCGCATCGGCCGGATTGTCACGGATCTGCTGTCGTTCTCCCGGCAGTCGCGACCGACGATCGAGCCCGTCAATCTGACCGACCTGGTCCGACGATCCACCTCGATCCTGACGCCGAAGCTGCGCCTGCGCGACCTGCGATTGGAGTGCGTGGTCGATCCGGGCCTGGCGCCGGTCTCGTGTGACGCCCAGCAGATCGAGCAGGTGCTGATCAATCTGGTCGTGAATGCGGCCGAGGCCAGCCCGGACGGGGCGACTCTGCGCGTTCGGGTCGGGCCGGCACCGGGAGGAGCCTTCATCGAGATCGAGGACCACGGCAGCGGAATCGAACCGGAGGCACTGGGCCGCATCTTCGAGCCGTTCTTCACGACCAAGGACGACGGCAAGGGCGTCGGGCTGGGCCTGGCGGTGGCCTACGGCATCGTCGAGGCGCATGGCGGAACCATCGACGTGCGCAGCGCCGTGGGCAAGGGAACCACGTTCCGGGTGGTGCTGCCGACCGAACGCCCCCGTGCCGACGCCGACGGGAACCCAACGCCAATGGAAGGAACGCCATGAAGTACACGGGACGCATCCTGATCGTGGACGACGAGCGGGTCGTCCGGGACTCGCTGGCCGCCTGGCTGCGGGAGGACGGCCACGACTGCACGACCGTCGGGTCGGGCGAGGAGGCCGTCGATCGCTTCGTGGCCACGGACTTCGACCTGTGCATCGTCGACCTGAAGATGCCGAGGGGGATCGACGGCATCGAGACGATGCTGCGGATCCGGCGGCTGCGGCCCGATGCTTCGGTGGTGATCATCACCGCCTACGCCACGGTCGATACGGCCGTCAGCGCCATGAAGCAGGGCGCCGAGGACTACATCGTCAAGCCGTTCAATCCCGAGGACATCTCGGCGGTCGCCGAACGGATCGTGACGCTGCGGCGACTGCGCGCCAGGCGGTCCGACGGACGGCAGGCCGGCGAGGTGCAGCGCTTCTTCGGCATGTCCAGCCGAAATCCCCGGATGCTCGAGGTGTTCGACCTGGTCCGGGAGGTGGCCAACCTGCGCAGTACCGTGCTGATCGAGGCCGAGAGCGGCACCGGCAAGGAGATGATTGCCCGGGCGATCCACATGGCGGGCCGGCGAAAGGACGGACCGTACCTGCAGATCTCGTGCGCCGCACTGCCCGACACGCTCCTGGAGTCCGAGCTCTTCGGCTACGAGAAGGGCGCATTCACCGGCGCGACCGGGCGCCGTCCCGGCAAGTTCGAACTGGCATCGGGAGGAACGCTGCTGCTGGACGAGATCGGTGACGTCGGTCCCAAGGTCCAGTCCGACCTGCTGCGGGTGCTGCAGGAGCGACGGCTGTTCCGGCTGGGCGGCATCGAGGAGGTCTCGATCGACGTTCGCTTCGTGGCGGCAACGAATCGCCCCCTGGCAATGGCGGTGCGCGAGGGACGGTTCCGCGAGGACCTGTTCTATCGCCTGAACGTGATCCGGATCGTGATTCCGCCCCTACGGGACCGCCTGGACGACCTGGAGCTGTTGATCGGGGATCTGCTGGCGAGGCTGTCGCAGGACACGGGAAGGCAGGTCGAGGGCATCACGGACGAGGCGGTGGAGCGCCTGCGGACCCACACGTGGCCAGGCAACGTGCGCGAACTGGAAAATGCCCTGGAGCGGGCGCTGGTGTCCTGCCGCACCGACCGGATCGAGGCGCGCGACTTCGACTTCCTGTGGGCCCCGGGCGGGGGAGGGGACGGGGCGTGGATCGCGCCGAACCACCTATCCCTGAAGGAGGTCGAGTCCGAGGTGATCCGCTCGGTGCTCCGGCGGACGCGCGGCAACGTGTCCGAGGCCGCGTCCGTGCTGGGCATCGATCGATCGACCCTGTACGAGAAGATGCGCCGCTACGAGATCGAGAAGCCGGACGAGGACTGACCCTTCGAGGTGCAAATGCGGGGACCCATCGGCGTGTTCGATTCGGGATTCGGGGGCCTGACCGTGTTGCGGTCGCTCCTGGACGGGCTGCCTGACCACGACTACCTGTACCTTGCGGACAGTGCGCGGGCCCCCTACGGGGCGCGCAGCATGGACGTGATCTACCGGTACACGCTCGAAGCGGTCGAGTGGCTGTTCGACGCGGGGTGCCCCCTGGTCGTCCTGGCATGCAACACGGCATCGGCCCGGGCCCTGCGCAGCATCCAGCAGCGCCACCTTCCGACCCACCGTCCGGATCGCCGCGTCCTGGGCATGGTTCGGCCGTCGGCCGAGGCGCTGGCGGGCCTGCCTCCCGGCGCCATCCCGGGGGTGACGCCGCCCGCCAACGCCGAGGGAACGGTGGCCGTGCTGGGCACCCAGGGGACCATCGCATCGGACTCGTACCGGCTGGAACTGGCGCACCTGGCGCCACGACTGCGGCTCGTCCAGCAGGCGTGCCCGATGTGGGTCCCCCTTGTCGAGGCCGGGGAGCTGGATGGGCCGGGGACCGATCACTTCATCCGCCGCTACCTGGACCCGCTGTACGCAGGTCCAGACGCACCGCGGCCGTCGAAGCTGCTGCTGGGATGCACGCACTACCCGCTGCTTCTGCCACGAATTCAAGCCGCCGTTCCCGGGGACGTGACGATTCTGGCCCAGGGAGGCATCGTGGCGGAGCGGCTGGCGGACTGGCTGCACCGGCACCCGGAGATGGCGTCCCGGCTGTCCACGAACGCCACGCGAACGTTCGTGACCACCGACGACCCGGAGTGGTTCGCGACCGCGGGCGCGCCATTGCTGGGACGATCCTTCACCGCGACCCGGGCCGAGCTTCCCGGGCGGTGATCGCGTCCTCCTGAACCGCAACCTCGCACAGGATCTCGGCAAGCTGGAACGGGCGATCGGAGGCCTTCCGACCTGGAAGCACGACCTCGATGGTGGGACGGCGACACGACGCCAGACCGGGAAGTCCGACGCGGTAGGGGCGAACCTCCCCGCCGACTTCCAGCGGAACCGGAGGGCCCACTCGCCGCCCCCCGCACCAGGCCTGGATGACGACCTGGAATGCGTGCATCGCCTCCCCGGGTCCGTTGGCGCACACCCCGACGCGATCCACTCCCGGGCCCGCAACCGTCAGGCGAACGGCCGGGTCCACGCCCCTCGACGAGGGCCCCGGTGCCCACGAGGTCCGGGCATTGCGGTCCGCCACCCGGTCCGCCGTGGCACGCCCCGTCGTCGCGTCCACACGAAGCACCTTCGCGGGGCGATGCGTGACGATTCGGACCGGGTCCTGGCGCTGCGTCCGGTCCAGGACACGCAGGACATTGTCCCCCAGGATCCCGCGGATGGCGTCGGGGTCCAGTCCCTCGGCCACGAGGGTCCGGGTCAGGAGGGCCATCCGCGACGCGTCCTCGAGCCCCTGGACCGGGTCGGGGCTCCCGTCGAAGTCGGTGCCGATCGCGATGTGCGCGTCCCCTACCACGGCGCGCAAGTGGCGGACATGGGCCATCAGATCCTGCAGGGATGCCCGCGGCTTGCGGGCCGAAACGAACGCCGAGAAGAGATTCAATCCCACGACGCCGCCGGACTCGGCGATGGCCCACAGTTGCGCATCGTCCAGGTTCCGCGGGTGCGGATGGACCGACGCCGCGTTGGAGTGGCTGGCGATGACCGGCCGCCGACTGGACGTGAGCACGTCCCAGAAGGTGGCCTCCGACGCATGGGAAACATCCAGCATGACCCCCAGCTCGTTGGCCAGACGGATCAACGCGCGCCCCTTCGTCGTCACTCCGGCCGGCGGGCCCCCGTTCGTGCCCTGCCCGAATGCGTTCGTCTCGTTCCAGGTCAGCGAGACATACGCCACGCCCTGGTCGGCGAGCGCCCGAAGCGCCGAGGGGTCGTCCCCGAGCGCCAGCCCCCCCTCCAGCCCCATCAACGCCGCCACGCGGCCCGAATCCACGATCCGCCGAATGTCCGCCACGTTTCGGGCAAGCGCCACGCGCGAGCTGTCGCCCAGGATCACGTCCCGGAACGCGGTCGCTTGCCGCCGGATGGCTGCCGACGGGTCCGGATCTCGAGGCGACGCCCACAGCACGAAGAACTGGACATCCACCCCCCCCGCCCGCAGGCGCTGCGGGCTGGACTGAAGCGACTCAAGGTCCAGGGGATTGTCGGGCCGCGTCAGGCGGTGCAGGGTGTCGGCGTGCAGATCCACCACCGTCGCCGCATGGTGCAGGGCCTCGGGCGTCAGGACTTCGGGCCCGGAGGCTTCGACGTCGCCGGTGGCCACGCAGACCGACCCGACCAGCCACAGGACGTTGGCCAGCATCCGGCATGGATCGACGCGTCGCTCGCGACTCATCGGACGCCCAGGATCTCGACTTCGGCAATGCCGGAGTCCTGGACTCGATTGCCCGCCGCGTTGTACCCGGGATAGACGTCCAGGATGACGAGCCGGGCCGAGGTGCCTCGGAGTCCCGCCGGGACGGGAACCGACTGGAACCCCTTTCGATCGGCGAGGAAGGCCTCGAAGGGCGGGTTGCCGGGCACCTCGACGCGAAGTTGCCGCAGGCGGTTGTTCAGGAACCACCGATCCCCGAAACGGTCATCGCGCGTCTTCTGGTAGCCGGAAATCAGGCGAATCTCGCGAACTTCGGCCATCTGGTCCCAACCGATCTCGAGCCACTCGCCGATGCCGTCCCCCGCGGCCCCCTCCTGCCACCAGGTCTCGGGATTCCCGTCCACCGCGGCGGCGGCCACGTACTCGCTCTTCTTCGAGGGCGACACCGACGACGCCCGCAGATGGCGTGGAAACAGGACGGTTGGCGCGGCCACGGAGGGTCGTTCCGGCAAGGGGGCTTCAGGAACCTCGACGACGGGGGAGGCGGAGCGCTTGCCCAGGAACAGGTGCAGCGCCAATGCCCCCCCGGCGAAGGCCATCACCCCCAGGATCACCCAGACCAGCCAGGCATGGCTGCCGCCGACACGACCCGAAGCCGGGGCGGACGGGGCCGCGGTTCTTGCCGGTGGCGCGACCTCGACGGGACGATGCGGCTCCGGGCGCGGCGCCAGGGTCCGCTCGACCGATTCCTGGGCTCGGCGCCGCTCCAGTTCGTCCCGAACCGCACGCGGAACGCACTGCTTGTTCACGGGATTCAGGTAGGTCCCCAGGGACTTCGCGATGACCAGCGCGACGGGAATCCCGAGGATCGTCAGCGCGGACGACACGATCTGGACGATGGCCATCAGGCACAGCAGCAGGCCGAGCGGAAAGTAGAGCACCATGACGATCGTGGAGTACGTCTTCCAGATCCGATTCTGCTGGACGTTCAGATCGGACTTGCGGACCATCGCCCGACTGAACGGCGCCAGCAGGAACTTGCCGTACTCCATCAGTCCCAGGCCGACCGGCGCCCAGATCACGGTGATCGTCAGGAGGAGCCCCGACAGGAAGGCGGCAAGCGCCGTCAGGAACCCCAGGAACGGGATATGCCACAGGATGTTGCCCAGGACATGCATGGTGCCTCCGTATGCGGTCGATGCCGCCCCTGTCCGATTCAGGTGCAGTCTGCTTCGAGCCGCCACGGCGCGTCAAGAAGATTTCCAGACGTGTTCCGGGAGGATCCGAACCGAGGAGGGACACCGGCGAACGTTCAGCTCACCGGCCTCATCGCCAACCGGGCCAGCCGCGGCAATTCGCCCACCAGTGGCCGGAGGTAGTCCAGGAAGGCGGGCGTCACGAACGAGCGCGCATCATCCAGGAAGGCGTCGGGCATCCGCTGCTTGCCCTCGTTCACCCGGGTCAGCGGCACGGCAACGGTCCGGCAGACGTAGCGGGGGCCCGGGTCGCGCTCGAAGGCCACCATCAACCCGGTCCGCCCCGATACCGCCAGGCGCACCGCCTCTTCGCCCGCCAGGAACGCCTCGTCCCGATCGACGATCGAGACCCGATCCATTCCGGCCATCTGCAGTGATTCGACAATCTGGAACTCGCCCCGGACACCCAGGTGATCGCACGCAAGGTTCTTGACGACCATCGCGGCCGATGCGCCGCCCATCGCGCCGAACTCGGGGTTGCCGAACTTGTCGAACGTCTGGGTCCCCGATACCGGCGATCCATCCGGCCACACGATGCCCTCGCCCACGACGATCGATACGAAGCCATAGCGGTCGTAGCATCGCTCGACATCCGCGATCAGCCGCTCCTTCGTCAGCGGCCTTTCCGGGACGTAGATCAGGTGCGGCGGGTCGGCCTCCTCCTCGCGCGCCAGCGCCGCCGCCGCCGCCAGCCAGCCCGCGTCGCGCCCAACCGCCTGGTAGACCAGCACGGGATCGACCCGGCGCATGTCCCGAGCCAGACGCCCGCCCTGCTGGGCCGACAAGGCCACGTACCGCGCGGCGGAACCGTAGCCCGGCGTGTGGTCGGTGCCGTACAGGTCGTTGTCCACGGTCTTCGGAATCCCGATGCCGAACAGCTCGTACCCCTGGGCGCGGCAGTACTCGACGACCCGATGGGTGGTGTTCTGGGAATCGTCGCCGCCGATGTAGAAGAAGTACCGGATGTCGAAGCGTCGCAGGACGTCCAGCACCGCGTCCAACTGATCCTCGGCCAGCTTCAGCCGACACGATCCCAGCGCGGAAGCGGGCGTCTGGCGCAGCAGCGTCAGCGTCGCATCGTCCTCGGCACCCAGATCGACCAGGTCGCCTTCGAGGAATCCCTGGATCCCGAAACGCATCCCGTAGATGCCGCCGATCTCCGCGTGGCGTTTCGCCTCGCGAATGACGCCCGCCAGCGAGGCGTTGATGACCGCCGTGGGCCCGCCCGACTGCCCGATGACCAGATTGCCCTTCATGGTGCCTCCGAATGACTTCGCCGACCCGACCCGACCCGCGGCAGGACCGCCGGGGTGCCGGCAAGGAATAGTGCAAGCGCCGGCCAAGATCAACCAGGGAAGCGCCGATGGCTCCAGGCGCTTGACCATTCCGGCAAGCGACGGGATCTGCTGGACCTTCTCCCTGGATTGGTGTACAAGCCGCGTGCCCGAAGCCGGAGGTCGGCCGTGCCCGTCCAGATCCTGATTACCCGTGATTTCGAACACATGAGCGAGGTTGCCGCCGGGATCGTGCTGCAGCAGATCGCCGCTGGACTGCGCACCCGGCCGAACTTCGTCCTGGGCCTGGCGACCGGGAATACCCCGACCGGCATGTACCGACGCCTCGCGACGGCCGCCAACGCGGACGTCTTTGACCCGGCCCGAATCCGCACGTTCAACCTGGACGAATACGTGGGCCTGCCCGGCCGAACCGCCCAGGACCGGACGCTGCACCCGGAATCCTATGGCTACTTCATGATCCGCGAGTTCTTTGGCCGGCTGGTCCGCCCGTTCGCCGCCACCGCGATCCCGGGGGGACCGTTGGTCGATGCCGGCGCGCTGAATCGAGCCCTGGACCGGAACCGCCGGGACTGGCACGAGGAAGGCTCCGACGCCGGACGATCCATCGTGATCCACCCGGACGCGAAGGACCCGACCCTGCGGTTCGTGCGCGACGACGTGCTGCGCGCCTACGCGCGCCGGATCCAATCGGCCGGCGGCATCGACCTCCAGATCCTCGGCGTGGGCGGACGCGGCCACGTCGCGTTCCACGAGGCCGGAATCCCGTTCGCCCGAAGCCGGATGCTCCTGGTCCGTTTGGACGAGGATACGCGCCGCAACGCGGTGGCCGATGGCCACTTCGCCACGCTGGACGAGTGCCCCCGCCACGCCGTCACGATGGGCGCGCAACTGGTGTACGGCGCACGCACCGTCCTGTTGCTGGCGAACGGCGCGCGCAAGACGACCCCGATCGCCCGATCGCTGCTTCAGGCCCCGTCGCCGGAGGTGCCGATCAGCTACGGCCAGCGGTACGCGGCCCGGGGGGGCAGATTGATCTACGTGCTGGACCGTGTCGCGGCGGCAGGCCTGCTGGATCACAGGGAGGCCCTCTCCGCGCGCGGCTTCGTGGTCCAGGAGGTCGAGGAGCCGCCGGTCGAGCCCGCACGCGTTCCCCCCACTCCGATCCACGCGGAGGCCTGATCGAGCGCCGGCTGCGGAAGGAGGATCATGCACGACGACACCTGGGTCCACGATCCGCGACAAGGAATCGACCGGGTCACGACGTCCCGCTGGCACCTGGCCGTGCGCCGTCGTGGCGCCGAGGTCATCGGACTGCGGCGACGGGACCCGGCGGGCGACGTGGGGCTGATCTGGCGGGACGGGCAACCGGACGATCCGCCCCGCTTCTGGAAGGGACACGCGACCCTGCTGTTCCCGATTGTCGGGGGGCTCCACGGGCACCGCTCGCACACGACCGACGGCGTGAAGGTGGCGTTTCCCGGACTGCACGGCCTGCTGCGACACCGCTCCCTGAATCTGGTCGGCGCCGAGCAGAGCGACGACGGCTTCGTGCTCACGTACCGGCTGGATTCCGACGAGGACACCCGGGCGATGTACCCCTGGGACTTCTCGTTCGTCGTGACGTACACCCTGTCCGACGCGGGACTGGACGTCCGAATCGAGGTGACCAATCGGGACGCACGAACGATGCCGTTCCAGGTGGGCTGGCACCCGGGATTCGCCCTGCCGTTTCGACCGCAGGCAGGCAGCAAGGCGGGCTGCCACCTGCAACTGCCCCCTCGCCCCTTGACGTTCCTGGACAATGACGACGACTGCAAACTGACGGGCACATCCCGGGTCATCGACGGCCGGATCGACTTTCCGTTCACCGAGGACGGCCTGGACCGAACCTACATGCTCGACCTTTCGGACGTGCCCCCGACCGAACGGAGGGTCACGCTGCTGGACCCGGACCGCGCGTTCGGCGTGCAGGTCGCCTTCGCCGATTTTCCGCACCTGGGCCTGTGGTCCGATGCGAACGCGCCGTTCCTGTGCATCGAGCCGTGGCAGGGCATGGACGACCACGTCGTCCAGGAGCCGTTCGACCGCAAACTGGGAATCGTCCTGCTGGATCCGGGCGCCACGGACGTGCGCCGCGCGTCGATTCGGGTGATCGACCGCCGCGCCTGATCCCGCCCCCCTACGACACGAACAGCTTGTTGGTCTCGAAACTGGGAACGCAGGTCAGGTTGACCCCCAGCCGACGCAGCGCCATTTCGTCGCCCGGACTGGGAATGTGGGTCAGATGGACCTCGCAGCCCCGCAGCCGGGGCAGCTGGTCCATCACCAGGCGGGCCGTCGGATTGGTCGTCGCGCTGATGGACAAGGCGATCAGGGTCTCGTCCAGATCCAGGCTGGGTGTGTCGCCGCCATAGACCTGGCGCTTCAGCGTACCAATCGACTCCATCACGATGGGACTCAGCAGATCCAGCCGATCCGGAAGCCCCGCCAGCCGCTTCCCGGCATTCAGGATCAGCGCGGACGCCGCATGCATGACCGGCGAGTTGCGTCCGGTGACCAGGACGCCCTCCGGCAGCTGCAAGGCGGCGCCGACCCAGACGCCTCGATTGCCCTTGGTCCCGTTGGCCTGGGCGGTCTCGGCGGCCTCGCGCGCCGTCCGGACCACCTTGCGGTCCTCGGGATCGATGTCGTACTCCTGCATCAGCATCTCGATTCGCCGGACCGATTCCTCGTCCGCATTCCCGTTCGCCCAGTCGCAGGCATATCGGAAGTAGCGTCGCCGGATCTCCTCGCATGCGGCATCCCGCGCCGCCGCGTCATCGATGATGGCGAACCCGGCCCGATTGACCCCCATGTCCGTGGGCGACTGGTACATCGACCGGGAACCGCTGATCTTCTCCAGGATGCGCCGCAGCAACGGGAACGCATCGACATCGCGGTTGTAGTTGACCGCGGTGGTGCCGTAGGTCTCCAGGTGGAAGGGGTCGATGACGTTGACGTCTCGCAGATCGGCCGTGGCCGCTTCGTAGGCCGCGTTGACCGGATGGCGCAGGGGCAGGTTCCAGATCGGGAACGTCTCGAACTTCGCGTAGCCGGCCCGCCGCCCCTGACGGTACTCGTGATAGACCTGGGACAGGCAGGTGCCCAGCTTGCCGCTGTTCGGCCCGGGCGCGGTGACGACGACCAGGGGCCGCTCGGTGGCGACGTAGGGATTCGCACCGTACCCGGCGTCGCTGACGGTGCGCTCGACGTTGACCGCGTAGTCCGCGATCGGCAGGTGCGTGTACACCGTGACGCCCCGGCGCTCCAGACGCTCCTTGAAGGCGATGGCCCCGGGCTGGTCCTGGAAGCGCGTGATCACGACCGCGCGCACCAGAAGCTCCCACTCGCGCAAATCGTCGATCAACTTGAACGTGTCCGAATCGTAGGTGATCCCGAAATCGGCGCGAACCTTGCGCCGCTCGATGTCTCCGGCGTGGATGCAGATGACGATCTCGGCCTGGTCCTTCAACTTCTGCAGCAGCCGCATCTTGACGTTCGGGTCGAACCCGGGCAGGACGCGCGCCGCGTGATAATCGAACAGCAGCTTGCCCCCGAACTCCAGGTACAGTTTGTCGAATTGCGAGACCCGATGAAGGATCGCCTCGGTCTGTTCGGCCAGGTATCGGTCGTTGTCGAAGGCCTTCGGGCCATGCACCACGGTCCTGTACATGCGGCGTCCTCCGGGTTTCCCGGCAAGGTTGTAGCCCCGGAAGACGCGCTTGGCAAGGCATCCTTGCGCCGGCCCCCGCGCCCCAATCCTCCCGCCACTGTCCCTGGGGGCGCCATTCGGTGTAGACTGCCGCCCGGGCCGCCGCAGCAGGAACAAGGCGTGGAAGCCGACCTGGATGATCTGTTCCCCCCCCTGACGGACGCGGGCCGATCCGGCATGGAACGCGTGCGCGCCGCGATCCAGGAGGTTCTGCCGCTCAAGCCGCGGCATCGGTCCGACCTGGCGTTCGCGATTCGCGACCTGTCGCGACTGCTGACCGAGGACCGGGCGCTCCGGCGGCCGGACTACATGGCCGACCCCCGGTTCTTCTCGGCCTATCTGTACTACTTCCTGCCATGGAACCTGGTGCGGATGTCCCGCCTGTTTCGCGGCATCCGGATGGACTTGCCGAACGGCGCCCGCGCGATCGATCTGGGGTCGGGCCCCCTGACGGTGCCGCTCGCCCTGTGGATCGGGCGACCCGAACTGCGCGAACGCGCCCTGACCTTCACCTGCGTCGATCTGGCCCCGCGGTCCATGCGCACGGGCCTCGCGCTGTTCCACCATATCGCCGGACCGAACACGCCCTGGCAGTTCCGGCTGGTCAAGGGCAGCCTCGACGCGGGCGATGCGAGCGGAGCGGACTGGGTGATCGCGGCGAACGCATTCAACGAGCTGGACCATTCCGCGCGATCGGCGGCTCGGCTGGAACGCAGCGCGCACCTGCTGGCCCGCACGGTGCGCCCCGGCGGACGCCTGCTGCTGGTTGAACCCGGAACCCGCTGGGGCGGCCACGCGATCACGATGTTGCGCGGCATGCTGCTGGAACTGGGAATGGTGCCGCTGGCCCCCTGTCCGCACGACGGCGAGTGCCCGATGCCCGGCACGGCTCGCAGCGCCTGGTGCCACTTCAACTTCGATGTCCGGGGAGCCCCTCGCTGGCTGGCGGACCTGACGGCGCGCGCCAAGATGCCCAAGGAGGACGTGTCGCTGTCGTTCCTGCTTGCGGCCCGCGGCGAGGGCATGGTGTCGGGCGGCATACGCGCCGTCTCGCAGGCGTTCCCGATCCCCGGTGGCACCGGCTTGTATGGATGCTCGGAGCGGGGTCTGGTCCTGATGACCACCACCCGCGTGTCCCGAGCGCCGCGCCCGGGCCGACTGGTTCGCGTTGCCTGGCCCCAGACCGACCGTCACGACCCGAAGTCGGGCGCACTGATGCTGGCCCTGGACGGACCGCCCTTGCCCTGAGTTCAGGCGCGCAACCCAGGGGCTCCGGACGCCGCAGCCGCCCGTAGTCGCCCGCCGCAGTAGGTCGGAGATTTCTTTACAAGCTCCCAGCCCTCCTGGCCGGGTCACAACCCTGCCAACAGGCCCCGGTCCAGTACCACGCCCCCATGAATCGTCAGCACGCGCGACGCGACCTCGACGCCCAGGCGTACGGCCGCCTCCGGCTCCATTCCGAACAGGCGTCCCGCCAGAAGCCCCCCCATCAGGGCATCCCCGGCCCCCGTGGCATCGACGACACGAGTCGGCACCGCCGGCACATGAAACGCCCGGCCGTCCACCCAGGCGTTCGCGCCCTCGGGACCATTCGTGATCACGACGTCGGTGGCCGCACCCGTGAAATCCAGGGGCGTCGCGCCCACCCCCGCAGCCAGCTCGGCCTCCTTCCGGTTCAGGACCAGCAGATCCCAGGGGCGACCCGCCTCCCGGGCCAGGGTCGCAAGCAGGTCGGGGGCCCAGCAACCGGAAACGGCGACCCGCGCGCCTGCGGCGCGAACCTCGGCGACCCTTGCCGGAAACGCCCGCGCCTCGATCAGGCCGCCGACATGAACCCAGGTGGCCGGCGGAATGGCTGGACACGCCGGAAGACAACCCAGATCGGACGCGCTCAGGAACCCGCGATCCCCCTGGTCCGAAAACACCAGCGACACGAACGGATCGGATCGACTGGGCCAGGTCAGGGTCCGGATGCCCAGACGCGCCGTCGTGGCAGCCACGGCCGCATCAATCACGCCGTCGCCCGCAGGATGCAGCAGCGTGACGGGAACACCAAGCCCCGCCGCCACGGAGGCCGAGTTGAGGACACCCCCCAGGCCGACCGGAATCGTTCCCACCGAGTGCTCCTCGCCTGGGACGGGGTGCAACCCGGGGGGCAGGAAGACCTCGAAGAACACCGGTCCCACAACGGTCAGTCCGAAGGGAACACCGCAGTTGCACTCCACCACGCGATTGGCTCCCGTGCCGCCTTCTGCCCTGCGAAGGCGCTCGTCGCTGTCCGAAGCACGCCCCATCCACGCCCCCAAGCCCGACAGGTCGCATCCCGGAGCGTTGTCGCGGCGCAAGTCCCGGTCGATCGTCCGGACTTGTGCCTAGTACAGTCCGGAAACCTGCGGTCCCAGTTGCTGACGCAGACTGCCATTCACCAGTCGAGACGCCAGTTCATCGTCCCCGGCGATGGCGTCCATCCCCAGCAGCAGGGCACCCAGGACCGGGTGGTGTTCCAGTGTGACGGGCACGGCGCGGCGATACTGCGTCCGCATTTCCAGGACCACCGCGCGGGCGAAGGTCGGTTCCTCGGCATGCATCAGGACGCTGCCCCCCAACACCAGCGGCACGGGGTCATCCGGCGCGAATCCCAGACGGAACGCGGCAATCCGGGCGGCCCGTCCCAGGTCACGCCCAATGTCGGCAAGGATGCGACGACAAACCAGGTCCCCCTCGGCCGCGCACTGGAAGACCAGCGGGGCCAGAAGTCCCACCTGGGGGGGGCCGTCCTCCTGATAGCCCGCCGGCGCCTGCCCCGGAATCGCGAAATCGACGATGTCCTCGATCGACGACAGCCCGAGCATCCCTACCACCTTGTCGGTGAACGATGTCGCCCAGCCGCGGCCATCGCGGGCGAGCCCCGCCGCCCGCAGGGCCTCCAATGCAATGTGGCCGGCACCTCCCCCGTCGCCCAGTTCCCCCGTCAGACCGCCCACCTGGAGGCAGGTCCCATCCCGTCCCACGCCGACGCAGTTGCCGCCGGAGCCCGAGGACACGGCGATCCCGACGCCGTCGTCGATGCCGGCCCGGAGTACCAGAAAGGCATCGTTTCGCACGACCCGGGGCGCCTCCGCGACCACTGGAACCACCTCGGCGGTCCTCGCGACAAGGCGATCCACCACGGGTTCCAGCACGCCGCGATCCTTGCTCCGGTCCAGTCCGTTCAGCCCGATCCCGAACGCGCACAGGGACAGCCCGGCATCCCGGGCCGCCTGCGCGACGGGCAGGACGGCCCCACACAGCGCCTGGTACGCACGCTCGACCCCAAGCGTCTGGTAGTTGGACGACCCCACCCGATGCCAGGCCACGACGCGACCTTCCCGCGTGCAGCACACGGCCAGCGTCTTGGAATTGCCCGAATCGATGCCCAGAATCGCGGTACCGCTCATCGCCGCCTCTTCGTGAAGTCTGTCTCCGCCGGAGGGACCGGGGTCAGAACGCCTCCGCGCGCCATCCGGAACGACGCGCCTTCCATGGGCGCCCGGGAGTCCAGTCCCGCCAGCGCCAGGGAGGCGAGCGTCCGCAGATCCCGCCAGGGCGCCAGCACGAGGGCCTGCAGTGCCGCCCGATTTCCCAGCACCTCGCGGGTCCAGGTGCCCGTCAGAAGGGCCCGGCCCGCCACGGCCCCCCCGAGCGCGGCCAGGGCGACGCCCCTGGATGGTCCCGCAGGCGCCGCCCACACGGCCAGAAGCGCGCCCGGAAGGGCCGCCAGGCAGACGGCGCTCAGCAGGGATCGAGCGCGCTGGTAGCGCACCAGCCACTGGAAGTGGCGCCTCCGGTGGCGCCGCACGGTTCCGGGCGCCAGGCCGACGCCGACCGGCACCAGCCGCGACTGTCTGCGACTGGCGACGACGGCAAGCATCGCCGCTGCCGAGGGGCGATAGCCGGCCAGAGGCGCGGTGGCCGCCCGGTCCCACACCCCTCGCGAAGCCGCGACCAACAGGGGCCACAGCCCCGCCGGCCCGTGGATGGCGAACAGCATGGGCGCGTGGTCGCACATGCCCCGCGCGGCCAGCACCTCTCCGGCCTCCATGCCCGATGAGGGTGCCGGACACATGCCCACGGGACCCGCCAGCGCCAGGCCGCCCACCGCGGCCAGCACGGTTCCCGGATCCCGTGAGGAGGGGCGAACCGACTCGTCCAGTACCGCGACCGCGCCACCACCGGCGTCGGCCAGCACCTGGATGGGCAGCGCCGTTCGGGCCACCAGCCGCTCGTCGGGTTCCGCGCGGAAGACCCGAAGGTCCGCCCGGGGCAGTTGCCGGCCGACAGTGTCCACCCGATCGGCGGTGCTGCTGTCGCCCGGAAGGACACACCAGTGAACGCGGATGGGCCCCTCGGCGGCAGCCGCGGCCAGCACCCGGACCACGGGAGGACTGGCCCCCGCCGGGACGGTCACCGGCAACAGAAGGTCGCCCGCCCGATGCTGGCCGCGAGCCTCCAGAACGCGCCGGCCCAGCACGAAGTCGCGGACCGACACCACCGCAACACCCAACAGCACGCACGCCGCCATCGCGGCCAGGATCGCCCCCGTCATGGCCAGGGATTCTGTCAGGGCCACCCGAAGCGGTCAATGGCATCGATCGGCCCAGGGCCATCGCATCTTCCTGACCGACGGGATTCAGGAACAGGTACAGGTACAGAGTCAGGTTCAGGAACAGGGACAGGCTTCGGTGAGGGGCTCGGGGACGCGGCGTCTCACCGCGTCTGTGACCCCGGTTCCCCAAGCGCGGAGAAGGGTCCGGCGGTCCTTCCGAGCCGGGCCGTGGTCCTGCGGAAAGGTCC
>JARKOL010000357.1 GCA_029975745.1 Myxococcota bacterium | reverse complement strand
CCCGGAGGAATCGACGCTGCATGCGCAGCGCACGAGGCACCCTTCACGGGCCGGGAGCCGCTCCATCCAGTACGCCAGGCACAGCAGGAACGATGGCGCGGCCGGCAGGTCCGTCTGGAGGTTCTGGTGGAATGCGGCGAGGGGGAGGGTCACGCTCAGGTCCAGGGTCCGGCCGCTGTGGTCCCAGGCGGCGTCCCACTCGACGCCAGGCAGGCTGGCCCCCGGCACGGCGATCCGACGACGACCGAGGTGTTTCCGGACCTCTTGGAGCACCCGTTTGAACGCATCGCTGATCATTCCGACGTTCCTCTCCCAGGGATTTCGAACGCCTCTCCGTCCGCCAGCCGCATCACGTTCGGGAACCACCCTGCGTGGCGGTCCCAGTCGGCCCCGTGGATCGGGACCAGGAAGCGGGGCTTCACGGCCTCGGCGAACCGGAACAGGTCGGCCGGCGCCGCGTGGCCGCTGGTGTGGATGGTCGTCACCGTTGCCCCTGCCGTCTCGAACCACGACCGGATGTGCTGGTGCGTCGGGTGCTCGAGGTATCCCGACCACATGGAAAAGACCCAAGCGTCGTCGGGCGTCGGGAAAACACCCGCGCGCTCGTAGTCCTCGAAGAGGCCCCACCGCAGCATGACGACCAGCTTCTCGGGCGTGGCATTCAACCGGCGGGCGCTGCATCCGTAAGGCACGCAGCGCTCGGGGATGAAGTCGGGCCGGCCGAGTCGGTGGCGATACATGGCCGTCATCTTGCGCGTGACGACCACCTGGAGGTTGTCCGAACCCGGCCGGGGCAGGCGATTGCTGAACCGGGACAGCCGATCGAGCACGTCGGCAGAGTAGACGTCGATGACGAGCGTGCGCCCGGCCTTCAGGCAGGCGCGGTACAGCGTGACCGTGCGGTCCACGTTCTGGGCCGACCAGGTCACGAACACCCGGCCCGGGGTGGACTTGAACAGGTCCACGAACCGGGCCTCGAGGTCGCTTTCGGTCGGGAACGCACCCTTCCGTCCGAGGGTCGTGCCTTCGAGCAACAGGACGTCAATGTCGCGCGGCGGATTGTCGAGGAGCCGTTGCGAAAGGGCCGCCTTCCGGCCCGAGAACCGGAGGTCGCCCGAGTAGAAGACGCGCCGGCCGCCCACCTCGACCAGGAAGGCGTGCGCGTCGAACGCGGAGTGGTCGACCAGGAACGGCGTCACCGTGAATGGACCCGCGACGAAGGGCCGGGAACTGCGGAAGTGGTGGAAACGATGGGTTCGCGGCAGGCTGAAGATGTCGCCCATCAGGCCGATCAGGTCGTCGGTGGGGGCGCCGCTCCACACGGGCCACTCGGGGGGCAGCACCTGCAGCAGGCCGTAGTGGTCCTGGTGGGGGTGCGATAGCACGACGGCGTCCACCGGCCTGGACAGGTCCAGGGTCGCGGGGAGCAGGGTCGCGTCCCTGTCGCGGTCGGGCTCGGCGTTCAGCGGGCGCCCGATGTCCAGCAGCAGGCGGTGCCCGTCGCAGTCGATCTCGACGCAGTTGCCGCCGATCTCGTGCGCGGAGCGGTGAACGGTCAGTGTCGGGTTCACGGAGTCTCCCATCACGGCGAATCTACCACGCTGCCAGGTTCGCGGAACCGGCGATTTTCAAGGAGGAAGCGACGGTCCCGAGAAGGCTACCGGAAGCGCTTCCACACGAACCGGACGAACAGCACGAGGAACCCGATCGCGAACAGGCCCGGCAGATCCATGGCGTGCCGTCCTCCAAGTGCCTTGAGATTCTGATCGGCATCACGACGCAACTCTAGATCGCGCCTGCGACATCTCGTGGCCGGTGGCGAAGCACGCCGGCCGACGATGTCCCCAAATCGGGGGTGTCCGGCTCTTGATTGGTTGAAGGGCAAGGGGTCGCCCGGCCCTGACGCGACCACGTGGTCGCCCCAAACGGCGGGGGGATGGCGTCCTTGTGAATGGAAGCCGCGACCAGGGGGCGGGCGGTGTCCCGAGTCGCCTGCGGATGCCGCATTGAGGTTTTCGGAAACGGGGTGTCCCCGATTGCCTCGAACCCACGCAACTACCGGGTGGGGGCGAACTGGTTTCTTGAATCGTGACTGGATGCATAACGCCCCGGCGTGGTGTCCTGGCGGCGGCTGGTGGTGACGATGGCGGGGCCGACGTGAATCACGCCTGGATGCATACCGCCCCCATGGCGGAAAGAGAGGGCATGGACGCGCAGGAACGACCGAACGCGCCTGGCACGCACCCCCACGTTTCGGGCGGAATCGCGCCTGGATGGGAAACGCCTCCAGGGCGTGGAATGACCCTGGGAGCACGGGGAAGCGAACACGCCGGGAACGTGCCCCCTGGGTTCGGTTGGAATGGCGGTGGAATGGCGGCGGTGAATCGCCTCTGGAGCGAGCCCCGTCACCCGCGCAAGGCTTGGCTGGACGGGGTAGTCCCGTCTCGCGCGAGAGGAGGAACGGACATGACGGAGCCCCTGTTGACCCTGACCGAGGTTTCGAAGGCGCTGGCGCTGTCGAAGACCTTCGTTCGGCGCCGGATCGTGACGGGCGAGTGGCCGTCGTTCCGGTTCGGGCGGTCGCGGCGGATGGCCCGGGCGGACGTGGAGGCGATCCTGGCGGCGTCCCGGCAAGCGGGCTCCCTGGGTCGGACGGAGCCGGCAGCCGCCGGGGAGTAGCAGCGATGGGCCGCCGGTCGGACAAGTGGGTCGATGCGACGGTGCGGTCGCCGTGCCCGGTGTGCGGGGCGACGCACTACTGCGCGGGAACCCGCGACGGCGGAACCCGCGTCTGCCGCCACGAGCCGGTCTGGAACGGCATCCCCGGGAGGCACGGATCTGACCGCCTGGGCGAGCGCTGGACGTGGTCCATCCGAGGGGTGGGTTCGTCAGCGCCGGCTCCGGTGCGCGAGCCCCTCCAGACCGCTGACCGGGCGCCGCCCGAGGTTCTCGACCGGGTGTACCACGCGCTGCTCGACGAACTCGAACTCTCCCCGGCGCACCTGTGCCGGCTCACGGCGCCCTTCCCCGAGGGACGCGGGATCCCGAAGGAGGCGGTGGGCCGGATCGGGTGCCGGACACTGGCGAGCGGCCACGCCCGGGTGGCCCGGGCGGTCGTGGCGCGGTTCGACGACGACACGCTGGCGCGGGTGCCGGGGTTCTACAGGAAGACGGATCCCGCGCACGGGACGGGGTACTGGTCCATCGCGGCATCCGGCCTGCTGGTTCCCGTCCGGGACACCGCGGGCCGCATCGTGGCCTGCCAGGTCCGCCTGGACGAGGTGCGCCCGGGCGGCAGTCGTTACGTCTGGCTGTCGAGCGCCCGCCATGGGGGTCCTGGCCCGGGCACGCCGCCGCACGTACCCCAGCACGACGGGGCGACGCGCGAAGTCGTCCGGATCACCGAGGGGCCGCTGAAGGCTTCGGTCGCGACGGTGCTGGACCCGGGCGGGATCCTGACGATCGGATTCGCTGGCGTCGACACCTGGCCCACGGTCCTGCCGGTGCTGAAGGAACTGGGCGCGCACACGGTCCACATCGCGTTCGACGCGGACTGCCGCCGCAACCGCCGGGTGGCGTTCCAGCTCAAGGCCAGCGCCGAGGAAATCGCCCGACAGGGCTATCGCCGCGTCCTGGAACTTTGGACCGAGCCGAAGGGCATCGACGACGTGTTCGCATCGGGCGGACGGCCCAGGTGCGTGAGGGAGGGGACGTGAGCGACCTGGATGACGCGCTGGGGCAGATCGCGAGTGACGCCGCGCAGGCGGACCCGAAACCGACCGTGGGCGGCGTGCCGTCCGTTGACCGGGTGCGGGACCTCGTCTCGGCCATCGCCTCGGAGCCTGACCGCATTCGGGGAGGCGAGCGGGTGGACAAGGAACTCCTGCCCCTCATCGCGCTGTTCGGGGAGGGCATCCGGGCGTCCCTGATCGACCTGGTGGCGGCCCAGTTGCCGTGGATGTCTCGAGCGGCCGTGCAGCGAGGGGTGAACCGCCAGGTGCGCGAGTCCGCCCCGAAAGCCGCCCCGCCGCCGGGCCCGGACCCTGCGACCGGCGAGCCGTACACGGCGTCCGGGGGGAGGATGTACCGGCTGGTGCGGGGCCGCGACGGGGCGCACTACCAGGAGATCGCGAACTTCATCGCCCGCCTGCTGCGCCAGGTCATCGTGGACAACGGGGTCGAGCGCACGAGCCACGCGGTCCTGGGCGGCGAGATGTGCGACGGGCGCGTGCTGACCGAGGTCCGCATCCCCTCGGCGGACTGGGCGACGTTGAAGTGGCTGGGGCGGGCGTGGGGCCCGACGCCGTCCATCTCGGCGGACTCCGGAGCCGACCGCCACGTCCGGGCGGCCATCCAGTACACGTCCGGGACGAGCCTGCCGGTGGAGACGGTGCATGCCCGGACCGGATGGATCCGGATGGAGGCGGGCTGGGCCTTCCTGCACCGGACCGGGGCGGTCGGAGCGGACGGGCTCGTCACGACCGTGAGCGTCGAACTGCCGGCGAGCCTCCAGCCCTGTGAACTGCCTGCGCCCCCCGAGGGTGATGGCCTGGTGGCCGCGATCCGGGCGAGCCTGCGGGTCCTGGTGCTGGCGCCGCTGCGCATCACGGCGCCGGTGTATGCGGCGGTCTGGCGGGCGGTGATCCCGGTGCTGCCGGACTACGTGCTGGCCGTCGTGGGGAGGACGACCTCGGGGAAGAGCGAGATCGTGGCGAGGGGGCAGCAGCATTTCGGGGCGGGCTTCAGCCGCCTGAACCTGCCCGGGAACTGGCTGTCCACGGGGAACGCCCTGGAGGGCGGGGCGTTCGCGGCGATGCACCTGTTCCACGCCATCGACGACCTGGTTCACACGGGCACGAGGACGGACCGCGAGCAGAAGGAGCGGGAACTGGACCGGCTGGTCCGGTCGGTCGGCAACCACGCGGGTCGGGATCGTTGCAACCCGGACGGCTCGCTGAAGGGGGGCCGACCGCCGAGGGGACTGGTGGTGATCACGGCCGAGGATCTGCCGCCCGCGCGGCAGTCGGCGCACGCGCGGATGTTCACGATCGACGTGGGGAAGGACGACACGGACTGGGACGCGATGACGCACGCGCAGTCGGACGGCGCGGCGGGGCGGTTCGCGGAGGCGATGTCGGGGTTCCTGAGATGGCTCGCGCCGCGCCTCGACGATGTCGTCGCGGGCTTCGCGGCCGGGAAGGACCGCATCGCGAGGCAGGCGGCGGACCTGGGCCCGATGATGCGGCGGACGCCCCAGACGTGCGGGGACCTGCTGGTGGGCCTCGGGCTCTTCCTGGAGTTCGCACAGGAGGCGGGCGCGGTGACGGCGGCCGAGCGGGCCACCGTCCTCGACGCCTGCACGCATGCCGTGGCCGAGGTCGCGACGGACCAGGGGCGGGCCCAGGCGGCGAGCGACCCCGTGAACCGCTTCCTCGCGGTGCTGCTGTCGGCCTTCGTGACCGGCCGGGCCCACCTCGTGTCCACGGGCGGGAGTGCTCCCGAGCCGTCGATCGCGGAGGCCTGGGGATGGCGGTTGCGGAAAACCGGGACGGGGCAGTTCGCGAACGACGAGTGGACGCCCACGGGCAACCGGGTCGGGTGGCTCGACCCGAACGGCGAGGACGTGTACCTGGAGCCCGAGGCCTCCTACGCCCTGGTCCAGGAACTGACCCGCAACGTCGGCGACGGGCTGTCCATCGGCCGGGCGCGTCTCGGGAAGGCGCTGTTCGAGGCGGGAAGGCTGGTCCAGACCGAACTGGCCACGCACCGCTGCTACACGGTCCGCAAGGTCGTCCCGGGCGCGGTCCAGCCCCGCGTTCCGGTCCTGTGGCTGAAGGCGGGCACGTTCACGGACCCGTCGTGGATAGCGGCGGGTAGCAGTGGGAGCACGGAAACCGGGACCGCTACCCACGAGATCCGTCCGCTGATCCAAGGACTTCTCTCTTCAATGGATGGAATGGGTAGCAAGGGTAGCAAGGAAGAAGGTACTCGCACATTGGAAACGGATTCCACGCGTCATCACGATCCGTACGCGATCAGGGTGTGTGTACCCTCGGAAACGCTGCCCATGCTACCCACGGGGTCCAACTCCACGGACGAACGGGGAAATCCCTGGGTAGCGCCCGTGGACGACGCTACACCTGCTACCCACGGGACCAACATCGAGTGCCCGGAGTTCGACGAGATGCTGGGGGGAGGGGAGGCATGAAGCTCGGGAAGGTTCTCGAACGCCTGCGCGAGGCCGGGGGCGTCGTGACGCTGGACCGCGAGGGCCGCGTGCGCTGCGCGGGCAACGCGGCGGCCATGACGGAGGCGGTCGTCGCCGCCCTGATGGCCAGACAGGACCAGGTCCGGGAGTACCTGCTGGAGGAGCGTGCCTCGACGCTGGCGAGCACGACCACGCGGTCGCACGGGTGGTGCGAACGGTGCGGGCGGGTGATGTGGGTCGGGACGGGCGCGGAGAGGCTTCCGGACGGGCAACTGGTCTGCGGCGACTGCCTGGCGCCCTGGGACATCGATGCGGGGTCGGTCCCGGTCGAGGAGCCCGAGTGTCCTGGAGTGGGCTGGAAGGATCCCGGGGGACCGGTCCCCCCCCATGGGTCCTAGGAGAGCCGGCGGCGTACCGGGGGTACCGGAGGCGGGCCGCAGTCTCTAGCCGGGGACCCTGATTTATTGCGCCCGGGATTGCCCGGGATGTCCGGAATGCCCGGGATGGAAGTCCGGGATGGAGGTGAGCGAGATGGGAACGAGGAAAGGTTCGGAAACGACGCGGGAAGGCTGTGGTGACCGGCTCGTGAATGAGATCCGGGCGGTCTGCGACGGCGTCCGGGATCGGCTGTGCCGGGTCGCGCAGGGAAGGCGGGCGGGCCTGCCGAGCCTGGACGTGGCGGACGCGATCCTGGAGGACGCGGTCTGGCTGAACGTCCGGCGGCGTATCGGCCGGAAGGGGGAGTAGGGCCATGGCCGGGAAGCCGAAGGATGGACGGAGCTTCAGTGACGCCTCGGCGGCCGAACTGCTGGGCGTGAACGAGCGGACGGTGCGGCGCTGGCGGGCGCAGGGCCTGCTCGCGTGCCGATCGGATGGCTCGCTCGACCAGGCGGCGACCGTCGCTCGCGTCAACGGGGGCCGCGACCCCCTGCGGGGCGGGAAGCCGGACCGGGTGTTCGCGGGGGCGACGCCGCTGACGCCGCCGGCCCCTGCGCATCGGGCGGCCCCGCCGGTCGATACCGGGTACGCGGAACGAAGCGTGGGCCTCGAGGGGGCGCCCGGGGATGCCGGGAAACTGCTGCGGGCGCGCGTGCTGTCCGAGGCGGTCAAGGCGAAGTTGGGCCAGCTTCGGTTGCGCGAGCGGACCGGGGAACTGATCCCGAAGGCCCAGGCAGTGCAGCTCTTTTCCGACACGCTGGCCACGGCCCGGGCGACGCTGGAAGGCATGCCCCTGCGCCTGTCGCACCGGCTGGTCGGCCTGGACGCCGTCGGTATCCGGGCAGCGCTCCAGGCCGAGGTCGAAGCGATCCTGAAGGAGATGGCGAATGGACTCGACGCTGCTGGATGAGAACTCGGTCTGGGACGAGGCGCTGAGGGAGATGCGCCGGGCCGGGTCCGACGCGGTCGCCCCGCGCCCGAGGCTGTCGATCACGCAGATCGCGGAGTCGTGCCGGGTCATCCCGAGCGAGTCGTCGTCGGTGCCGGGCATCTACTCGAGCGCGTTGACGCCTTACGTCAGGGAAATCCAGGACCGCCTGCACCCGGACGACCCGGCGCAGGTCATCGTGTACGAAGCGGCAGCGCAAGCCGGATGCAAGACAACCGTTGGGGAGAACTGGATCCTGTCGGTCGCCGCCGGGTACTACCCCGCCCGGATGCTCATTGCCCTGGATACCGACCTGAACGCCCGCGACTGGTCGAAAGACAACCTGGACACGATGGTCGGGGCGACGCCGCTGCTGCGGGAGCGGGTGCGCAACCCGGTGTCCCGCCAGAAGAGCGAGACGGTCCTGGGGAAGTGGTTTCCGGGGGGGAGGCTGCGCATCGTCGGCGCCCACTCGGCGAGCGCCTTGTGCAGGATCGCGGCGAAATACGTGGTGATGGACGAGGTCGATCGCTGGAAGGCGAACGTCGGCTACGAGGGCGCGGGCGTCTCGCTGCTGCTGGCGCGGCAGACGACGTTCGGGGCGGCCCGGAAGGCGTACGTCTGTTCGACCCCGACCGTGGAGAACGACTCCGAGATCCACGAATGGTTCTTGAGGGGCGACCAGCGGTACTACCACGTGCCGTGCCCCCGGTGCGGGGAGTACCAGCCCCTGCACTGGCGCGACCCGGAGACAAAGGCGTTCCGGCTGGTGTGGACCCCGGGGCACCCGGCCGAGGCGCGCTACGTCTGCCGACACTGCGGGGCCGCCTGGGACGAGGTCGACAAGAACACCTTCCTGCCGGCGGGGCGATGGGTCGCGTCGCGGCCGGACCAGGGCGGCGGGATCATAACCTCCTATGCGTTGAACGCCCTCTACGCCCCGCTCGGCTGGCTGTCGTGGGCCGAGATCGCGGCGGAATGGGAGGCGGCCTGCGCGGTCGCCAGGACAGGCAACATCGACAAACTCCGTTCCTTCGTGAACGTCCGCCTTGCGGAAGTCTTCTCGGAGCCGGGCGAGGCCATCGACGCCCACGAACTGGCCGACCGGATCGAGCCCGACTGGGGCGAGGCCATCCCCGAGGGCGTGCGGACGATCACGTGCGGCGTGGACGTGCAGGACAACCGCGTCGAGGTGGTCACGGTCGGTTGGGGCCTCGGCTGGGAGGCGTGGATCCTGGACTACGCGGTCATCCTGAGCGACCCACGGGACCAGGACGCCTGGGCCCGCAACGATGCGGTAGTGCGTCGGGTGTGGCGCACGCGGGACGGCCGGGAGTTGCGGGCCGCGGCGACGTGCGTCGATTCGGGCTACCTGCCGCAGCGGGTGCTGGAGTACTGCCGGCCGAGGCTGCGCTGGCACGTGTACGGCGTGAAGGGTGAGGACGGGCGGGGGGCCATCTGGGATCGCAAGGTCCGGCACTCGGGGAAGGGCCGCACCCGGGCACCGTTCTTCGTGGTCCACACCATCGCCGCGAAGGACGACCTGGCGGCGTACCTGCGGGTCGCGAGCCCAGGCCCGAAGTACGTCCACATCCCGGATCGCATCGTGGCGGCGGTGCCGGACTTCCTGGACCAGCTCACGTCGGAGCGGCGCGTGCGGACGCGGGATCGCAAGGGGAACGCGGTCGTCGAGTGGAAGAAGGTCACCGAGGGCCGGCGCAACGAGGTCTGGGACACGATCGTGTACGCGCTGGCCGCGGCGCACTCGCTGGTGATGGGCGGGTTGCGGCTGGAGGCGCCGGTCGGGCCGGTCCACTTGCCGCTTGCCGCCCCGGCTCTGCCGCCGGACGACGGGACCGGGGCACCCGAGGCCGCCGTGCCCGTGACGCCGGAACCCCCTTCGGCCCCGCCGCCGCGACCGCAGCGGCCGGTGAAGAAGCGGATCGACCCGTTCTACCGGGGCTCCCACGACCTGGAACGCGAGCGTCAGCGGAAGCCCTTCGGCGACATGTCAGACTGGTGGACCCGGCGCGGACCGCGTCGGGACAGGTGGTGATCATGGCCGGCAGCAGGAACACCAGCAGCACGCTTCCGAGGCGCCCGCCCCGGTGGGTCCGTGACGACACCGGGACCACCACGTCCCGCGAGGATCTGGTGGACGTGCTGGCGACCACCTTGCTGACGCGCATTCTGGCCGACCCGGGGTGCGTCAACCGGACGGGCGCAAGCCCTTGGGGTGATGCGGATTCTTCCCTTGCTCTTCCTCCGGAACAGAGCCCTGATGCGGTCACGGAGCGGGGTCGCGGGGACCCCGCTGGGACTCGCGAAACGGGGAGGGCGGCATGAGGAAGCAGGGCAGGGCAGAGGCGGCGCGGAAGGCGCTTGGGGACGTCCCGGCGCAGCTCGCGGCGCTGCACGACATGACGGTCGAGCAGTTGCGGCAGCGTTGGATGGTCCTGTACGGGCAGCCCACCGCTTCCCGGAACGGGCCGTACCTGCGCAAGCGGCTGGCCTGGCGCATCCAGGAGGTGGTCGAGGGCGGGCTGACGCAGCGGGCACGGGACCGCATCGAGGCGATCCTGGACGGCCACTTCCTGCCCGACGTCACGCGGAGGGCTCGGGAGGCGGCGCTGCCGATCTTCCCGAAGGCCCCGGCTCTTGCCGCGACTGCCCGGGACCCGCGCCTGCCTCCCGCGGGCACGGTTTTGCGCAAGGTCCACCGGGGCGACGAGCGCCTCGTGACGGTCCTCGACGACGGCTTCGAGCATCGTGGCGTGACCTACCGGACGCTGACGGCGGTCGCGAAGGCGATCACGGGCGCCGGCTGGAACGGCTTCCTCTTCTTCGGGCTCGCGACCCGTTCGGGCGGTGCCAGGAGGGCGGCGTGATGGCGGCGTATCGGTCCACGGCACGGACGCCCGAGCCCCCGGCGGCGGTCGTCCGGGCGGCCATCTACACGCGCAAGAGCACGTCGGCCGGGCTGGAGCAGGACTTCAACTCGCTCGACGCCCAGAGGGATGCCTGCGAGGGCTACATCCGGTCGCAGGCCCACGCGGGCTGGCGCGTCGTGCCCGAGGCGTACGACGATGGCGGGTTCACCGGCGCGAACATCGAGCGCCCGGCCTTCCAGAGGCTGCTTGCGGACGCCGAAGCGGGCCGGATCGACGTCGTGGTCGTTCATCGGGTGGACAGGCTTTCCCGATCCCTGCTGGACTTCGCATCGGTGATGGACCGCTTCGCCCGCCACGGCGTCGCGTTCGTTTCGGTGACGCAGAATTTCAGCACGGCGAACGCGATGGGCCGCCTGACCCTGAACATGCTCATGTCGTTCGCGGAGTTCGAGAGGGAAATGATCTGCGAGAGGACGCGGGACAAGATCGCGGCGTCGCGCCGGCGCGGGAAGTGGACGGGCGGGCGGCTGCCGTACGGCTACGGGGTGCGCGACCGCAAGCTTGTCGTGAACCGTGTCGAGGCCCTGGTCGTCCGGGAGGCGTTCGACGTGTACCTCGCGACGCGTTCCATCCTCGGGGTGGTCCGGGCGCTGACCGAGAAGGGGTGGGCGCCCCGAGCGCAGACGGCACGGCGCAAGGGCTGGCGCGTCGACCACGTTCTGCGCATGCTGAAGAACCCGCTCTACGGCGGGCTGATCGCCTCTGGCGGCGAGCTCCACGAGGCCGAGCACGAGGCCCTGGTTCCGCGCGAGACGTGGGAGCGGGTCCAGGCCCTGCTCGGCGCCCGGCACGACGATTCGAAGCCCGAAACGCGGACCCGGAACACGGGCTATCTGCTGGTCGGCCTCCTTCGATGCGGGAGTTGCGGCGCGGCGCTGACCCCGGCCACGGCCCGGGCGCACGGGAAGCGTTACAGGTACTACACGTGCGGGACCCGGGCCAAGCAGGGTCGGAACGCCTGCCCTTCCAGGCCGCTGCCGGCCCAGGCCCTGGAGGATTTCGTGGTGGATCGGATCCGCGAGGCCACGACCGGCCCCGCGGGCAGGGCGCTGGCAGCGGACGTGGTCGCCGCGATCCGCGCGAAGGTGGACCGGGAACGCGAGGACCTGGCGGTCGAACGCCGGGGCTTGCCGGCGCGGATCGCTGGTGCCGCAGCCGAGAAGGCCCGGCTTGCCCGGAACCTCCAGCGGACCCGGAACGACGCGTCGCGCGCTGCGCTCGAGGACCAGATCGGGCATCTCGCTGACGAGCAGGCCGCCCGAGAACAGCGCCTCGCGGCCATCGACGCCCGGCTCGCGATGCTGGATGCAGCGAAGGTCGAGGCCGACTGGATCGCGGCGGCCCTGCGGGACTTCGGGAGCCTGTGGGAGGCCATGACGCCCGAGAACCGGGTCCGCCTCGTCCGGGCCGTCGTGGACCGCGTCGAGGTGGACGAGGAGACCGGGACGATCGAGGCGCACCTCGTGTCGCTGGCCGGGAACGGCGGCGGGCGGCAGGGCGTCTTCGCGGGGGTGGCGGGATGATGATCGAGCCGAACGGGGAAGGGCAGGGGCGCGGCGGGACCATGGTCTTCCGGGGCAGTTTCCACCGGGTTCGTCGCGAACGGCGCATCGACCTGGCCGAGGGAACGGCCCCGGACCCCCTGGAGAGGCCGGCGGCCCTCGGGCCGTGGACCGGGTCGCGCCCCGCGAATGTCGCCGCGCTCCTGGCCCTCGCCCATCACGTCCAGCACCTGATCGACGCCGGCAGGATCGCGGATCGCGCCGAGGTCGCGCGCCGCCTGAACTGGACCCGCGCCCGCGTCAGCCAGGTGATGGACCTGCTGCTGCTTGCCCCCGACATCCAGGAGGCGGCGCTGCACCTGGAGGCCGGCACCCGCGTCACCGAGTGCGCCCTCCGCGCCGTTGTGCGCTATCAAGATTGGAGCGAGCAACGGCGGGTGTGGGAAACGATCCGATTGTCTGCCGACGGCGCCGAGTGAGTCGATGCAACGCATCGCGGGTCAGGTCTTCAGCGTCTTCTGCTTCCGTTGCAGCATGAGCAATGCCTTCGCGGCTCGCGTCCTTCGTGTCTCTTCCCGGGTGGCCCCGCCGACCCAGTCGCAATAGCCGCGTTTGTACCCGTCCGTCAGGCTGCCGAAGAACGCCCTGGCCTCGTCGTCGATGGCCATCGCGTCCAACAGTTCAACGGGGACGACGACCTTGCTCTTGCTCGATTCCATGCTTTCCTCCACTCATCAGACACGTCAGGGAACCGCGTCCGCGGCAAGCACCTCGCGGAGCCGGGCGACGAAACCGGGAAGGCCGCACTCGTGCAGCGTGGCGAGCAACTGCTCGACGGACACGGGCGGGCTCCGGAGGGATGCCGCCTGCTCGCGGACGGCCACGCAGACCGCATCCGGATGGACGTCCAACAGCGCAATCAAGAACCCGTCGGGGTGCCGTGCCTCGACCCCGAACCTCGACAACTCGCCCTTCGGGAAGTCCGCGACGTTGAACGTCACGATGATGTCGGCCCGGGCGCGGATGGCAGCCGCGAGCACGTGGCGGTCGTCCGGGTCGGGGAGGGACAGTCCCTTGACCAGCCGCTCGAAGCCGCTGACCCGGCTGTCCGGCACCGCCCGGTTGATCAAGTCGCGCGTCCGTGCCAGCCGCTCGGGGGCCAGGTCCGGCCGGACCCGGTGGATGCTCTCGAAGCACTCGTCCAGGATCCGGTCCGTCCATCGTGCCCGGTACACGCCGGAAACCGCGAGGCGCAGCAGCAGGTCCCGGACGGGCGCCGAATGCAGGACGCACGCATCGAGGATGGCGGTCGCAGGCATGCGGGAGTCCTTCAGTAGCCGAGTCCCAGGTCCTGTGCGTCGGCGGCGAGTTCGTCGAGTACCTTCCTGCGTGCCTCCTCGTCGCGACGCTTGTAGGCGACCAGGTCCGCCATCCGGACGCGACGGTGCGTGCCGACCTTCCGGAAGGGGACCTTCCCCGACTCCAGCAGGGAAATGAGGTAGGGCCGGGAGACGCAGAGGAAGTCCGCGGCCTGCTGGGTCGTCACCTCGACGTGGACCGGGATGATGCTGACGGCGTTCCCGCTGGCCATCTGGTTCACGATTTCGACCAGGAGGCGGAACGCCTCGGCCGGCAGCGTTACGGTCTGCTTCCCGGCCGGATCCACCGGCTTCAGGGAGACCGTACGTGCGGCCCGTACCCGCTTCTGGACGGTCGCCAGCAGGGGGACGGCTGACCGGGCGATCTCGGCGGCGTCGATGGTCGGTGGCGTGGTCGTGTTCATGCCGCACCTCCAATTCGGATGATACGTCCCGGACGCTGCAAACGCAACAGACGAAAACAACCGCAGCGAACGAAACCGGAACCTATTAACCGCGATCGTGTTCACTACATCAGGCGTCGAAACGTAAGCAATAGCAATCACTTGCACTCTTGGATCGTCAACCGCTCTTCGCCGCTCTCCACCCCCCGAGAGCACCCCGGGCGCTCTCCACCCCTTCCGCGGTTGACAGACCCCGACCGTGGTCCTCGTCCCCGCCCCCGGAAACTCCCGCAAGATTCCGCGCTTGTACGCGGACCCCCGCGGGCGAACCGGTGGCGGGCGGTGGGGATGTTCGCGATTTGGGTTGGCTCCCCTTGCGTTGGCGAAGGCGAACAAGAGCAAGAGCGAGATCGGGAGAGCCGCGCTATCGGTCAGCCTTACCCGTCCTTGCTGCCCTTCAACTGAGCCCGACCGGCCTCGGTCAGACGGTACCGCTGAAGCCGGCTGTTCGGGCGATCGGGAATCGTGAACTCGATCCATCCTTCGTTCATTGCAGGATGGACGTAGTTCTTCCTGAACGTCGGGCGATGCTTGATTCCGAGGGACTGCCGGAGCGCTTCGGGTGCCTGGTCTCCGTCTACGAGCAGCAGCAGGAGGCGCTCGACTGGGTCGCTCGACTGGGTCGCCAACTGGGTCGCCGACTGGGTCGCCGACTGGGTCGCCGACCCGGTCGATGGCCTGGACCGAATTGGCTCGAAGTCGCTCGTGTCGGCCAGCGGCCGGAACGTCGCGGTGAAGAAGCCGGCGCTTTCGAACTCCGGTTCGGGGCTGCCGTGCTCCCTCGCGGCGTCCCGCATGCGGTTGATCCCGGTGCCGGCCATCTCGATGTAGTCGATCCGGTGGAGCAGATCCGCGATGACTGGGTTGCGTCGGACGCTGCGGGTCCCGAGCTTCTCGGGCGGCAGACCCCGCGGCAGGCCTCCGGGGCTGCTGACCTCGATCCGGTCCGAGTAGATTTCGACGAAGACGTTTGCACCGACTTCCCACCAGTCGCGATGCATCACGGCGTTCGTGATCGCCTCGCGCAGTCCCCGGGTCGGGTACTCGGGTATGTTCTGGCGCTGGAGGCCCTCGATGCGCCAACCCGTGCGGGTGTTCCGTTCGACGAAGACCATCGCGTCGTCGATGTCCGCGACGATGCCACCGGCGAAGTCCTTCCTGTCCAGCACATGGACCTTGTCGGTACCGCGCGCCAGCAGGCAGGTGATGTATGCCTGCGGGAAGAAGTGCTTCACGTTCCGTGCGAAGAACAACGCCCCTCCGTTCCGCATCACGAACCGGTCGCCCGATCGCTCGGCTGCCTCGATGTTGACCAGCACGTCCTCGACCGCTGCGGACTTCGCGATACGGCTCTTGTCGCGCCAGGCCTCGAACTTGTCCCGGTCGAAGTCGTCTGGGTAGCGGAACTTCGGGCAGGGAGCGAGGTCGAAGCGGATCGCTCCCTCGGTCCGGAAGAAGTCGCGGATCTCGTCGCGCGACAGCTTCTGCGTGACCGCACCCTGTCGCCAGTAGAACCCCTCGCGGCACTGCACTGGCTTGCTTTCGGCCTCCCGCACGGTGACGACCAGCACGCCGCCGATCGGATGGACGGCTATCTTCACAAGGGGATCGCAGTTGTGGGCCATGTCCTGGATGCGGGCGCGGGCCTCGTTCGTGTCATTGACGCCGACGACCGTCCCGTCGTCCCGGACGCCAATCAGGATCCGTCCGCCGGACGAGTTCGCCATCGCGACCATCTCGCGCGCCAGCGACGACGAAACCGACTCCTTGTACTCGAGCATCGAGCCCTCGCCTTCGCGAAGCAGGATGTCGAGGTCTTCTGCGGTCATGAATGAACCCCCGATCAGATCCCCGGCAGCCGGGCCGTCTTGCCAGTCGGCTCGACCGAGTATCCCATTCTGCGGTAGCCGCGCAAGCGTTTCTCGACCATCTTTGGCCCCGAATCCGACATGGGTTCTGCTGCCGTGCAGTTCCACGCTTTCCGGCGACTCGAACCGGAAGGTCAGTATGGTTGCCGCCGCCGGCCAAGTGGAAGCGGTCCTGTACGCGAGGGTGTCGTCCAAGGAGCAGGAA
>JARKOL010000270.1 GCA_029975745.1 Myxococcota bacterium | reverse complement strand
CAAGTGTCCTGCGTGCAGGGATCGCCGTCGTCGCAGTCCATCGGCACGAAGACGCATTCGCCCGCCCCGGTGCATCCGTCCTGGGTGCAGGGATCATCGTCGTTGCACAGGGGCGCCCCGCCGCACGCGCCGGAATGACAGGCGTCCCCCACCGTGCAGGGGGTCCCGTCCTCGCAGGCGGTGCCGTCCGGAAGGGGAATGTAGACGCACTGTTCCCCCTCGCAGGTTCCCGCCAGGCAAGGCCCGAAGAAGGGGCACCCTTCGTCATCGACGCAGTGGGGGCATGCGTACTGGTGCATGCAACCGGCCGCCTCGGGTTCACACCAGTCGGCCGTGCAGGGATCCAGGTCGTCGCACTCCAGGGGCTCGCCGGGCATGCACCAGACGTCCATGCACCGGTCGCCGCCGGTGCAGGGGTCGCCGTCGTCGCAGGGTCGCTCGACGCCATCGAGCCACGCGGGGTACTCGCACTGGCCCGACAGGCCGCAGGTGTTGCGCGAGCAGGGGTTCAGGTCGTCGCAGTCGTCATCCACGACGCACGGCCCGCAGCCGGGGATGGGGTCGAAGTAGCACGCGCCAGTCAGCGTGTAGCAGCCGTCCGTGGTGCATGAATCTCCGTCGTCGCAGGTCCTCGGGGTGCCCACGCAGAGTCCCGCCAGGCATGTTTCATCCGACGTACAGGCATTGGCGTCGTCGCACGCCAGCCCGTCGGGCAGCGCCTGGTAGGCGCAGAGGCCGTCCGGGCAGGCCGCTTCGGCACACGGAACCGGCTCGCAGTCTCCGGCCTCGACGCACACCCCGCAGCCCGGGTCCCGGTCATGCAGGCATCCATCGACCGGGTCGCACCAGTCGGCGGTGCATGGATCCAGGTCGCTGCAATCCGTCCACCGGGGGACGCAGGACCAGGTCTCGGGGTCGCAGACCCAGGGGCGGCAGGCGTCGCCGTCGGGGCAGTCCCCGTCCCCCAGGCACTCGGGCACCCGGCAGACTCCCGCGGTGCATCGCATGCCGTCGGGACAGGGCGCGCCGTCGTCCACCAGGCCGTTGCAGTCGTCGTCGGCACCGTTGCATTCCTCGACGCGTCCCGGCCCGGGCTCGTCGCACAGGAAATCGCCGAGTTCCGGGTCGCAGACCAGGACGCCGTCCATGCAGCCGTCCGGATCCGGCCCATCGCACGGCGGACCCGCGGGGACGTCCTCGTCGATCAGGCCGTCGCCATCGTCGTCCACGCCGTCGCAAGTCGGGTCCGAAAGGCAGATCTCGAAGTCCAGGCCCGTGAAGGTCCGGTCGGGCCCCGGCGTCACGACCACGTCGATGCTTCCCGGGACCCCGCCATCGGCGTCCTCGCATGCCGCGCCGGTCGGCGGCAGGACCACCAGCCGGTGGTTCCCGGGGATGTTCGTGGCCACCAGGTACGCGCCCGCGAGGTCCGTCCAGACGGTCACCTCGGACTCGTCCCCGGTGTCGAAGAGGTCGTCGGGTCCGGCCCAGATGTACAGCACCGGCGTTCCGGGCAGCGGGGCCTCCCCGGGATCGGCCAACCCGTCCCGATCCCCGGCCTGGACGACCCGGCCCGACATCGTGCTCTGGGCCAGCACCGCGCTGCACCAGGTCAGCACCAGCAGCGGAACGAGGATTCCCTTGCAAACCGAACGAAGGATGGCGGTCATACCTCCCCCTCGGCCGTGCGGGCCGGAGAGGAACCCCAAGAGGAGTCCCCCGTTCCGGCAGGCAAGCCCTCAATATCCGATGGGATCATCGTACGCGAAACGGCTCGTGCGGACAAGAGGGTGGGTCTCTACGTATTTCCCCAGCAGCGCGAAGTTCGGCATCAACGCACAGATGCTGGCAATGCGCAGGTCCTCCCAGAGCGCCTTCAGCTTGGCCTGGTCGTTCAAGAAGCCCAGCCCCTGGCGGCCCCGGCTGGCGCGACGAACTGCAGCCCTGGCTGGACCGGGCCGAAGTCGTGACGTTCCGGGAGCGTCTGGCCACCTGGCCCCGCCGCGGTGCATCGTCGCCCAGGCCATCCGGCCTCCGGGTCCGAGGCCACCTCGTGAACGGTTACGAAATCGGTTGTTCCGCGTCCCGATGATTCCGTATGCTGTGCGAAGGCGCGAACGAGGAACCGCGATGATGGTGATGGCGAAGGCGACTCCGTCGTGGATCGGCATCGTGGCGGCGGTCACGTTGCCCTCGGCCCTGGCGTGGGCCTGCACGTGGGAGTACTGCCTGGATCAGCGCTTCTATCCGGAGGAGATCCAGGCGATGCCCGCGAACGCGCCGGGGCCGGCGCTGCTCCCCATCACGCTCGGTTCTCCGTCCGATCTGGAGGAAAGGGCGGCGGGAATGACATTCCAGTGGCTGGACCAGGACGGGAACCCGGTGCCGCACCAGGCGGTCGTGGACCAGGGCGTCATCGTGCTGAAGGCCGGGCAGACGTTGGAAGCCGGCATGGTCTACACGGTGGACTATCCCAATGACTGCCGCGATCTGGTGCAGAGACGCACGTTTCTGGCATCCGCCGCCGCCGACTGGCCGCCCCTGGTGCCGCCGGTCTGGGCGACTCTCTCCGGGGTCGAACCGGTCGTCGTCCTGGACCACGCCGGGGAATGCACGCGGACCCTCAATGCCGCCGCAAGCCGGATCGCCGTCGAGTGGAGGCCGGACTTCAGCTCCTGGGAAGCGATCCTGCGCGTCCGAACGGTCGTCGATGGCGCGGTCTGGACGGTGTCGGAACCCGGCATTCTGCGGTACGGTCACGAGGGGTTGCCCGTCTATCCACGGGGTGAGCACGGCGAGCGGCGGGCGGACGTGCTGTACACCGTCTGCGAGCGGTCTTTCGGGGCCTACGATATCGGCCTGGAACCGGGAACGCACCGCGTGCGAGTCGAATTCCTGCTGCCGGGGCACGAGACCGTGGTCGCGGCGCCCGAGTTCGACGTCACGCTGACGTGTCCCGAAGAGGAGGATGACCTGACGGACGGCCGCCTCGCAGAGGAGTGTGACGCGGGTGACGGGGCGGCACCGTGCGCATGCGGCGATGTGGCGCCGTGCGCGGGCCGTTCCGAGGGGTGCGTCGCGACGGCGAATCCAGGTTCATTCGGCGGCCCGGGCGCGCTGTGGCTGCTGGTCTTCCTGGTGCTGCCTCGGGTCGTGGCCTGGGGGCGCCGGTTCCAGCGGACGACGCGGGTTCCCGATGGACGTCGCTTCTTCGCGAGGGAGGACACGCCATGACGACCGGCATTCGGACGATGGGGTCGGTCGCGAGCATCGTGCTGGGCCTGGGGATGGCCGCGTGCGAACCGTGCGACGACGGGCGCTGGCAAGCCACGGAGCCCCCTCTGGCCGTCGAATCGTACCTGTCGTTCGCTTCGATCTGCCCGGGGGAGCAGCGGACCAAGGCGCTGCGCGTGGCGAACGTGGGGACGACGCGCTCGTTCCGGCTGCTGGACGCGCGCATCGAGGACGACGACGGCGACTTCTGGGTCGAGTTCACCCCCACGGAACTGGCGCCAAACCGGTTCGTGGACCTGCTGGTGACCTACGCGCCCCGAACCACCGCGAGGACGCCGATCGCGTACCTGGTGGTGGAACACGACATCGAGGAACTGGCTTCCCCTCGAAAGGTGCCGCTCACGGTGGCCCTCGACAAGCCCATGGAGGTGCATTTCGACCCGAATCCGATCGATTTCGGCGCGGTCGAGATCGGCCAGTCGAAGGACGTGGAATTCACGATGACCAACATGGCCTGCGATCCGATGACCATCCAGGCGTTGCGTGTCTCCGCGCCAGGCACCTCGGTGTTCTCGCTGGTCTCGGTCGCCGGCCCTGCCGAAGCCGCCCTTCCGGCCGTCCTGGCCCACGAGCAGTCTCTGAACGTGACGCTGCGCTTCACCCCAACCTCCTGTGCGTCCATGGCGAACCTCCCCCTGGAGATCGACGGCGAGGTCAAGGGCGCTCCACTGGAGTGGGGCGTGGCGATGGAAGGCAAGGGGTCCGGGGCGTCGTGTGCCGCGGACTGAACACCCTGTCCGCACTGGCCCTGGTAGCCTTCCATCGACCGCTTGTAATCGATGCAGAACCCATGCAGCGCGGATTGCGGAACGAGGTGACCTCTTGCAGGTTCCAGGGGGAAGACTCTTGGAATGGAACACGAAGGAGCTGGCGACGAAATGGACGGTTGACCTCGGCACGCATCCTCGATACACGTACGCAGTGTGCAGTCAGGAGTCCGCCATGGCCAAGCCAACGCGGAACGACCCTTGCCCCTGCGGCAGCGGCCTCAAGTACAAGCGCTGCTGCTCGCGACGCGACGAAGCCGAGAGCCGACAACTCGAGGCCGCAAGACGTACGTCCAATGCGTCCGGCCAGATGCTGTTCGACTTCTTCGTGGCGCGCTACACCCCGCGAATTCGGAGAGATGCGTGGGAGGCCTTCCCGCTGGGCGACCCGGCAGTCCCCCCGCAGGATCTGGACATGCAGATTTTCGCCCCGTGGGCGATGTACCACTGGCAGGGCGCGCCCCAGGGAAGGCCCGCCTGCCTGTGGCTGGACCAGGCACCAGAGGCGCGCGACCCCGATTTGGCCGCCTTTGTACGCTCGGCGCTGGTCCAGCCCTTCTCCTTCTTCGAGGTCGTGGATGTCGATCCCGGCCGCGGCATCCTGGTCCGCGACATCCTCTGCTCCCGCGAGGTCTTCGTCCACGAGGTGTCCGCCAGCCGCGGGGCTCGACGATGGCACATCCTGGTCGCCAAGATCGTGCCCCATATGGGATTCTGGTTCTTCGAAGGGATGGGGCCGACGCCGCTACCGCCCGAGCTGCGCGAGAGCGTCCGTTCGTTGGTCAGACAGCGACTGCACTTGCCCAACTCACTGCTCCTGGAACCGAAGGCTCTGCTGGACCACTCCTTGGATGTGCTGGAAACCTATCGTGAGGTCATGGACCAACTGCGGAATCGGCCGCGCCCAACGATGACCAACACGGACGAAGAGATGCTGGTCATGTGTACCAGCCGCTACGCATTCGACCCAGCACGACAGACGGGGATTACAAGTCTTCTGGACAGGCTTCCCGAACTGGGGAGGGCCGCCCCGGACCTGACCACCTGGATCTGGAGTCGTCCGGGAAACCGGATGCATGCGGACTGGGACAACACCAGCATCGGGCAGGTACGTGTCGGTGAGGGGGAGCTGGTGCTGGAGACGAACTCCCGCGAGCGTGACGCGGGCCTTCGGGCACAACTCGAACGGGTTTGCGGGGACCGAATCCGGTGGGTCGGGACCGATGCCCGGGACATGAACGACCCGGCAGAGTACGAAAGGATGAGCGCGGAGGAGGGTGAGACGCCCGAGGATGATATCGACGATGAGCCCATCCCGCCCGCGGTCAAACGGCAGATCCTTGCCGAGTTGCTGGAACGTCACTATGCTTCGTGGCGTGAACAGCCCCTGCCGGTTCTGAACGGAATGACGCCTCGAGAGGCGGTCGCGACCCCGGCTGGCCGCACACAGGTGGAGACCCTGATTCGATCCATGGAGTTCCACCATGACGCGACCGAGATGCCCGACTTCGATTTCAACCGGATTCGGCAGGCCCTGGGCCTGGCACCAGTAAGGCGAATCGAGGCGCGCACCCTGGAGACCATTCAACAGGAGGATGTCCAATCGTGAGGAATGCACTGCGAACCCTGCTTGGCGCTTCTTTCGGACTGGGACTCACGCTCGCGGCATCCGGCTGCACGAGTTACCTGAGTGCGGCTCCGGACGACAAAGGCAACCTCTTCGTGACCTACCAGAAGTCGTTCATCGGGTTTCAGACGAAAGGTGCGTGACCGGCCGCTCGACTAAGCACGTGCTGCGCTAAGCCACAGACCGCTCATGGGCGACTCGGTGCAGGAAGTCGTTGAGAGTCATCGAGCTTCAATGGAGCCGTGGCTTTTCGGCCACGGAAAGCCAGCCGACCGACGATCACGCCACGACCGTGCGCCCCGGCAGGGGCGGGGGGGAGTCCCGGAGC
>JARKOL010000250.1 GCA_029975745.1 Myxococcota bacterium | reverse complement strand
ATCTGTTCGCGCTGGGTGCCGACCAGCCGGACCAGCACGACGTTCAGCAGGAACGCCGCGACCCCCAGGAACAGCGTCGGGACGAACACCGCCGTCGATTTCAGACCCAGGATCTCGTCGGTCAGGAAGCGGTGGCTGACGTTTGTATCGCGTCCGCCCGAGGCCCCGCACCCATAGGGCCCCAGCAGCCGGTCCACCGCCGCCAGGACCTGCGCCTGCGGCACGCCCGGCGACAGGCGCAGCGACACCTGGTTGAACGCCCCGTCCAGGTCCGCCGCCATCCCCAGGGCTCGGCGCTGCGCCCAGATCACCCCGAACCGCCGGTCGTCCGGCATCAGGTCCCCGGGGCGCACCGCGTACACGAAGTCCGGCGCCAGCGCGATGCCCGCGATGTGCAGGTCGTGGCGGTGCCCGCGGATCACGGCCGGCAGGGTGTCCCCCGGTTCCAGGCGGTTGGCCGATGCGAAGGCCTCGTGGACCAGCACCTCCCAGGGGCGGTCGGGGTCCGGCAGCCGCCCCTGCCGCAGGAACACGCGGTCCAGTCGCGGCTGGGCGCCATCGGGAATCGACACCACCATCGCGGTGGCCGGCTCGGCAACGCCCGCGACCTCCAGCGTCGCCATCGTCGCCACCCGGGTCTGGAACTCGGACACGCCGGGGATGTCCAGCAGCCGCGAGGCGACCTCCTCGGGCGCGCGACTCAGCGTCGCGAACGCGTCGCCAAAGCGGAACTGCTCGTAGTAGCGCGCCTGGGACAGCAGCAGCGACCGGTACGTGGCGATGGACCCGACGTAGGTCGCGACGGCGCACCCTACCATCAGGGCGATGGCGAGCGACTGCCCCCGCATGCGCCTCAGGTCCCGCAGCAGCTTGACGTCCAGCATGCCCACCGGAGGGCCTCCCGCGCGCTACCAGTCGATTTCCGACGGCGCGGCGCGCCTGGGGTTGACGACCTCGCGGACGATCCGTCCGTCGGCCATCGTCAGTACGCGATCGGCCATCTGTCCGATCGCCGCGTTGTGCGTGATGATGCATGTGGTCGTGCCCAGTTCGACGTTGGCCCGGGCCA
>JARKOL010000244.1 GCA_029975745.1 Myxococcota bacterium | reverse complement strand
GGAAAGGGGTCTCGCTGGGCTAGTCCTCGCGCTTGCCCAACTGGCGGTCCAGCATGAACAGGGCGCCGGTGGAGTCTCCGATCTTCACCAGGGCCTGGATGACCTCGTCGGCGTTCTTCTCTTCCTCGACCTGCTCGGTGACGAACCACGACAGGAAGATCTGGGTCGCGTGGTCCTTCAGCTTGATCGCCAGGTCCGTCAGATCCTGGAAGTTTCCGGTGACCTTCTTTTCGTGGGCCATCGCGTCCTTGAACGCGTCGATCGGCTTCTTCCACTCGGCCTTCGGTGCCGCGATCGCGGCCAGGACCACCGTCTGGCCCCGGTCGATCAGGAAGTCGTAGATCTTCATCGCGTGCTCGTACTCTTCCTGCGACTGGACCTTCATCCACTTGGCGAAGCCCGGCCAGTTCTGGGTCTCGAACCACGCCGACATCGACAGGTACAGGTAGGACGCGTACAACTCGTTGTTGATCTGCTCGTTGAGTGCCTTGACCATCTTGTCGTTCATCGAACACCTCCGAAAGGTTGGCGGGCCGGACGGCCGCTGCCCGGTCGGGTCGAGCGGGGCCGGTTCCCTGGTTGCCACTCACCATAATCACGTTCGATCGGATTGTCACGGGGGGATGGCGCAATGAGCAGCGGATTGCCGTCGTGCCGCGCGCGACGTATGATTCGCCGACAGGAGGCAGGATGTTCCTGGAAACGTGTCGCGACATGCCGTTGTGGCTGCTGGCGTTCCTGGCCAGTCTTGCCGCCGGCCTGATGTCCGGGGTCGGTGCCCTGCCCGTGCTGTTCTTCCGGGACATCTCGCGTCGCACCCAGGATGTCATGATGGGGTTCGGCGCCGGCGTCATGCTGGCGGCCACGTCGTTTTCCTTGATTGTTCCCGCGATCGACGCCGGTGGCGGCGGGGTGCCGGCGGCCCTGGTCGTCGTGGGAGGCATGACGCTGGGCGGCCTGTTCCTGTGGCTTTCCGATCACTACTCGCCGCACGAACACTTCATCATGGGTCCCGAGGGGGCCGATCCCAAGCGCCTGCGGCGCATCTGGCTGTTCGTGATCGCCATCACGTTGCACAACTTCCCGGAGGGGCTGGCGGTCGGAGTCGGATTCGGTGGCGAGGATATCCGCAACGGGATCTCGCTGGCGGTCGGCATCGGGTTGCAGAACATGCCCGAGGGACTGGTCGTGGCGCTGGCGCTGCTGACGCTGCGCTATCCCGTCCGGCAGGCCATCGGGATTGCGGCGCTGACCGGACTGGTCGAACCCATTGGCGGCCTGATTGGCGCCGGAGTGGTTTCCATCGCCCAGCCGCTGCTTCCCTGGGGACTGTCGTTCGCGGCGGGGGCGATGCTGTTCGTCGTCAGCGACGAGATCATCCCGGAGTCCCACCGGATGAACCACGCCAAGGCCGCGACGGTCGGCGTGATGATCGGGTTTCTGGTGATGATGTTCCTGGATGTGACGCTGGGCGGGTAGCGGGCCGCTACGGGCCGATCTGCATCACCTCGTTGACCTCGCTGGACATGCGCAGTTCGAACGGCAGGCTGAAGCCGTCGCCGCCCGCGAAGCCGCGTGCCCGCGCGAACCACCACCGTCGGGTCGGGTCCTGGATGTACTGTCCATCGGGGGCTGCCGGGGGCGCGGGATCGCCAGGCGCCCAGCCGATGGTCACGTACTGGAACCACGTGTGCTGGGAGGTGGGGCGAATGCCCAGCGCGCAGAATCCGGTGATGGCCATGTTCGGGGGCGAATCGCAGTCCCACGTCGTGCCGCCCGCCAGCCACTCGACCGGGCTGGCCGTCATCACCGGATAGAAGTCGTCGGGATTGGCGCCGGTGTCCACGTAGCGCGAATAGGTCATGAAGTAGGTGTCCTGCTTCATCTTGATGTCCATCAGGAACGCGATGGCCTCCTGCGTCCGCGCCTTGCGCATGTAGGCCTTGTAGCTGAACACGGCGACGGTCGATAGGACGGCCAGGATGGCGACGACCGTCATCAACTCGATCAGGGTGAATCCAAGCCAGGGATGTCCGCGACGCATCGAAGGTTCTCCGTCAAGCCCGCCCTGATGATACGGCGGCATTCCGTCGCGAGCAAATTGGGCTACAGGCATTTCCAGTGCGTGCGAGGAAACGGGTTGGCGGCGGGCGGCGGCTGGTTCGCCAGGACGTGCAGGGTGCGGCGGTTCCGGGGTTCGGGAGTCTCGTCCGGCGTCGGTACCGCCAGCGCGTCCTCGCCGAATCCCTGGGCGCAGATGCGAACGCGGGCACCATGGGCCTGGAACCAGCGCGCAATCGCCAGGGCCCGCCGGTCGGACAAATCCTGGTTGTATTCGCGTCCCCCGACGGTATCGGTGTACCCGGCGACGTACAGCCGGGCCTGGAACTCGTTGCCGAACTTCGCCAGCGCCTCGTGGACGCGGTCCAGGGTGCGCGACAGCTTGGGATGCTCGCTGTCCATGATGTCGGCCTTGCCGAAATCGAAGTTGATTTCCTCGTGCGGGATCTGGATGAAGAAGGGCGCCATCTCGACGCCGTTGAAGAAGCCGTCGGGATCGTGCGCCACCAGGCGAACCAGGGTGACGGGTTCGGCGGACGGCGGAAATGCCACCGTGATCGGGGTACCCGGCGGCGCCACGGGCTCCCAGGGGCGGTCGATGTCCGCGATCCGGCTGCCTCGTTCGCCCAGGACGGTCAGCGACACCCGGGCCACCGCGGTGTCCGACGTGAAGGTGATTCGACCATCCGCAAGGTCCACGGTGTCCTTGGTGACCGTCAGGGTCATCGGCCGGGCGACGACGACATCGAAGGCCAACTGGATGGGCTCCTTCAGCCCCTTGTAGCTGACGGTCGCGGTGTAGTCGGCTCGCGCGAGGCCGGCGGGATGGGCAATCGGGACCTCCTGCACCTGGCTCATGCGCAGCAGCTTGGTCTGGAACTTCTGGGTCCGGCCGTCCTGACGCACCAGGGTCAGTCGCACGTCCTGCAGCGGGTGCAGCGCGGTCAGAATCACGGCGGGCTTTTCGCCCCCGGCCAGGACGCGGGTCCTGACCTGGATATCGATGGCCTCCTGGGCCTGGACAGCGGGAGACGCCAGGACAAGGAGCCAGAATGCCAGCAGGCACGCCGCCGCGCCGAACCACGGGAGGGCAGGGGATCGCGTCGAACGCATGTTCACCTCCGCAAGCCGTCAAGGCGCCGGCGCCGCGGGACCGCAAGCGCGAGCAGCGCCAGGAGCACCGTCAGCAAGGTGGCGTGAAGGGGGCCGGGCATCGCGCCGGGTTCCGGGGAGGCCACGCAGCCCCCGCCACGCCCGGGAACTTCCGGCGGCTGGGGAACCCATTCATCCCCGTACAACCCGCACAAACCGTCAATGTCGTCCTGGTCCAGGGTCCGCTTCTTGATCTCGCCCAGGGGCGCCTTGGGGTACATGGTGGCTTCGCTGCAAGGGTTCATCAGCGTGCTGGTGCTGCACGGGTGGTCGAGCCCCAGAACGTGCCCCAGTTCGTGGGTCACCATGTTCTGGATATCGTTGGTGTTGCTGGGCGGCGGCGGGTCGGGAGTGCCGGGGGGTGCGGAAAAGACGTGGGCACCATTGTTGATTTCGAGCGAGTAGCTGCGCGCCTCGCCGGTGGCGGGCTGGTAGTACAGCGTCGTCAGGGCCAGCACCTTGGACATGTCCAGGATGTTGTCCGGCTTCTCCAGGTGGTATTGCGCCCATTCGTCCGCGTCCTGGAAGACGATCAGGTTGGTTCCATGGGTGTGTCCGTCGATCTCGCGATTCGGGGGCACGCCCGAGACCTCGATGGGCGTGGCCAGCATGGGGTGCAGGCAGACGACGTCATTCCAGGTTGCGATGGACTTCGCGACCGCCTCGCGGACGTCCTCCGGGGCCGCATCCGGAGTCAGTCGGTCGTCCAGGAACACCGGAATCTCGTCAACGTACCAGCGCACGTACTCGCCCGGCTTGGCGGTCAGTTCGTACCACTTGTAGCCCATCTGGGTGGCCGCCAGCCCGCAGACCAGTAAGACGGAAGCCAGGGCGCGAATCCGCGTCATGGGGCCTCCTGGGCATCGTGGGAAAGGCGACGCGCGCGAATCGCGAGGGTGAACCGGTCCAGCAGGATCGGGCTGACGTGGCCCAGGACGGGGCCCGCATCGCCCAGGGGTGAATCGACGGGGCGACGAACGATTGCGGGACCTCCGGCCGGGTCGCGATGAACGAAGAACGCCCCCAGTGCCAGGCCGAGCACCGCGCGACGCTCGACCAGGATCTGGGCCCCGAGCGTGTCGTTCGCTTGCTGTGCCACAGGCCCCAGAAACAGGACCACCTCGTCGCCAACGCGGTACTGGGGCAGGCCGGGCACCCGCTGGCCCTGGTCACCCACCACGCCGCCCGGCGTCGCGAACACAACGGTCCGAGGGGACGTCCGCGTGAGCCCTCCCGATCCGTCCGGCAGCAGATCCTGGAGGACCCGGACGGTGACATCGGTCAGGATTCTGGAGCCGGGGCCGTCCACGAACCGCGCCTGGGTCTGGACAACCGTCCCCTGGACGACGCGGTCGGAGCGGTCCACCAGTTCCGAAAACGGCATGTCCGCGAAGGTGGCGGCCCTTGCGGAAGGCGCAACCAGCAGTGCCGACAGGGCAAGGGCCATCCACAAACCCATGGGGCGGTGTCGTGGACGTTTTCGGTCGCAGGGCATCTGGCGCATGGCGTCGCTCCCTTCGCGAGGCATTATAGGCAGTCGGAGGGCGTTTGGCTGCGACAAATCCGGCAGGGCGTGGCGGTTCCCGCGAACTACACCGTGTCGAACGGGAACGCGGTCACGTCGCGGAGCCTGGGGGCTCCCGTCAGCAGCATGACGACGCGATCGAACCCCAGCGCGTTCCCCGCGCATGGGGGCAGGCCATCGCGCAGCATCGAGACGTAGCGTTCGTCGATCGGATAGGTGGGAAGCCCCAGAAGCTCCCGCTCGGCCAGGTCGGCGCGGCACCGGGCAAGGTAGGCGTCCGCGTCGGGAAGCTCCGAGAACCCGTTGCACAACTCCAGGCCGGCAGCGTAGCACTCGAAGCGCTCGGCCACCCCGGGATCGCCGGGTTTCAGGCGCGCCAGGGACGCCATGTCGGCGGGATACTCGGTCAGGAATTCGGGGCGTTCGACCCCCACGCACGCCTCGACGCGATCCACCAGGGCGGCGCAACGATCATCGAACGACATCGACGACGGATCTTCCGTGCCGGCCCGGGCGAAGGCCTGGGCGAACGTCACGCGCGGCCACGCCCCTCCCAGGGGAAGGGCAGGGCGCACGCCCGGGATCCCGGGGGCCTCCGGACGCCCCCACAAGGTCTTGGCCAGGAACTGAATCAGCCCCTGCGTGTCGTCCATGATGGCGCTG
>JARKOL010000236.1 GCA_029975745.1 Myxococcota bacterium | reverse complement strand
GGAAAAGACGCTGGTGTTCTGCGCGTCCCAGGCCCACGCGCTGCTGGTGCGCGACCTGGTCAACCAGGCCAAGGCGGTGGCCGACCCGAACTACTGCCACCGCGTGACCGCCGACGAGGGGGAACGGGGCGAGCAGTACCTGCGCGACTTCCAGGACAACGAGAAGACGATCCCGACCGTGCTGACGACGTCGCAGAAGCTGTCCACCGGCGTCGATGCGCGCAACGTGCGCCACATCGTGCTGATGCGGCCGATCCGGTCGATGATCGAGTTCAAGCAGATCATCGGGCGCGGCACGCGGCTGCACGAGGGCAAGGACTACTTCACGATCTGGGACTTCGTGCGGGCGCACCGGCTGTTCGCGGACCCGGAATGGGACGGCGAGCCGGTGGCCCCGGACGCGTGCCCTGTATGCGGGGCCTCGCCGTGCCGGTGCGACCGGCCCGAGCCGCAGCCGTGCCCGACGTGCGGCCAGTGGGTGTGCGTGTGCCCGAAGGACCCGTGCGCGAAGTGCGGGCAGCGGCCGTGCGTGTGCGTGTGCCCGGAGTGCGGCGAGCGGCCCTGCGTCTGCCCGCCCGAGCGCGCCAAGGTGCAGTTGGCCGACGGCAAGGAGCGGCGGATCCAGCACATGACGTGCACGACGTTCTGGCACCCGGACGGCACCCCGATGTCGGCGTACCAGTTCATGCAGGTGCTGTTCGGGACGCTGCCGGCGTTCTTCGCCGACGAGGCGCAGTTGCGCGCGCTGTGGAGCGACCCGGAAACGCGGCGGCGGCTGCTGGAGGGGCTGGCGGAAAAGGGCTTCGGGGCCGAGCAGTTGCGCGAGATGGCGCGGGTCATCGACGCCGAGGGCAGCGACCTGTTCGACGTGCTGCGGTACGTGGCGTGGGCGCGAGCGCCGCGGACGCGGGAGGAACGGGCGCAGCAGGCCCAGGCGGCGATCCGACAGCATTTCGACAGCCCGCAGCAGGCGTTCCTGGAATTCGTGCTGGGGCACTACGTGGCGGTGGGCGTCGAGGAACTGGGGCTGGACAAGCTGGCGCCGCTGCTGCGGCTGCGGTTCCACGACTCGATGGCCGACGCCACGCGGGCGCTGGGTCCGGCCGACAAGATCCGCGAGGCGTTCGCCGGGTTCCAGCGGTTCCTGTACGAGGGGTAGGGGCGTATCATGCCCGCCGAGCCGTCCCATCGCGGTCGAATCGTCCAGGTCCAGGGCTCCCATTGGCACGCGAAGTACACGCTTCGGGTGGCCGGCCGGGCGCGCTCTGCGCGGTGGTCGCTGCGACGGTGACTTCTCGGGGCGTCAAAGGGCGTCTTTCGGACCTATGGCGTCCAGGGGAGAGAAACAAGTGCTGATCGTGAAGCCGCACCACTGGTTGACGGAGGAAGGCGACATCCCGGACGGACCGCCGCCTCTTCGTCGGAACGTACTCCGCGTCGCACGCCTGATCGAATACGGTGGGCCGCTCGATCCTGGCCATGCGTGCGAGACGCTGGTCGAGTGCGGGAAGCGAAGAGGCGGCAAGCCTTGCCCCGGGTTCCTCTGGGTCGGAAAGCAGCCCGACGACACGCTCCTCGCCTACTGCCTTGTGTGCAAGACCGATCGGGTCTGGATCCACGAGTGGCAGGACACGCTCTGGGCCTCTGGTCCTTGCGAGCCCGTGATGGTGACCCTGGTGGGCCGCCAGGGCGGCGACGCGTGAGGAGGGGAGCAAGCAACTCGCCTCTTACCGGAGGACCCGATGACCCTTCAACTACCGCCCCGCCCTCGGGGCTCGTACACCACGTCCGGGGACTCTATCGCGCCCGCGCCGGGATCATAGGTCCAATTCGAGTTGGTGTGCCTCGGGCCTCGCGGATTCCTTCTCGCCCAGTTTCCTCGCGACCTCCTCGGGCATCGCGCCCAGGAGGCGGCACAGCGCCCACGTGCGCCTTGCCAGGGCCGGGAATCCGCTTGCATGCACCAGATCGCCGTACCGTTCGAGGAATCGGGCAGAGAACCCGTCCTCTGCCTTGCCGAGCCCGTCGAGGCAATCTTCTTCCCCCGAGAACGTGAGCGAAGGCATGTGGTGCAGCGATCCCAGGGCGAGTTGCCAACCGAAGGCCGCCAGACCCCCGAGGCGGATCGTCTCTCGTACCAGGCGAACCGCGCTGGTCACGTCCGGTCGCGACCGATCGTCCTTCGCGAGCCATTGATCGAGGCAGTCCCCGAACAGCGACGCATCCTCGGAGATCCATTCCGAGCGGCCCTCCTCGATGGCCTCGATTCCGGCATTCGCTGCGACCTTCCCCCGCCAGCCTTTCCGCAAGGTGAGCCGCAAGAGGATCGGCAGGAGCGTGACGAAGGGGAGATGAACCGGGAAGCGGCCGTCCTTCAGAAGGCTCTCGACGTGTTCCATCCGGCGGTCACCCTGCTCCAGCAGTCGATGCCTCGCCGCGTGACCCAACTGCTCCATCCGTCGCGTGATGCCCTCGCCCAGTTCGTCCTTGCATCGACAAAGTTCCTCCCGGGACATCCCCCGGATCTGGAGGTCATCAATGACCCTGTCGAGGACGCGGTCTGCTTCGAGGTGCTCTTGCAGGCTCACGCGGAAGACGAGCGGTACCAGTGGGTTCCGCTGGTCGGCCGACGGCACCTTGAGGGCGCCCGCGAAGATCAGTCCAAGAGCGAGGGCACGGAGTTCGGACGTGTCGGCCGCTTCGGGCGCCGTTTCGAGCAATCGCTGGTCGAGGTCCATGGGAAGCGAATACCCGGTCTGGTTCGCGAACCGGAAGGCGAGGTCGTCAATCTCCTCGGCTTTCTCCTCGTCGGCCTCGGGAGCCTCCGGGGGAAGTTGGGCAAGGACGAGGTCCGTACAGGCCGGGGGGAACCGTACGTCCTTCAATCGCGGTGCGGAACGAAACAGGCGGGAGAGCACCCCCATATCCCGATCGACGGACCTCTGATCGGTGACGCTTGGGATGAGTTCCCGCCGGGGACTGTTGACGACGTGCCCCGCTGGTACAGGCTGAACAACGTCCTCGAGGCGCTTCGACAGGCAGCACTTCTTGAACTTGCGGCCGCTACCGCACGGGCACGGCTCGTTGCGCCCTGCGCGGACCGGATCGGTGCCGGCCGCCTGCGCGGAAGCCCTTGCCTGGACGGCTGCAGCGGCAGTCCACGCGATTCGCTCCCACTCCCTCGTTCCGCCTGGTCCCATCCCGGTTCTACCCCAGCCGGACCTGTTCGCAGAGCGCCTGCAGCAGGTCCCTGCGCCCACGTTTCGTCCTTTCCATGAAACCCTCGCCGGGCCAGGCGGCGCAATGCGGGTCGTAGTCCCCAGTCCGCAGGAAGCTGTCGATCTCCTCAGCGATCAAGTGGCGCGGCACTCCTCACCTCCGAACCGTCCTTGAGAGCCATCAGAGGAAGCCCTCCCACGGCGCAGCGACGCCCGATTCTACACCGAGACGACTCTCGTGAAGGTGCAGGGCGTGCGTCCCCGCAAGGCGCGCGGGTGCGATCTGGCGTTCGACGCGCCGGTGGAACTGGACGTCGAGGGCGAACCGCCCGGAGGGGGCCTGGACCACGCGTCGATCCGGGTTGCCGCGATCGTGCCGTTCCTGGTGATGAAGGCTATGGCATTGGCGGACCGCCTCAAGGAGAAGGACGCCTACGACATCTACACGCCGGTTGAAAAGCGCCTCGGAGTCTTTCGGGGCCAACTCGGCGAGAACGAGGGCTCCGCCGAGTAACGAATTTCGGAGGCGCCTGCCAACGCGTAACGATTTTCGGAGCCGTGGGCTGGGGCCGGGGCCGGGGATGGGCGTCGGCCGATGTTCGCCTTCACTGAGGGTTGCAACGAGCTCACGTTGCGTCGGCAAGGGCGAACAAGAGCAAGAGCGGGGGCGGGAGAGCGGGAATGTTGCCTGAAACCAGCTTGTTGCGCGCGATGCGCAACATGGGGTCTGAAGGCAACGAAATCCTCAAGGAAGGAATGCGGCTTCTCCAGGGACGCCTGCCCGCGGGATGGTCCCTGGACCGGGTTTCGCCTGCCCAGGAGACGGATGCTCGGCTGAACGTCGTCGCTCCGGACGGTCGGCGGGGCACCGTATCGCTGGAGGTGAGAACCTCCCTCGATCCCCGCGACGTACTGGCGATGGCGGTCGCCGATCGGTGGCTTCAGCGTCAGGGGCAACCACCCTTGGCAATGCTGGTCGTGGCCCGATACCTGAGCCAGGCGACCCGTGAACGATTGATCGAGCGGGGATTCGGGTTCCTGGACCTGACGGGGAACATCCGCCTGGAACTCTCGGAGCCGGGCCTGTTCATCGAGGCAACGGGCGCCTCGGCGAATCCCGAACGCGACGACCGTCCCGCAAGATCCCTGAAGGGGCCCAAGGCGGGCCGGGTCGTTCGGGCGCTGGTCGACTTCCGGACGACCCCGGGCGTGAGGAAGCTCGCGGTGCGGGCGGGCGTGGACGCCGGCTACCTGTCGCGAGTCCTTTCGATGATGGACCGGCAGACCTTGATCGAACGTGGTCGTCGGGGGCGTGTGGAACGGGTGGACTGGATCAGGCTCTTGCGGCGCTGGGCGGCCGATGCCCCCCTGGAGGCACGGGGGCCGAACGGCGTGTTCCTGGAACCCCGCGGCCTGAAGTCGCTGCTGGGCCAACTCGCAGCAACGGGCATCCGGCACGTAGTGACCGGATCGCTGGCGGCGAGCCGGCAGGCGCCCGTGGCCCCGTCCCGGCTGGCCACCGTCTACCTCGAGGACATGGAGGAAGCGGCCGAGCAGCTTGGGTTGAGGCCGACCGATTCCGGCGGGAACGTGCTTCTGGTCCAGCCGGCCGATGACGTGGTTTTCGACCGATGCACTGAGGCCGATGGGGTGTGGTACGTTGCACCCAGTCAGGCGGTGGCCGACCTGCTGACGAGCCCGGGTCGAGGGCCGGCGGAAGCGGAAGCCCTGATCGAGTGGATGAGGGCGCACGAGGATTCGTGGCGTGGATGAACTCTTTGCGAAACTCGCCCGAATCGTGAAGGGACTCGAGGGTGCTGTGGTCGATGTGGATGTGATGAAGGTGGCGGCTCTTGAGGCGTCCGACGCGAGGGAATACGACATCCGCGTGGCCGGCCCGGCGGCGCTGCTCGTGGCCAAGGTCTTCAAGATCAACGATCGCAGGGACACGGACCGGCAGAACGACAAGGACGCGCTGGACGTGATCCGCCTGCTGCGTGGTACGACCACCGCGGGCCTCGCCGGTCGCATGAAGCGGGCATTGGAAGATGCCCGGTCTGCAGTGGTGGCGAAGGCCGGGATGGACCTGCTGCAGCGGGACTTCGGGATGCGGGATGGCCTCGGAGTCCAGATGGCGATCCGTGCTGTGGGTGTCCTTGCCGACCACGACGAACTTGCGGCCTCATGTGAAGTGCTGGTGCGGGATCTCGTGAATGCGCTGGAACGCTGAACGACGTTCCGCTCGCAGAAGTTAGCGGATAGCGCTAACTTTCGAGAGTGCATTGCGTCCGAACGTCAGGAACAGGCCGTCGCCAATCCGTCTCGTCGCCCGCGGTTTGGGTACGGCAATCAGGCAGCCACGACTTGCCCTCCGCGAACACGCGGAGAAGGCTTCAGTACGCCTCCCCAAGCCATTTCCCACCCTGCGAACCAACTGCCCAGGCGGGGTGCAGGACCGATTTCAACCCAACCGACTTACTCCATGCACCGAACTGGCCCCATCAACCGACCCGGTCATCCCGACCCGACGCCTGTTTCATGCATGGAAAGTCTTACCTGCCCTGGCGCGGCAACGGTTCCGCCAGACCCAAGACGACCCGCCCTGGCAGGATCCCGACGACCTGCCCCTGCGCATCACCGTCGCCGAAGCCGTCCGGCCTCCGGGTCCCAAGCCGCCTCGGGCGCTTCCCTGGGAGGCCGCCCCGCCACCCGACGACCAGGGGGCCGGGAAGACCCCCGCCAAGGCGGTGTGCACCCGGGTCCAGGGCTTCTCGCTGCACGCCGCCCGCACCGTCGCCGCC
>JARKOL010000210.1 GCA_029975745.1 Myxococcota bacterium | reverse complement strand
GAAGCATCCTTCGAATCACCTGGGCGACGTGCGACCCGAACACGCCGGTGTACCGATGCGCCTCGTCGATCACGACGAAGCGCAGGTTGGCGAACACGCGCCGCCACAGGTGGTGGTAGGGCAGCGTTTCGTGGATTTCGTAGGGATTCGTCAGGATCGCCCGGGACATCTGACGGATGCGCGGACGCTTGACCCGGGGCGTGTCGCCGTCGTAGACCGCGGGCGCGATCTCCAGCCCGGTGGCGCGCTCGGCCGCTTCCAGCACCTGCAACTGGTCGTTGGTCAGTGCCTTCATGGGGTACAGGAACAGCGCGGTGGCCTCGGGATCGCGAGCCATGGCATCCAGGATCGGCAGGGTGAACGCCAGGGTCTTGCCCGATGCGGTCGCGGTCGTGACGATCACGTCCCGCCCGGCCAGTGCGTGCGCCGCGACCTGGGCCTGGTGAACGTACGGCAGGGAAATGCCCCGGTCGCCCAGGTAGCGGGCCGCAACCGGATCCATGCCTTCGGGCAACGGAGCGGTGCGCAGCGGTCGGGCAGGCAGTTCGAACACGGCCCGAATCGCATCCCGGGAGGCGTAGGCCCCTCGCAGACGATCGACGGCCGGCCCAACGACATCCACGACATCAGACGGATCGGGCATTGGTCCCCCAGGCGTCACGTCGAAAGCGTATCAGGATCCCGCGACATCCGGCCCCCCGGTTCTTCAAGCCGCCGGCGAGACAGGGTTCGCAACCGGCCCCGTCCCCGCTATGATGACGCGCCCCGCGCCCTTTGTGGGCCGGGTTCCTGCGAATGCGAGGCACGCCATGGCATCCGGCAATCCCGTCAAGGCCACCCTGGGGCGCATCCTGGAAGGCATCGCGATCGGACTGTCGATGCTGTCGCGGCTGCGCCTGTTCGGCCTGGCCGGCGCCGCGCTGGCGCTGGGAATGACCTACGGATTCCTGTCATGGCAGCACGACCAGGCGGTCGAGCGCGAGCGCGCGTACCTTGCCGAAATGGCGGAGCGTCCGCTGCTGACGCTGGCACGGGACACCGATCTGCTGACCACCGTACCCATGCCGAACCGGGAACCGGAGGTCGGCCGACGCCTGGACAAGGGGACCCGCGTCGCATGGATCGCGAAGGAGGGACCGCTGACCCAGGTCCGCGTGGCGGCCACCGGCGAGATCGGGCTGATTGCCCGGGATGCCCTGGTCGAGTACGACCAGTTGGTCGCGCCCAACGACACCGAGCTGTTCCTGGTGAACCCCGCGCCGAACGACGACTGGCTGCGTCGCATCGACGTCCCCGCCGACCAGAGGCGTCCGCTGGCCAAGGGCACGCGCGGCACCATGCTGGAGAAGCGGAAGAACGCGACGTACAAGGTCCGCCTGGAGGACGGCTCCGTGGGCTGGGTGGACCAGGGAACCCGGGGAATGATGCCCGCCCTGGACGTCGAGTCGGCGTACAAGTCCCGCCACTTCGTCCGCGTGCTGTCCGAGGCCGACCTGCGGGCCAGGGCCCTGGGGCGCCCGATTGCCGACGTCATCGCGGACCTGGGGCCGCCGGACGCGTTCGTGATTCGCGACCCGAAGGCGGGAGTCGGGCAGGCCACCTACGGCGACACCCTGGCCGTCGTGATCGGAAGCCGCCGCCACGAGGGCGCGGTGCTGGATGTCGCGAAGGGCCTCGTGACCGAGCTGCGGGTCCGGCCCCAGTCCCGCTGGGTGCTGGCCGAGGCCCTGCCGGGCGCCTCGTGGATTCGGGAACTGGACCTGTCCGGAACCATCTTCCAGAACCCGCCGTACGACCCGGGCCCGAAAGAGGCCGGCGGGCCCTGGTACTGGCGCCTGGCCATGGGGCTGGCGATGATCGCGGCAGTGCTGTGGGCCATCGCGACGTTTCCGCAGGCCGCCACGGCGCTGCCCCGCGCACTGATCCGGGCCGTTCCCTGGTCGAACGGAGTGGTCGTGCTGCTGGATTCCCTGCTGCTGGTCGCGGCGACATGGTTCTGGTTCCTGTTCTTCGCGATGCACATCGACGGGCGCGAGCAGATGTCCCTGTTCCTGGCGCACGACCTCCTGGCGGTCGTGCTGCTGGGCGGCTTGTCCGCGTCGTGGATGGGCAACCTGCGGTATGTCCAGTACATGCGGTGCCCGGCGTGCCGATCGACGGGGGTGGCGCTGGACCTGGGGTCGGTCCTGATGCGGACGACCAAGGCCTACACCTGGCATCACTACGACACCTACACGCACACGACCTACGGGCGCACGAAGGAAGGGGGCACCCTGATCACCCGGCACTACCGACGCGACTGGGAACGTCGCGAGCACCTGACGGACCACTTCTCGGATCACCGGGAGTGCGCCCGCTGCGGCGTGACGTGGGAAGTCGAACGCCTGGCGGGACGCTAGCGCGGATCGCGGATGTTCGCGCCGGCATTTCCCACGCAGACGTTGCCCTGCAACCGCACGGTCGCCGTGGAGGCCACGTAGATGCCATCCTCGCCGTTCTTGCGACACCGGTTCCCGGTACACTGGCCGCCGGACTCGTTCCGGTAGGAAATGCCGTCCTTGTCGTTCTCGGCGCACACGTTCTTCAGGACGGCCGGTGCCGCCCGCTCGCCGACGTAGATGCCGTTCGATCGGTTGTCGTCGCACCGATTCGATTCGCAGGTGCCCCGGGAGTCCCCGAACCACGCGATCCCGCTGTCCTGGTTCCCGGTGCAGACGTTCTCGCGCAGCGAGGGCGCCGCGCGATCATCCACGTACATTCCCGACTTCCCGTTGCGCTCGCACGTGTTGCCCTGGGCCGAGCCGCCGGAATCGCCCCGGAACTGGATGCCCGAGCCGCCGTTGTCCCGGCATCCGTTGCCCGAAATCACGGCCTGCACCCGCCCCGTCAGGTGAATCCCGCCGCCGCCGTTGTCCGACACGACCCCGTCCCGAAACGTCACCCGGGCGTTCCCGTCGGCAAAGAGCCCCGAGCCCTGATTGCCCGCAATCACGCATTCGACGAACTCGCAGACCGCGTCCGAGCTGGCCCAGATGCCATCCCCCCCGCGGGAACCCTCGTCGCCGTCCGCCGCGGCCTCGACGGCGCCGCGAAACGCGCATCGCTGGGCCAGGACGGCCCCGGAAGCGACCCGCAGCACGTCCGCGTCGGCGTTCCCGGCATGTTCCAGCGTCAGGTCGCGCAGGATCAGGCGCCCCGCCCCCTTGAACCGGACCACGTGCCCTTCGCCGGCACAGACGACGGACGTCGTGTCCCGGCCGGCCCCTTCGAGGGTCAGGGTCTTGTCGAGCACGATGGGACGGTCCAGTCGATGCACGCCGGCCACAAGCCGGACCGTCTGGCCGTCCCGGGCGGCGCCAAGCAGATCGTCCAGGCGGGAACCGGCTCCGACCTCGCCAAGGGGGGCCGGCGCGACCATCGCGGATGAGGCTTTCGGGGAGGGAGGCGGCCGGGGAGCCGGGGAAACCTCCCGCTGGGGGGGCGGCTGGGGGGTCGCGCGGAGCGCGGGGCGCGGGGACGGAGCCCCAGCGTCGTTCGCGGCGGCGGCGCCCGAAGATGCAGCCGCGGACGGAGCACCCGACAGTTCCAGTCGGGCCAAAGCCAGAAGCCTGGGCGCGTCCGGGTCCTCGGGCGCAAGGGCCAGGATGCGTTCGTAGGCCGCGGCGGCCCCCGCGAAGTCCCCGGACGACTCGCAGGCCTCGGCCTCCTGGTACAGGGCCTCGACCCGACGCGCCACGCGGCTGGATGCCGCCGTGTTCGCGGGTGCGTTCCCGGGGGCGTTCGCGGGAGGCCTGGCCCCGGTGCCCGGGGACGCAACGGACGCTGGCACCTTGCCTTCGCCGGATCGGGGCACCTTGATCCGGTTCAGCAAGGCGCCCACCTGTTCGGCCAGCCGCTGTTCCCCCGGCGCCGGATCGGGCGAGGTCGCGTGAACCCAGTGCTGGGCGCCCAGGAAGTACCGCATGTCCTCGGACAGGTCGTGGGCATCCAGGCGGAACGGCAGGATGGACACGTTCTCCTGGAGCGCGGTTTCCAGTTCGCGCTGGACGTGGGGCGAACGGTCGGCGGCCGCCGAGTACACCAGCAGCAGCACGCGGCAGCCCTGGATGGCCTCGACGATCTGGCGGGGATAGGACACGCCGGCCAGGACGTCCCGAGGCGCGATCCAGCACCCGATGCCGCAGGACTCCAGGCGCTCGCAGAGCCGCACGGCGACCGCGGCGTCCTTCGACGAGTGGCAGACGAAGACCTCGCGCTCCATGACCCCTTCCGTTCCAAGAGCCCGCTCACCTTAGTCCAACCTGCGGCCAGGGATCAAGACGAGACGGACGGTCCCCGACGAGTCCCCGATTCCAGACCCGCGCACAGCGTCGTGAACAGACGCACCGTCTGCGCCATGTCGTGACGATTGTGGACGACGATGGCGGCCAGCAGGCCCAGGTGGTCGTCGGGATCCCGCAGGAAGTCCTGGTAGAACGCCGGCACCAGGCTGCCGGGCACGTCGAAATCGCGATTCATGCCCAGGACATGTTGTGCCAAGGTATCCAGTCGGCAGTCCGGAACCGTGCCTCGCCAGGTCCGACGCGAAAACCCCAGCAGGTCGAAGTGGACCGGGTCGCAGGCGATCGGCGCCCCGTAGTACGCCGCCCGGGCGCACAGGTAGGGGTGGTCGAAGGCGCGTCCATTGAACGTCACCAGCACCCGGTGCGCGGACAACAGTCGTGCCGCCTCGGCGACCAGCGCCCGCTCGGCCGCGGGGGACGCGGCGATCAACTGGAGGATCTCGGTGCCGCCCTCGACCGCGTAGGCAAGCCCGGCAAGGATGATCGGGCTGCCCCCGAACAGTCCCATCGTCTCCAGATCCAGGAACAGCAGGTCCCCGGGTTCGAAGAACGCCGTCAGCCCCAGCGCCAGGGGATGCGCCCTGCCGCCGCGATCGCCGATCCACGCCATCATGCCGGCCGGATCGCCCCGATCCAGCCGGGCCAGCAACCGGCGAGCCTCCTGGCCGAAGCGCGGGTGATTCGTCAGGCTCTCCAGGCTGGGAGCGCCGCCTTCGCACAGGCGCGCCGCGGTCGCATCGCGCACCCCGGAAAGCAGCCACAACGACCCGCGAAGCAGCCGCTGGGCCACATCCCGCGATACAGGCACGACCGGTTCGGCAACCCGCGACCGATGGATCCACAGTTCCCGGTGCTCCGACGAAGGCTGTGCATCCAGGGCCCGTCCCAGGGGCTTGCCCCGGTACCGGGCGATCCAGTCCCGCCGGGTCGCGTCGGGGTCCCCGGAGCCCGCCGGCACCGGGTCCGTGGCGGCCGGGCGCCAGGGTTCGGCGAACCGACGCGGAGTCCGGCCGGGGCCTGCCGCCGGGCGAGCCCCCGCCCGGGCCGACAGATCGCCGTCGCGAGCGTGGATTTCTTCCAGCTTTCGCCGCAGCAGATCGGCGATGCGGTCCCGATCGTTCATGACTTCATCCAGGCCAGGGCCCGCGCAACGTCATCGGGTCGAGTCGGGGTCTTCAAGGTCACCCGACGACTGCACATCGCGGGACGCGACCAGTACCCGGTCCAGCACATCGGACGCCAGGTCACCCGGAACCCCATACAGGGCCGCGCGCTCCATCCACGCCCGCCGGACCGCATCCTCGCGAACGGGATCCTGGACCGCAAGGCCAAGTTTCCGCTTCAGTTCCCCGACACGCACCGACAGCGCCATCCGACGCCCCAGCGCGGCAAGAAGGGCGTCGTCCTCGTGCTCGATGGCCAGGCGCAAGGTCGGCAGGTCCGCGGCGTCCGCCTCCGAATCGCCGGCGTCGCGGCGCATCCAGGCGTCCGCCAGAACACAGGCCACCATGGCCTCGGCAACGGGCACCAGCCTGGGACAGATGCATGGGTCGTGGCGCCCCCCACCCGGCGTGGCGCCGGGGCGTCCCGCCAGGTCCACCGTGGGTTGAGAACGCCCCACCGTCGGCGTCGGCTTCACGGCCAGCCGCACCACCAGGGGTTGGCCCGTCGAGATGCCGCCCAGGACCCCCCCGGCGTGGTTGGTCCGAAAGCCCTCCGCCGTGGGGCGATCGTTGTGGGCCAGACCCGTGACCCGGGCCGCCTGGAACCCGTCGCCCACCTCGAAACCGCGCACCGCGCCGATCGACATCAGGGCGCGGGCCAGTTCGGCCTCGAGTTTCCAGAACACCGGGTCGCCCAGGCCCGCGGGGACGCCCGTCGCCGTCACCTCGACGATCCCGCCGACCGAATCACCATCGTCCCGGGCGGCGCGAATCGCCGCCGCCATCCGTGCCGAGGCGTCCGCATCGCCGCACCGGACCGGATCCGCATCGATCCAGTCCCAGTCCGCCGGTCCCGCCTGGATGCCCGCGATCTCGACCACGCGGCCCCGGACCTGCACGCCTCGATCCGCCAGAAGGCGCCGCGCCACGGCGCCGGCCGCGACGCGACCCACCGTCTCGCGGCCGGATGTCCGACCGCCGCCACGCCAGTCGCGCACCCCGTAACGCGCCAGCCAGCCGACGCCGTGTCCCGGGCGCACCAGTTCGGCAAGGGCCTGGTAGTCGGCCGAACGTGCATCCCGGTTGCGCACCAGGATGCAGATCGGCGCCCCGGTCGTTCGTCCCTCGAACACCCCCGACACGATCTCGGCCTGGTCCGGCTCGGCCCGCGGACTGACCCGGTCGGACGTCCCCGGCCGCCGACGGTCCCTTTCGACCTGGATGTCCCGCGGCGACAGGGCCAGGCCCGGCCGGACGCCGTCGATGACGACGCCAACCGCCAGACCGTGCGACTCACCGAAGGTCAGAATCCGGAAGTGATCGCCAAGCTCGTTCGATGGCATCGCACACCGCCTCCGCGTCGTTGTCCCCCGCGTCCACCCGGATCCGGGCGCACGCCGCGTACCCCGGCGCTCGCCGCTGGGCCAGCCCGGCCACCTCGTCCGCCGGCGGGGAACCCGTGACCGACGGACGGTCCGATGCGCCCACCCGCCGGGCCAGTTCGCCGACCGGGCAGTCCAGCCAGGCCGTGAAGACGCCCGCCAGGGCCCGCACCGTGTCCGGGTCCTCGACGCACCCGCCCCCCGTCGCCAGGACCACGTCCCGGCCGAGCATCCCGCGAATCACCTCCGCCTCGCAACGGCGGAATGCGGAGATGTCACCCCGATGGAACAGTTCCTGGATGCCGACGCCCAGCCTCGCCTGGACCAGGTCGTCCGAATCGACGAAGGGCCGGCCCAGTCTGGCCGCCAGCAGACGCCCCACGGTGGACTTGCCGGCGCCGCGCATTCCGACCAGCACCAGCGGCCCAGAAGGCGGGACAGCCCCCTGACGCTCCGCCGCCGTCCGCCACACGGCAAGGTCGTCGAAGAAGCCCGGGTAGGATTTTCGCACGCACTGGCGGCCCGCAATCGTGATCCCGGGCACGGCCAGCGACAGCACGCCGAACGCCATCGCCATCCGGTGGTCGTCGTGCGGGTCCAGAAGGGCGGGCCCCGCCAATGGCGTCGGCGCGACACGCAACACGCCGTCACCATGGGACAGGTTCGCCCCGACCTTCCCGAGTTCGCGCGCCAGCACCTTCGGACGATCGCTCTCCTTGAACCGCGTGTGACCGATGCCCGCGAACGTCGTCGCCCCCTCCCGGAACAGCGCCGCGATGGCAAGGGGCGGCAACAGGTCGGGCACATCCTCAAGGTCGATCCGGCGGTCCCCGGGGACAGCCAGAAGGTCCAGCAGCTCCTCGACCCGGCGATCCGCCTGGACCGACGCGGGATCCAGCCCCGCCACCCGAGGCCCCGGGCCGGCGATGCGATGCGCCACACGCCAGAAGGCCCCCAGCGACCAGTCCCCCTCGACGCGCAGGTCGGTCGCACGAGGCCTTCCCGACGTCACGCGCCAGCCGCCCGGGATCGGTGCGACCATGACGCCGAACTGTCGCAAGGCGACCACCGTCAGGTCCAGGTAGGCGGACGAAACGACCGGCCCGGGAATCGTGATCTCCAGCCCGCGAGGCAGGATCGTTCCCACCAGAAGAAGCCCCGAGGCGAACTGGCTGGACACCGACGCATCGACATCCAGTCGCCCTCCGTCAAATGCGGGGCCCGACACGCGCAGGACGCCGCCGCCGTCCGCGTGACGTTCCAGGGAGACCGACTTCCCCGCCTGGCGCAGCGCCGCCACCAGGCCCTCCATGGGGCGGTCACCCATCGGCGGCGCCAGCATCAGGGCGACGTCCCCGGGAATTGCCAGGGTCATCGCCGCCACGAACCGCGCCGTCGTGCCGCCCTGGCCGCACGGGATCGGCGTGTCGGGGCTTCGCGGTTCCCGCGGCAGCACGCACACCCCGTCCCGGCAGGGCAGAACACCCGCGCCCAGCATCTCGAGGGCCCGAGCCAGCTCCTGGGAGTCCGCCCCCGGGGACACCCCCGTCAGGCGGGAAGGCCCGTCCGCCAGCGCCGCCAGCACCAGGGACCGCTGCGTCAGGCTCTTGGACCCCGGCACCAGGATCCCGCCCGCCGGGTCGTCCGGGCCCGACGCCGAAAGCCGACCGGCGGCCCACGCCACGTCCAGCGCACCCGCCAGTTCCCGGAACGTCACCGTCCGGTGGGTCACCAGTCCGGCCTGGGTCATCCCCTGGCGGATCCAGAACTCCAGGCCATCGACCGCGGGCACCCCGGCCTGGCGCGCCCCGGACACCAGGCGCGTCGGTCCGGCGACCGGCAGGACCACGTCCACGACGCACGAGGCGCCCAACGCCACCTCGGCGGGCCAGGGGGCGTCCCCGTCCCGACCGTCCAGTGGAGTCGCCTGGACCAGCAGGTCATGCGACACGTGGGCACGCTCCCCCCAGGCCAGCCGGGGGTTCGCGTCCGCCCCTTCATCGGGCGTCCGCCGGGCGTCCGGTTCGGGATTCCGACACGCCAGCGTCACCCGGCCCCCGACGAATCGCACGCCCGACGCCAGGGCCTGGGCGGTGTCCCCGGCCCCAAGGATCAGGGCGCTCAGGCCGTCCAGTGGGCCCCATTCGGCCACGGCCCCAAGAAAGCCGGGCACGTCGGTGTTCCAGCAGGCTTCGGGCTGTCCCTGGTGCAGCCGCACGGTGTTCGCGACGCCCGCGCGGCGGGCCCAGGGATCGGCCCAGGGGGCCGCCAGGAACGCATCCCGCTTGAACGGCCGCGTCACGCTGAACCAGGTCACGCCGAACGCGCGAGCCAGTGCCATCGCGTCCGCCCAGGTCGCGGCGGACATCGCCAGGTACTGGAAGGGATCCCCGCGCTGGGCGAACAGCCGGTTGTAGGTGGACGGGCCGGGAGACTGGAACACCTGGGGACCGCCGACCAGGACGACCGGGGCCAGCCGGGCGGATTCCAGGACGCGACCGGCCAGCGCCTGGGCGCGGGTGGGCTGGTCCGGGACGGTCCGAACGTCCGCCCCGGCGGCGACGTACGTCCAGGCCGACTCCAGATCCCCGGGGCGCAGCCGCGTCCACAGTCCCGCGGCCCCCATGCCCACCACCGAGGACATCGTCGGAAGGTCCCGGCGCCACGAACGCAGGCGGACCAGATCGGCGGCGTCCCGGACGGTCACCGCCGCCTTGATCGCCCCTGCCGGGGCACGGGCCAGCCGGAAAGCCATGCCCGGGAAGTCCGGCTCGACGACCTGACCGTGCCAGGACGCCACGGTTCGGTCGGCCGGCACCGGCGGGACATCGCGCTCCAGCGACTGGATCTCGACATCGACGAACCGCGCGCCGGCGTGCGCCGCACGCGCCAGCAAGGACAACCGCAGCGACTCGTCGCCCGCGAAACCACCGCCTGCCCAGGCAGGCCGGCAGGCGACGATCAGTCTGGACCCGTGACGCTCCACCAGAGCCCACACGTCATCCAGCGGCCCTTGCAGAAGGTCCAGCCGAATCTCGTGCAGGTCCCCCTCCGCCGCCGACGCCAGGCGCGCCGCCAGCGACACGACGGTCCGCTCGGCCCCGGTGACGCACAGGATCGGCTCAGTCCGTCCCATGCCAGCAGGCCTCCACGATCTCCGGCCCGACCGCGACCGTCCACCCGCCGTCACCCCTCGTCATCCTGCCCGGGGCCTCCGGCAGCGCGAACCGCAACCGACCGCCCTGAACCTTCTTGTCCCGGACCAGGAAGGGGGCCGCGTCCTGGTATCGACACCCCGGAATCGACGACGGCAGACCGACGCCGTCCAGCACCCCCGACAGCCGCCGGGCCGCCTCGTCCGGAAAGCCCAGTACCCGCGCGGCGATGCGCGACTCGACCCGCAGGCCGACGGCCACCGCCGCGCCATGGGGAACCCGCCAGTCGGACGCCGCCTCGATGGCGTGCGCCACGGTGTGGCCAAGGTTCAGGACACGACGCTCGCCCCCCTCCAAGGGATCGCGTTCGACGATGTCCAGTTTCACGGCGGCGGCACGGGCAATCGCCTCGTCGGACGGAGGCCGGCCGGCAGCCAGACCCGGCGCCTGGTCCGCCAGCAGATCCAGCAGCGCCGGGTCGCCGATCAGCGCCGCCTTGGCCATCTCGGCCACGCCGTGCCGGATCTCGGCGGAAGGCAACGATGCCAGCAGCGAGGTGTCGGCAAGGACCGCAAGGGGCCACCACATCGTCCCGACGCGGTTCTTGCCCCCGGGCGTGTCCAGACCGACCTTGCCCCCCAATGCGGCGTCCGCCATGGCCAGCAGCGAAGTCGGCAGCAGGATGCCCCGCAGTCCCCGCAGCGCCGTCGCCGCCACGAAACCCGCCAGGTCCGTCGAGACCCCGCCGCCCAGGCCCACCACCACGGACTGACGATCGGCGTCAAGCCGGTCCAGGCGATCGATCAGTCGCCCCCAGGTTCGACGCGTCTTGGATGCCTCGCCGGGCGCAAACGGAAGCAGGGTCGCATCGACTCCAAGGCGGCGCAACCGACCCGCGACCTCGGAACCGAATCGCCCCAGGACATTGGCGTCCCCGATCACGAAGGCACGCGCGGCATCCGCAGGCCACGACGCCGGCAGCCCCCCCAGCGCGCCACGCCCCACGACCACTCGCGTGGCCCAGGCCCCCTGGATCCCCAGGTGGAACGTGTGTTCCCGAATCCCGTCATCGCACATGGAGTACTCCGGCACCCCGAAATCGGGCTCCTTGCCGACACGCCCCACGACCAGGCCGCCGCCCAAGTATCCCGGCGCCCTTGCTTGGGTGTCAACAGGTCGGGCCCGGTCGTCCACCCGACGGAATTGCGGACCGGTCGCCAAAGAACGACAATGGGCCGCCCGGGTCAAGCACTCGGGTGGGCCCTCCCCGCGGCCACAGCATCGGAGACGAACATGCACGGCGAAGACAAGGACGCTTCCCCGCACGCCGACCTGGCGGCGCTACGCCAGGGCATCAGCAACCTGAACCTGCGGATTCTGGCGTTGCTGTCCCAGCGCGCCCGACTGGTGACGGACCTGGCCGAGGTGAAGCGCCGCGACCGGCTGGACCTCTTCAGCCCTTCGCGGGAACAGGAGATGCTGGACGCCATCGTGGCCGCGAACCCGGGCCCCTTTTCGGACGAAGTAGTCATCCACCTGTTCAAACAGATCTTCAACGCATCCCTGGCACTGATGGAATCCGGGGTCGTTCAAGGGGCGACCGTGGCGCGGCGCGGCGACCTGCCCGACCTGTCCATCCCGCTGGGCGACGTCTGGATTGGAAAGGCGCCCGTGCTGATTGCCGGCCCCTGTTCGGTCGAGGATCCGGACCAGATGGAGGCGGTGGCCGGGCACCTGGCCGCGCGAGGCGTCTCGATCCTGCGGGCGGGCACGTTCAAGATGCGGACGTCCCCGTATGCGTTCCAGGGGCTGGGCGAGGAGGGGTTGCGGCTGCTGCACGACACCGCCCGACGGCATGGCATGGCCGCCGTCACCGAGGTGACCGACACCCGGCACCTGGACGCCTGCGCGCTGCACGTGGACATGCTCCAGGTCGGCGCGCGCAACATGTCGAATTCGGAACTGCTGCGGGCGGTGGGAAGCGCGGGACTGCCGGTGCTGCTGAAGCGCGGGCTGGCCGCCACGCTGGACGAGTTCGTGCTGGCCGCCGAGTACGTGTTCTCGGCCGGGTGTGAACGGATTGTCCTGTGCGAGCGCGGCATCCGGACCTTCGAGCGCGACACGCGGTTCACCCTGGACATCTCGGCGGTGCCCCTGTTGAAGGCGAAGACACGGCTTCCGGTGATGGTCGATGTCAGCCATGCGGCGGGACGTCGGGACATCCTGTCGCCGCTGGCTCGGGCCGCCCTGGCCGCGGGTGCGGACGGCGTGATGGTCGAGGTCCATCCCCGGCCGCACGTGGCACGATCCGATGGGCCCCAGCAGTTGGACCTGGAGCAGTTCGACCGGTTCCTGGACACGTTGGCCCCGTGGATCCGTCGGGAGCCGTCCCCGTCGAACGCCTCCCCCTGATCCGCATTTGCTTGCGCAGGATTCCGCTTCACGGTGCGTTGACGAATGGACGTCAACTCGTATGATTCCCAGCGTGAACTGGGGATGGAGCCCCCGATGCCGCCCGAACCTGGTCCCAGCCTATTCCTGCGAGGGGTCCTCCATCTGCTGGACGATCTGGTCACGACGTCCCAGGCGACGACCGGCTACCGTTTCGTCGGCGTCCATCAGGCCGGGAAGTTGATCCTGACGTTCGTCGGCCATGACGGCCGGTTCGACATCTGGCTCCGCCCCGTCGATGACACCACCCCGGCCTATCGCCGATGCAACCGGCTCCTGGTGGGCCACCTGGACAAGGTGCCCAATCCGGAGGCAAGGATGCTGCTGGATGCGGTCTGCCAGCGCGTCGCGGCAAGGGAATCGACGCTGGCCGGCGCCTGGATCGAGGCGATCTTGCAGCCCGCGAGGCGTCCCGGGCAAGGGCAGGATGACAACCACGCCCCCGAGCCCTCCCCGCCTGTGCCACCCGTCCGCCAGGGTCGAGGGGTGCCGCGCCTCCTGGTCCCGTTGGCCGAGGCAAGGGAGGTCCAGCAGCTCGCGCGGGCAGGTGCCGACATGTTCTACTGCGGCATCCTGCTGGACGACTTGCGAGCCGGCACGCCCGAGTGGGCTTTCGAGAACGGGCGCCCGAATCCCATCGCCAGCATCGGGCGCACGGACCTCCCCCGGATTGTGGCGCAGGTTCACGATGCGGGCCGCTCCCTTCTGCTCGCCATGAACCGGCAGTACGCCGATGAAGCGATGCCCGCGGTCACCAGGGCTGTGGCCGACGCCATCGACGCGGGCATCGACGGTCTGATCCTGGCCGATCTGCACCTGGCCGCATTCGTACGGAAACACTGGCCAGACATGCATCTCACCGGAAGCGCCCTGATGGGGCTGCCGAATCCCGGCGCGTTGGAACTGGCCCAGGCTATCGGCCTGAACAGGGTCGTGCTGCCGCGGGCAACGCGGCTGCCCGAGATTGCACGCATGGCCCAGGGCCCCGGCCCGGAACTGGAGGTCTTCGTCGCCCGCGAGCGCTGCAGGTTCGCCAACGCGTTCTGCCAGTCCGAGCACCTGGTGCCCCCCAACTCCTGCAACGGGCACGACCGGCTGCAGTGGAGGGACGCCGCGATTTGCCATCAGGAGTTCCTGCGCCAGGGCGAGAACTTTCGCCTGGACAACCCGGCGGATTCCATGGAGGCCTGCGGCCTGTGCGCCCTGCCGTTCCTGCGCCGCTTCCCCCGGATCGGTGTCTTCAAGATCGTGGGGCGCGGCTGGTGTGCGTCCCATCTGCGACCTTTCGTGGAAGCGGCTCGCCGAATTCTTGACCTGGACATCGAAACCGCCGAAGACACGCGCGCACTGGTCCGGGAGGACGCACGCCTGCGCTGCTCCCCGGCGACCTGCTACTTCCCGCAGACACCGGTCGCGCCTGTCCGCAGTCACGCAAGACCCCGTGGACGCAGGATTCCCTGGAGCACCGCTCGTCCGACCTGGGCTCCCAGCTCGGCCAGCCTGTACGGCTTCGCCGGGCCGGAGGACGCCCCTGCGCCGCCCCCCGAGGCGTTCGAAGGAATCGCCGTCGGACACGAGACGTGCGCACACCTGCTGCCGTCTCCTGGACGATTGAGGCAGTGGCTCGACGCAACTGCGGGTTACCACCTGATCCTGGTGCTGCCCCCCCTGTACGGTCCGGACCAGCAGCGGCAGGGGCTGGCCCTGGCCGACCTGATCGCCTCGCAGCAGGACGCCCCCGTCGAGATCACGGTGAATGACCTCGGCACGCTCCACGCGCTTCGCGAATCGGTCGGGCCCCGGGTGGTGCTTTCCCTCGGCCGACTCCTGGTCTGGATGCATAACGACCCCAGGTTGATGCGTCTGCCATCCGTCCTGACGGCCGACTCGCTGATCACCGCAACCCCCATGGCCCACCTCGAGGCCGTGGCCCGGATGTTCGGAATCCGTCGAGCGACGCTTTCAGTGCCGAACGGCTGGCCCAAGTGGCGCTCGACGGTGGTGGATCGTTTGACCGTCGATGCCGGCCCCGCGTTGCTATCGACGGGTCGGGCCTGCAGCGTCCTGGCGGAGCGCGCCGGGCGCACGATGGGAGGACACCCGTTCATCGTGCCCGAACGCTGTGATCGCCCCTGTCTGGGCGCCCGATCCGATGCCCACATCGTCGAGGAATCCGAACGCTTCATCCTGGACGGAAACGCCCTGTACGCCCCGACCACGCCTCTCGGCCCCGTGCCGGACGCAGTGGATCGGGTCATTCTGCGCCGGGGGAGCGCCTGACTGGGTACGGAATCGGGGCGAACCCGCGATTCCGCAAGGAGGGGGCGACGTGCCCGACCCGGCTTCCGAATCCCGGACATCCCGCTCGGCCCCC
>JARKOL010000201.1 GCA_029975745.1 Myxococcota bacterium | reverse complement strand
ATCTTCATCATCAGGATCTCGCCGTACATGATGAGAAACGGTTTCGAGAAGAACCATTCGCCGGTGCGCGGTTCGGAGCCGATCTGCTCCTTGTAGCCCCACCAGGGCGACAGCAGGTCGCCGGTTTCGTGCATGTAGCGGGCGACCTCGCCGTAGTGGGTCTCCCAGCAGTCCCACAGGCCGAAGGAGCCGGCCATGGGCAGGTAGACCAGTGCCGCCATCATCAGGACGCCGAAGCGGACCCAGCCTTCGCGGCGCAACGCCTGCGGGTGCGGGATCGATTCGAAATCGTTGGCGATCAATGGCGGTACATCGCGGCCAGCCTGGTCGTTCGTGGTCATCGTGCGCTCGCCTCCCGGGGCCTCAAAACCCGGGAAATCTACGAGGTTTCGCAGCGTTCGTCAAGGTCAGGCGCCCGGCCAGAATCTGCCGCTCTGGCCGGGATTCGCTTGCGCGTTCCAGGGGATTCGCGCTGGGCGGGGCGCGTCAAGAATAAGCGGCGCTCGCCCGCCGTCGGAGGCCCCGGTCCCCGGTGTTCGGGGCCGGTTGACAGGAGGTGCATCATGAGACGCCAAGTGATTGCAATGGCCATCGCGACGGCCGTGACCCTGACCCTGGTCCCCCTGGCCTCGGATGCGCGTCCTCGCCCGGCCCCCCGGATCGTCGTGGCGCCGCCCCCGACGGTCTATCTGGTGCCTGGGTTCGCGGACGTCTACTTCTACCGCGTTGGCGGGAACGACGTGTTCTTCGCCGCTGGGTACTGGTGGACCTCGGTCGGCGGGATGTGGTACCAGGCCGCCTACTGGCAGGGGCCCTGGGTGAGGGTGGCGCCGGCCTACGTGCCGTCGGCCCTGGTCCGGCTGCCGCCCCGTTGGCACCACACCTGGCATCGGTGGGATCGCGTGCCCTGGCAGCGCGTGGAGGCTCGTCGCCATGCGCACCCGGCACCGCGCCCTGGGGCGTACGTGGATCGGCCGCACCGGGCTGGGCAGCGGGTCGAGACGAAGGCGCCGCCTCGGGCCCAGCAGAAGTCGCCGGCGCGGGATGCGCGCTCGGAGCGGCGCGGCGGTGGCCAGGCCCACGCCCAGAACAGGCCCGCACCGCGCCGATGAACTTGTGCCCGCCCGCCCCTTGACGCCCTGATTCCCGACACGAAAACCGAATTCCCCCGACAAGTTGGCCGGGTCAGGCAGGGGCCAATGGCCGGGCATCCTCGTGGGCCGGCATCGCCGGGGCGAGCGGATGCTGCGCCATGGCGTCCCGAATGGCGGCCGCCACCGCGTCGCGAAGGCTTGCGTCGGCCCGAAGCCGCTTCTCGGCTTGCTCGCGACCCTGGCCGACCTGATCGCCGCCAAAGGACAGCCAGGATCCGGCCTTGGCAATCACGCCGCAGCGTTCGCCCATCTCGACCAGCTCCATGGTCTTGTTGATGCCCTCCCCGAACACCAGGTCGAACTCGGCCTCGGTGAACGGCGGAGCAACCTTGTTCTTGACCACCTTGACGCGGACCCGGTTCCCGGTGACCTCGCTGCTGGACTTCAGCGCACCGATGCGTCGCACGTCCAGGCGCACGCTGGCATAGAATTTCAGCGCGTTGCCTCCGGTGGTCGTCTCGGGGCTGCCGAACATCACCCCGATCTTCATGCGCAACTGATTGATGAACACGACCGTGCATCCGTGGCGGTGGCAGGCGGCCACCAGCTTGCGCAGGGCCTGGCTCATCAGCCGCGCCTGGAGGCCGACGTGGGAGTCGCCCATGTCGCCCTCGATCTCGGCGCGAGGGGTCAGGGCGGCGACCGAGTCCACCACGACCAGATTCACGACGCCGCTGCGTACCAGGGCCTCGACGATGTCCAGCGCCTGTTCGCCGCAGTCCGGCTGGCTGACCAGCAGATCCTCGATGACGACACCCAGCTTGCGGGCGTAGTTCAGGTCCAGCGCGTGCTCGGCATCGACGAAAGCCGCGACGGCCCCGGTGCGTTGCGCCTGGGCGATCAACTCCAGGGTCAGCGTCGTCTTGCCCGAGGACTCCGGGCCGAAGATCTCGACGATGCGACCCCGGGGGACCCCGCCCACGCCCAGGGCCGCGTCCAAAGCCATCGACCCGGTCGCGAACGACGGGATCGCCTCGATCGGTCCGGCGCCGAACCGCATGACGGTGCCTCGGCCGAACTGCTTGTCCATCGCCGCGAGTACGGATTCCAGTTCCCCGAATGATTCCGGTCCCCCTTTCTTCGCCATCAAACACCTCCCTGGGTTGCGTGCGTCGCCCGACCAGGCCCTTGCCGGCCGGTGCATCCACTGCCGGGCGCGACGGCCGCCCGGCGGCTCTCTCTTGTTCCGGGAGCCTGTCGAACAGGTCGGCGCCTCCGCAAGGAACGCCGACGCTCCCTCGTCACGAACTCCGGTCCCAGTCAGGTCTGTTGGACCCGGTCCAGCAGCCGGTAGGACACCGCCTCGGAAACGTGAACCGTCGCGATGGCCTCCGCACCGTCGAGGTCCGCGAGGGTGCGGGCCACCTTGAGAATGCGGTCCAGTGCCCGGGCCGACAGCCCCAGGCGGTCCATCGCCGCCTCCAGCAGGCGGGACGCGTCGGGCGGGACCTTGCAGCAGCGGCGGACGGTGCTCGGCTCCATCCGGCCATTGAAAGGGGTGCCTTGGCCGGCCAGGCGTTCGGCCTGGATCCGGGCCGCGCGGATCGTGCGGGCGCGAATCGCGCCCGAGGACTCGCCGGTCGGGGTGCTGGCCGCGAGGTCGCGGAAGGGCACCGCGGGCACTTCGACGTGCAGGTCGATCCGGTCCAGCAAGGGCCCGGACACCCGCGCACGATAGCGGGCGACCTCGGCCGGCGTGCATGTACACCGATGCCTGGGATCGCCAAGGTATCCGCAGGCGCAGGGATTCATCGCCGCGACCAGCAGGAAGTCGGAGGGGTAGGTGACGCTGCCGGCGGCCCGGGTGATGGACACCTGTCGGTCCTCGAGGGGCTGGCGCAGAACCTCGAGTACCTCGCGCCGCCACTCGGGCAGTTCGTCCAGGAACAGGACGCCGTGGTGGGCCAGCGACACCTCGCCGGGGCGGGGGCGGGACCCGCCGCCGACCATCGCGGCGGCGGACCCCGTGTGGTGGGGAGCGCGGAACGGTCGGGTGGTCACCAGGCCCGACCGGCGGTGCAGCAGTCCTGCGACGCTGTGGACCGTCGTGGCTTCCAGGCTTTCCGGGTAGGTCAGGTCGGGGAGGATCGAAACAAGCCGCCTCGCGAGCATGGTCTTCCCCGACCCCGGCGGTCCGATCATCAGCAGGTTGTGCCGGCCGGCGGCCGCGATCTCGATCGCGCGTTTGACGTGGGCCTGGCCTCGGACATCCGCCAGGTCCAAGCCGGCGGTTTCCGGCCGAAAGGCCGCGGGCGACCCGGCGTCGGGCAGCGTGTCCCGGCCGCCGAGAAACGCGATCAGGTTGTCCAGATCGGCAGCCGCCAGTACGCGCACGCCCTCGATGATGCCCGCCTCGGCGGCATTGGCCAGAGGGACAATGACCTCGTCCAGGCCCTGGCGCCGGGCGGCCGCCACCATGGGCAGCACGCCGGGCACCGGCCGAATGCGTCCGTCCAGCGACAGTTCGCCGATGACCAGCCGTCCGGCCAGGGCATCGGCCGGGAACGCTTCGAGGCAGGCCAGCACGCCCAGCGCCACCGGCAGGTCGAACAGGGAGCCGTGCTTTCGGACGTCCGCCGGGGCAAGGTTCACGGTCACCCAGCGCGAGGACGCCCTGAAGCCCAGGTTCCGGAGTGCCGACAGCACCCGGACGCGACTTTCGCGGACCGTGGTCTCGGGCAGGCCAACGATATCGAAGTGGCCGATGCCCGGATGGACATCCACCTCGACATCGACCGGAATTCCCTCGATGCCCCACAGGACCGCGGATCGGACGCGAACGTGCATCGGAAGCCCTCACGTCGGGACGGAGCCCTATCGGTGGAGGTGCCCGGACTGTTTCACCGGCCCTGGCGACGGGTGACCGCGGGGCCGCGGGACCCGGCGCGACAAGGCGCCAGTGGCACTCGCGAGGCTTCGGTCCGCTCTGCGGGCCACCGGCCCTTGTCGCCGCTTGTCGAGCGGTCGTCACGGCCGTATCCTTGGAGCGCCATGGAGGAGACCTTGAAGGGACCTGTCTCGCTGATGTTCTCCGGGGGGGTGGACTCGACGACCGCGGCAGTCATGCTGGCACGCGACCATGAGGCGGTTCATCTTCTGACCTGGGGCAACGGCTACGGGCACTACCGCCTGGGGCGGACGCGCGACCGCGCGGACGAGCTGCGACGCCGCTTCGGGGACCGATTCCCCCACACGTTGTCGTCCGTGCGGGAGGTCTTTGATCGGCTGGTCGTGGACGACTTCCGGGAACTGTACCAGCGCTACCAGTCCGGCTTCGTGTGGTGCCTGGGGTGCAAGATGGCCATGCACACCCGCAGCGTGCTCTACAACCTGGAGCACGGCATTCGCGAGATGGCGGATGGGTCGTCGCAATCCACGGGCGAGATGGTCGAACAGATGCTGATCAGCGTCTATTTGGTTCGCGAGTTCTACGCACGCTACGGCATCGCGTACCGGACGCCCGTCTACACGCTGTCCCGCGAGGACGAGATCGCGTTCCTTCAGCGGGAGGGATTCCGGATGGGGTTGCGCATCGGTGATCGCTTCCTGGGCATCCAGCCGAAGTGCCATCCCGGCGAGATCTACTACCTGCCATTCCTGTTGTTCCACCAGCCGCCGCGGCACGACGAGGACAAGGTGGCGGCGTTCCTGGAGGAGATCCAGGCAAAGGCGCACCGCCTGATCGAGGCCTGGTGCCGGGAACGGGGCATCGTGCTGCCGGGGGCCGGGGGCCCCGCGGCCGACACGGGCCGGAGGGAATGATCTTGGGCTGTTGCAACAAGCGATACGAAGAGCGCGCCGTCAGTCGAGCCCGCTTCGTCGGCGGCCTGGTGCTGATGGGGGGGGTACACGGGGCGTTCCTGGTTCTGCTGGCGGTGGCGTCGCCGTTCGTTCCGCGCTGTCGCAAGGTGCTTCCGGGGTATGCCACGTTCACGGTGGACGCCCTGCGCAGCGTGCTGCGGCGGGACCGGATTCGGGTGGGGCGCATGCCCTCCGTGCCGGGGGTGTCCGAGGATGCCTGCGTGATCGAGGATGCCCCGGACCTGGGCGAGGACCGGGAGGGGCCCGCATGACGGATTCCGGGCTGCACCCCGACGCCGCGAGGATTCGCGGCCGGTTTCCCGCGCTGCTTCGCCAGGTCCGCGGCCGTCCGATCGTGTACCTGGACCATGCCTGCACGACCCCGAGGCCGGAACCGGTGCTGGCGGCGATCGACGCGTTCGTACGGCAGGGCATCGGGTGCCACGGGCGGGCCGACCATGTGCTGGGGCGCGAGGCGACGCAGGCCCGGCAGGCCTCCCGCGAGGTCGTTCGGCAGTTCGTGGGCGCCGCCCATGCCGACGAGATCGTGTTCGTTCGCAACGCGACCGACGCCCTGAACCTGGTGGCCCAGTGCGTCGCGCTGAAGCCTGGAGACGCGGTCCTGACCACCGACCTGGAACACAATTCGAACCTGTTGCCCTGGCAGCGGTTGGCTCGGGTTCGGGGCATCCGCCACGTCATCCACCGGATTGACCCGGTTCGTGGCTTCGACCGAGAGGCCTTCCTTCGGGACCTGACGCCCGACGTTCGGCTGGTGTCGGTCTTCCACGTGTCGAACCTGTGCGGGATCGAGTTGCCGGTGTCCTGGATCGCCCCCGAGGTCCGGCGGCGCGGGGCAATCATGGTGGTGGACGGGGCCCAGGCCGTCACGACGCATCGCCTGGATGCGGCGGGATGGGGGATCGACTTCTACGCGTTCTCGTTCCACAAGATGTTCGGGCCGACGGGGATCGGCGCCCTGTACGGACGTCGGGAAGTCCTGGAGCGGCTGCCGCCTTACCGGGTCGGCGGCGACACGGTGCTGGACACGACGTTCACGCGGGCGAACTGGGCGCCGGTGCCCCAGCGACTCGAGGCGGGCGTGGCCGACGTGGATGGCGAGGTCGGGGCGGCGGCGGCCGCGGCGTTCGTTCGGGACATCGATCCGGAGCGGATCCGGTCCCACGCGATCGCGTTGAACCAGAGGGCGACCGCCGGGCTGTTGCGGCACCCCCGGGTTCGGCTGGTGGGGCCTCCCGACGCGGCCCTGCGCAACGGCATCCTGAACTTCCACGTCGAGGGCCTGGACAGCCGTTCCCTGGCGGGGCTTCTGGACGAGCGCGCCAACGTCATGGTGCGGTACGGCCGGCATTGCGTCCACGCGTGGTTCGATGCGACGGGGACTCCCGAGACGCTCCGGGCGTCGTTTTCGGTGACGAACACGCCGGAGGATGCCGAGCGGCTGGTCGCGACCGTGCATGAGGTGCTGACCATGATCGGGTAGCCGGCGGCGGGGAGTCGCGGCGGGCCGTCGGGTTGTTGGGGGACGGCTGGGGGCAAGGACATGGGTACCTTCGGCGGCCGAAGCGGGGGCGTTGAATCCGCGAGACGGTGGGTGCCGGGGCTTCTGCTGGTGCTTGGGGTGCCGTTGGCCCTGGTTGCCGAACCGAGCATGCCGCCCAAGCCGCCCTTGTGGGACCCGCAACTGATGGTCGATGTGGTGGAACG
>JARKOL010000192.1 GCA_029975745.1 Myxococcota bacterium | reverse complement strand
TCTCCTGGGATCGCCTCTCGATCGCCAGCGTCTTGAAGCCCATCTGCAGCGCCGTCAGCAGCGCCGCCAGCGTGGAGGGGCCGGCGACCGTCACCCGGAAGTCCCGCAACAGCACGTCCAGCATCCCCGGCTGGCGAACCACTTCGGCGTACAGTCCCTCGACCGGCAGATACAGGATTGCGACGCTGGTGGTGTTCGGCGGGTCCAGGTACTTGTCGTGGATGTCGCGGGCGCAGTGCTTCAGGCGCACCTCCAGTTGCCGGCGCGCGGCCTCGACCCCGGCGACGTCGCCCGCCTCGGACGCATCGACCAGCCGCTCGTAGTCCTCCAGCGGGAACTTGGCATCCAGCGGCAGCCAGACCGGCGCCTCGGGTGTCGCCCCGGGCAGCCGGATCGCGAACTCGACCCGCTCGTTCGAACCGGGGCGCGTCGCGACGTTCGTGTCGTACTGCCCGGGGGCAAGCATCTGCGCCAGCAGGTTGCCCAGTTGCTGTTCGCCCCAGGTGCCGCGGACCTTGACGTTCTGCAGCACGCGCTTCAGGTCGCCGACGCCCGACGCCAGCGCCTGCATCTCGCCCAGGCCCTTGTGGACCTGCTGCAACTGCTCGGACACGGTACGAAACGACTCGCCCAGCCGGGTCTCCAGCGTGGCCTGCAGCTTGCCGTCAACCATCGTGCGAATCTCGTCGATGCGCTTTCGGGAATCCTCGCGGATCTCCTTCAGGTTCGCATCGACGGTCAGCCGCATCTGGTCGATCTGCTTCTGCTGCTCGCCGGCGACCAGCCGGTGGTTCTCGGCGAACTGACGCGTGAACGCCTGGAGCCCCTCGTTCAGTTGGCCGGCCATGGCGGCGCCCTGGGACGCCAGGCCGTCGCGCAGGCGGTCGGATCGCAGCAGGGCTTCCTCGCGGGAACGGGACAACTCGTCCCGCAACTTCCCTTCCAGTCGGTCATGCACCGCCTGGAGCGCCTCGCGGTCGATGCCCCCCGGCGCGGCGCGCCCGCGCAGCCACAGCAGGATCAGCAGCACGACGGCGACCCCCGCCAGCAGCACGGCGATTCCGGCCAGCAGTTCCGGCATGGTTCGGACCTCGGCAATGTCGGGGTCAATCTAGCACGGGCGTGCGACAGGACGAGGGGCGGACGGGGACAAGGGCTGCGGCAATGCCGCATCCCATCTCCAGGGACGCTTTTCGTCGGCGCCGCAAGGCGCCAGGGTTGTCACACGCCGGGACCCTCGTGCGTATCCGCGCGGCGAAGCCCATGGAGTGCGCCGTCCACGGCGGGGCGACGCCCATGGAGTGCGCCGCCCACGGCGGGGCGGAGCCCATG
>JARKOL010000348.1 GCA_029975745.1 Myxococcota bacterium | reverse complement strand
TCCTGCCGTCCGAGCCGCTGTGGAAGGGGGTCATTCGCAACGCGATCAACGCGGCCGTCAACGATCCCCGGTTTCCTCCCATGAAGGCCGCCGAGGAGCCGGGAGTCGAAATCGAGGTCTCGGTGCTGACGCCGCCCCGGGACGTGGCTCGTTGGCAGGACATCGTCGTGGGGCGGGATGGCGTGATCCTGGCTCAGGGGCAGGCGCGTTCGGTCTTCCTGCCCCAGGTGGCGCCCGAGCAGGGGTGGTCCCTGGAGCAGATGCTGACGCAGCTTTCCCGGAAGGCGGGGTTGTCCGGCGATGCCTGGCGGCAAGGGGCGACCTTCCAGGTCTTCCAGGCCCAGGTGATCGAGGAACGGGACGTGTTGCCGCACTAGGCTCCGTCCAACCATGGAGGCCCGCCGGGGCAGGGGAGGACTGGGATGGGGTTCCGGAGCGCGCGCCTCCTGGCCCTGGCGGTCGGGCTGTTCACGGTCGGGGCCCAGGCGGCGCTGCTTCGCGAATACCTGGTGTCGTTTCGCGGGTCCGAACTGGCGCTGGGGCTGCTGTTCTTCTGGTGGTTCGCCTGGATCGCGATCGGTGCCTGGATGTCCCGACGCCTGCCGGGCGTGGCCCGGTTCGCGCGTCGCCACGTCACGGCCCTGGCGGCCTTGCAGCCCGTGGGAACCCTGGTGGGGATGGTCGGGCTGTCCGCCCTGCGGCTGGTGGCGGGGGTGCCGTCCTGGGCGCCCACGCCGCTGGGGTGGCTGGCGCTGGGGGCCATCTGGGCGACGCTTCCCGCGGGTCTCGTGACGGGACTGGTCTTTCCGGCCGTGTGCGAGGCCTCGTCCGATTCGGCCAGGACGGGGGCGCGAATCGCGTACGTGTGGGAATCGATTGGCGCGGTCCTTGGGGGCGTGCTGGCGACGGCGGCGTTCGCGCTGGGCGCGGACTCGATGGCGGTGGTGGCGGGCCTGGGGACGGTACTGGTCGTCGCCGCGGGCAACCACCGCCGGGGGCGGGGTCGGGGTCTTCCCTGGGCGTTGGCCCTGGCCCTGATCGTCTGTCTGGCGTCCCTGGTGCCCCCATCGGGAACCTGGATTCGCGAAGGGGTTCGGGATCTGGCGCTGTCCTCGAACCTGGCCGGCGCCACGCGAGTGAACCAGGTCGAGACGCCCTATCACCAGGTCACGACGGCACGTCTGGGCGAACAGTTCATCGTCCTGGTGGATGGCGAGGTCAGCGCCACCTTCCCGAGCGGTCCCGAGGTGGCCGGCGAGGCCGCGTTGCTGGCCGCCCAACCTCCAGGACGCGGGCGCGCGCTGGTCCTGGGCAACGGACGACCGGAGTTGGCCGTCGCGCTGTGCCGGCTGTTCGATTCGGTCGAGATGGTGGCCCTGGACGGGCAGGCGACCCGCGCCCTGTGGGCGGCGCGAGAGGCGGCCGGTGGTGCCGAGCCGTTGCCGCCCAACCTGCGGGTTCGGGTCGCGGACCCCCGGGCGTTCGCGACGACCGAAAGTGCAGGGGGCTGGGACCTTGTGGTGATTGCCTCGCCCGAGCCCGAGACCCGCGTGGCGGGTCGGATGTACTCGCGCGAGTTCCTGGCTGCGCTGGCCCCGAGGATGGCGGCGGACGGCGTGGTCGCGGCGTTCGTTCGTTCGGGTGAAAACGCGCTGGTCGGGGAACTGCTGCGCTATGGCCAGTCGATCTGGCAGACGTTCGCGTCGGAGTTTCCCGAGGTGGCCGTCGCGCCGGGCGAGATCGCGGTGCTGCTGGCATCGCGCTCCCCGGGGGTGCTATCGACGGATCCCGACGAACTGGCCAGGCGCTACGCGGCGCTGGCCGGGCCGCAGCCGCCGTTCGACCCCCGCCGCTTTCCGGAATTGATTCGCGCGGACCGGGCGCGGTTCGTCCGGGATGCCTACGCCGCCGAGGCGGACCGCGGGCTGCTGGTCCACTCGGACGGCCGGCCGCTGTCCTCGTTCCTGGCGATGCTGGCCTCGCTCCAGCGTTCGGGCAGTCCCGGGACCGGGTTGTTGTGGTCGTTGTTCGATGCCGGGCCGGCGGTGATTGTCCTGGCGCTCCTGTGCATTGCCTTCTGGGTGTTTCGGGGCCGTCTGCGGAGCCCAGGGGACGCGGAATCCCTGGATTCCGGCGCCAGGGTCCTGATCGGTGCCTCCGGTGGCGCGTCGATCGCCGCCTCGATCGTGCTGCTGGCCCAGTACCAGTCCGTGGTGGGCGCGGTACACCGGGACATCGGTGCGGCCACCGCGTTGACGATGGCGGGCCTGGCGGCGGGGGGACGGCTGGGCGCGATCGGGGGCCAGGCGGGGAGCGTGGGGCGCGCGATCGGGGTTTCCGCGGCCGGCATGGTGCTGCTGGCGGCCATGCCGTGGCTGCTGCCTGATGCGGCGGGCGCGGCCGCGATGCCGTGGGTGCTGCTGCGCTTCGGGGTGCTGTTCGTCGCGGTCGGTGTCGTGACGGGGGCCGCGTGGCCCATCGCGGCGGGACTTGCCCGTCTGGACGGTGTTGCTGCGACGCTTCAGTCCTGGGACCACCTGGGTGCGGCGCTCCTGGCCGGGCTGACGGGGGTGGTGCTGCTGCCCCTGTTCGGGACGGCCGCGACGTTGGCGGCGCTGGCCGGCGGGATGGGAATCGCCGCGGGTGCGGTGATGCTGGACCGCGTGCTGGTGACACCCTCGGGGCGCCGATTCCTGGCGGGACGGGCAGGGCGTGCCTGGGCGTTCGCCGCATGGCCACGCGGGTTCGCGCTGGCGGGCGCCCTGGGAACCCTGGCGGTGCTGGCCGTGGCGGTGCCCAGGTTGGCGGGTCGGCCGGATCCGGCCCTGTCCCCCGAGCTTTCCGCGGAGGCCGTTCGACGCGTGGACCCGGCCCAGGTCGTGGTTCGGGAGACCCGTCCGTTTCCCCACATGCGGCTTCAGGGAGTATCGGACCCCCCCGGCGATGCGGTCATGGTCGCGACGACCGCGGTGGTCCCGGGGCTTCGAGGCTGGGGGGGCGCGTTCAACCTGGCGGTCTCGGTCGGCGAGGACGGTCGGATCCGGCGCGCGCGCGTCCTTTCGCACCGCGAGACGCCCGCCTACGTCCGGGATCTTGGCGAGTTTCTGGCCCGGTTCGAGGGCAGGGACCTGGCCGAGTTGCTGGCGGCGCCTGGCGGTGGGATCGACGCCATGACGGGCGCGACCGTGACCTCCCGGGCCATGGGCGATGCAGTCGTGCTGGCGGGGCGAGGCGTCGCCACCGACGTGCTGGGACTGGAACTGCCGGGTGCGGCCGCGGGTCCGCCGTGGTGGACCGATCTGCTGGACGCACGCCTGGCCTATGTGCTGCTGGCTCTGGTCGGGGGGCTCTGGATTCACCGGCGAGCGGGCGCGCGGACGCGGCTTCTGTTCCTGGGCGGGGTTGTGGTCGGAGGCTACGGACTGGACGTGCAGCTTTCGGCCCCCTGGCTCCAGTCGCTGGCGCGCGGCGAGTTCCCGGCGTGGTCGGCCAGCCCGGCGCTGTGGTTGCTGACGTTCGGGGTGCTGGCCATCGGGGTGTTCCAGGGCCCGGTCTATTGCGCGCACGGCTGTCCGTTCGGTGCCGCCCAGGAGCTGGTCGGACG
>JARKOL010000171.1 GCA_029975745.1 Myxococcota bacterium | reverse complement strand
GTACGCACTGGTGCTGGACGCGTCGGCCCTGACGATGCGCTCGGTCAAGCTGCCGGACGCCCCGGCGATGGACCCGATCGAGAACATGGTGGAAAAGACCGAGTACTGCCGGGATCTGGAGGATGTCGTCCATCGCCTGTTCATCCGCTACGTCCGCACGCGCCTGGACCCGGATTCCTGGGCCGACGAGGCGACGGCCATCGCGGGCTGGCTGGCGGGCACTCCGCCCCTGGGCGAGGACGACGAATGAAGCTGAAGCCGGAAACCCTGCCGGCCCCCGAGTTCACCGGCCTGCGCTGGGTCTCCGGCGAGCCGCGGACGCTGGCCGGGCTCCGCGGCCAGGTGGTCCTGGTCTTCTTCTTCGACTACGCGAACGAGAACTGCCTGCGCGTCCTGTCCTACGTCAAGGTCTGGCACGGCCGCTACGTCGACAAGGGGCTGGAAATCGTGGGCATCCATTCCCCCGAATTCGATTTCGGCGCCGACATCGACAACGTGCGACGGGCGGTCGAGGAGCAGGGTGTCCCCTTCCCCGTGGGCCTGGACCCCGAGTTCAAGACCTGGGACGCGTACGCCAACCGCTTCTGGCCCGCCCTGTACCTGATCGACCAGCGCGGCTTCCTGTGCGACTACCACTTCGGCGAGGGCGGCTACCAGGAACTCGAGACCTCGATCCAGGTGGTCCTGCGCGAGGTCAACCCCCGGGCCGTGATGCCGCGCATCATCGAGCCGTTCACCGCCGGCGACGTGGACGACGCCAAGATCCGCCCGATCACGCCGAACATCTACTTCGGCTACCGGCGCGGACGCATCGGCAACCCCGACGGCTTCCACGAGGGCAGCGCCGCGCGCTACGCCATGCCCCCGATGCCCCACAAGGACGTGTTCCAGGCCGACGGCACCTTCCTGTCGCTGCCGGACCTGCTGATTCACGCCGACGCGGAACCGGCCCGTCTGCTGCTTTCCTACGATGCCGACGAGGTCTTCCTGGTGGCCGCGCCGGACCCGGCCCGCGAGGAACCGGCCGTGTTGACCATCCTGCAGGACGGCAAGCCCCTTCCCCCCGCGATCGCCGGCGAGGCGGTCCAGTTCCGGGACGGCCAGGCCCTCGTCGAGTTGGGCCCCCCCGATCAGTACCCGCTGATCCGGAACGGCAGCTGCGGCAGGCGCACCGTCGAGATCCGCACCGCATCCCCCGGAGTGCGCTTCTACTGCGTGACGTTCTCGCCGGGAAGTTGAGTCCCCGCCGGTCCGAGGCCGGTCAGGAGCGCTTCGCGCGGTTCTGCTCGAGGCGCAGCAGGGTCCGGATGGCATACCGGGTCAGATGCCCGGCTTTCAGCGGCCCGCCCCCGTTCAGCGACACCAGGGCGGCGAACGCGATCCGGGGCTTTTCCGCGGGGAAGAACCCGACCATCCAGGTGTTGTGCAGCCCCGAACCATCGCGGCTGTTCAGCGTCCCCGTCTTCATCGCGACCGCGCCGCCGCCGCGAGGATCCCGAATCGCCCCCAGGTGGCGGCTTCCGGTCCCCCCGGTCGCGGCCTGGACCATCATGGCACGCAGCGCCTTCGCCGTGCGCTCGGACAGCGCCCGCCCTCCGGGCTTCCCGTCCACCAGCACCTTGTCGGGCCACACCCCACCGTTCGCGATCATCGCCGCGAAGGCCGCCCCGTGCAGTGGCGACAGGGACGCATTGGTGAAGCCGGCGGCCATCCGCCCCAGTGCCAGGCGATCCCCGGCCGGACGCGCCCGGGATCGGGTCTTGCGGCCGTCCACGGTGACCGACTTGTTGAACCCGAACGTCTCGGCCATCGCCAGCAGTTCCTTGCTGTCCAGGTGGCGCAGCGCCAGCTTCCCGAATACCGCGTTCGTCGAGTACGCGAACGCACCGGCCAGCGTCCGACACTGCCTGTCCCGGGAGGGGGAGTCGGTCAGGTGCGCCATGGTCAGGTTCGAGGATCCCCCGTGGTAGCAGACGCTGGTGCCGTTGCCGGCGTGGCCCCCCTGCAGCAGGGCCGCCGAGGTGACGATCTTGAACACCGACGCCGCGGGGAAACCGTCGGTCGTCGCCGGATGGGCGATCCGCTGGGGGTTCGACGAGCGCTCGGACACGGCAAGGTTCTCGCCCTTGGACGGGTCGATCGC
>JARKOL010000130.1 GCA_029975745.1 Myxococcota bacterium | reverse complement strand
GGCCGCCGGCATGGACGACGCCTGCCGGATCGACGACCCGGTCTTCGGCCCCATCGTGGCGCCGGGTCCGGGCATCACGTCGCCGGACGTGCCCCAGGTGGCGCGCCCCCGACAGACGACCCCCGGGGCCCTGGAGGCCCTGCGCGCCCGCTGGGACGCGACGCCGCCGGCTGCCGACCGGCCAGCCGGGGCGCCCCTCTCGCCGCCGGACGCTCCGGTCACGCCGCCGCTGTCGGGATTCCGCGTCGCCGACATGTCGCGGATCATCGCGGGCCCCTGCGCCGCGCGCATCCTGGCGGAACTGGGGGCCGACGTCGTGTCGGTGGGCAACCCGTCGTCGCTGGACTGGGCCCTGTCGTTCCACCTGCTGTTCAACGCGGGCAAGCGGTCCGTCGCGATCGACTCGACGACAGCCGAGGGCAAGGCCCAGGTCCAGGCGGTCCTGGACAGGCTGTCGCCCCACGCCCTGATCCAGAACTACCGGCACCTGGACGTCGCGCGGCAGGTCGGCATCGACCCCGACGCGATGCGCCCGCGCCACCCGGGCCTGGTCTACACCCACCTGAACGCCTACGGCGACCGGGGCGTCTGGAAGGACCGGCCCGGTTTCGAGCAGATCGTCCAGGCCGTGTCGGGCATCCAGGTCGCCTACGGGCCGCCGGGCGTGCCGAAGCTGCTGCCGACCCCGGTGATCGACATCGGCTCGGGTCTGTCCGGGGCGCTGGCGACGCTGTTCGGCTTGTACCACCGCCAGCGGACCGGCCAGGGCGCGTTCGTCACGACGCACCTGACCTGGGTGGCCGTGCTGCTGCAGGTCATCCGGGTCGCGGACTCGCAGCGAGACCAGGCCCTGGCCGCCGCCCGCGCCCGGGGGCACGAGGTCGCGTTCGATCCGTCCCGGACGGTCGTGGGCGGCATCGCCCGCGCGCGGGACGGCTTCGTCGCCGTGGCCGGTCCCCGGGCCGACCTGGACACCTGGATCCGGCATCTGGATCCCGCGGCGCCCCCCACGAAACCCGACGGCCGACTTCCGGCACTGCCCTCGCGGCTGCGGCGCATGGATGCCGACGAATGGCAGCGCGCGATCGCCCAGGCCGGCGTCTCGGCGACGGTGGGTGTCGTGCGCATGCCGCGGATGAAGACGCTGCCCCAGTCCCTGGCACGACACGCCCCGGGCCTGCCGCCGGCCGTGGCCCCCCGCGACTATGACGGCTGCTCGCGCCGCATGACCTTCCAGCCGCTCCCGTTCGCGCTGTCCCGGACGCCCCGGGTCGCGGTGGATCCGCCCCCGCAACGGGGCGCCCACACCCGGGCGGTGCTGGCCGACGCCGGCTTCGACGTTCCCGAGGGCACGGGCGTCACGCCGTACCCGACCGATCCGCCGCTGCTGCCCTGGCTCTGGACCGTCGTCCGCTGGGGCTGGTTCGCATACCGCTGGGGCAGTTTCTGACAAGGGAGGGCTGCCGTGACTTCAACGATTCGATCGGGTTGCCTGCGGCTGCTCGGAGTCGCGCTTCTGGCCGGTCCGACCGCATGCGAGGTCGATGACGGGGAACGGTCCGTCAAGAGCCCCTTCGGGCGCTTCACCGAAACGACCGTGTCGTCGTTCACCACCCAGATGCCGTACAGCCGGGGGGAACGCATGTTCGCCGGCGTCGTCGGCCAGGTCGAGGTGGGCGGCAAGCAGGTTCGGCGGTACAAGATCGGCTACGAGATCGCCACTCCGTCCCAGCTGGGCGATCCCCAGACACAGGGGGCCGAGTTCTGGATCAACCTGTCCGGTGACACGATGACCGTCGCCGGTTTCCAGGAGTCCAAGATCCTGACCGCGACGATCGATCCCCCCGTACAGGTCAACATCAACCCCCCCGAGGGCGTCCCCCAGAGAGTGGTTCTGGCCGGAACGGTGGTCCACGTCGATGACCCGACCCCGAAGTCGGCCGAACTGGTCGTCGATGGCGTCCTGGCCACCCGCAACGCGTCCGTCGAGACGGCCATGGGCGTCATCCACGGCTGCCGCCACTACACCGGCTCGATCACGCTGGCGGGCGAGGGCGTCCCGGAGTTCCTGCACGGCGTCCCGTTCGCCGCCGAGATCTGGTACCACCCGGACCTGGGCATCGTGGCCGGCAACCTTCCCGAGCTGGGCATCTCGACGGGATTGGTCGGCGAAGAGGACTTCGGCCAGGCCACCTCGGGGATCAACACGATCCGCCGAGTCGGAACGCTGACATCGACGAACCCCTTGTTCGGTCTATCGACCTGGGAGCGCAAGCGCGAGTTCGACGCGGACAAGATGACCCACGCCAAGATGCTGCTGGAACTGCGGTGGGCCGGCGACGAGGACGCCCGCTCCCGGGAAGCGCCCACGCTCCAGCAGGTCGTCGTGCTGTTCAATACGACCTGGGGCTACTTCCGGCACAACCTGGTCGAGTCCCCCGTATCGTTCTTCCACCCCGAGGAAAACGGCAAGGGGTATCGGTACTGGTACGCCTTCGTCGATGAGGCGGCGAAGAACGAGCCCGGCGACAACGGAATCGCCTACTCGGTCCGGGTCGAGAGCGACCCCTCGCTGCCGCCGCTGCGGGCCACCGCACGCATCCGCTACAACCTGTTCACCCAGTCGCAGTAGGAATCCTTGATGCTCTTGGCCGATCCGGCCTTCGACACCACGACCGTCCCCGTGGCGAGGTATGATCCGTTGCGATTCGCGCGTGGACGACAACCATGAACCCAGACGCCCCCGATGTCCCCGACGCCCCCTCCCAGACCCCGGTGACCCGCCGCACCTGGCTGGAATGGGTGGGCAAGGCCTCGGTGGTCGGCCTGTTCTCGCCGCTGGTCGAGGCATGCGGCCATGGCCCCAACCACCCGATTTCCCGGGACGGGTTCGACCTCGATGCCCCGTGGGACACCGCGGACCACCCGGCGCCGGACTCGGCCGCGCTCCCGGACTCGGCCCCCCCCGATGACGACACCGTCGAGGACATCGGTCCAAAGGACGTCGAGGACAACTGCGGCTTCGAACCCGGCGGAACCGACCACCCCGTGATGCAGGGATGGGGCGAGCGCACCGTCGATCGGCAGGATCTGGCCGAAATCCTGGCCTCGTGGCAACTGGTCGTCGAGGGCCTGGTCGAGCAGCCGCGAACGTTCTCGTTCTGTGAGTTGCGGGACCTGGGCCTGGATTTCCAGGCCACCGATTTTCACTGCGTCGAGGGCTGGTCGATCCAGAACGTCCCCTGGCATGGAATCCGCCTGGCCCGCATTCTGGACCTGGTCCAGCCGACCGCCGACGCGACCTTCCTGAAGATCACCTGCCGCGGCGGAATCTACACGGAGTCCCTGGCCCTGGACGTGGCCCGGGAGCCCAGGACCTTGATCGCGCTGGGCATCGGCGGCAACACCCTGCCCCTGAAGCACGGATTTCCCTGTCGGATCGTGGTCCCGCGCCTGCTGGGATACAAGAACCCGAAGTACGTCGAACGCATCGAACTGGTCACGTCCGAGCACGTCGGCTTCTGGCCCCGCTTCGGGTACCCTGTGGCAGGAGAGGTCCCGCCGGCGCGGCTGCGCGAGGGGAAGTACTGACGCGGGAGCCGCCGAGCGCCCCCCCCGGAGAGCCCATGGAAGCGAAGGAATCGGCCCCCATCGACCTGGAACCGATCGGAATCGTACGATGCGCCCACGCCACGCGGGAGGCTCTGGCCGTCCAGGGAGTCGATGCAACCATCGAGGTCCGCCCGGACCTGGCCCCTGCGCTGGACGGGATCGAGCGCTGCTCGCATATCGTCGTCCTGGGATGGCTGCACCGCTCGGACCGTACCGTCATTCGCTGTCGCCCTCGCCGCCTGCGCGCGGACGCCGAGCAGGTCGGCGTGTTCGCGGCGCGATCACCCGACCGCCCGAACCCGATCTCGGTCACGGTGGTCCCGCTGCTCCGAAGGGACGGCAATCAACTGCACGTGCGCAACCTGGATCTGCTGGACGGCACCCCCATCCTGGACCTGAAGTCCTACAACCCGGGATGGGACGGGGTCTTTTCGGCCCACGTCCGGTCGCGAACCCGGTCGGCGGCACTGGAACCCGGCTTGCTGGTCGCCTTCCTGGCGCGCGACCTGGACAACCATCTGGGCCCGGACGCGGCGTCTCCGGCGGCGCGCCTGGCCCTGGCCGCCACCGTGACCGCCCTGCGGATGCTGGACATCGACGGACGGGATCCGGCCCTTTCGGCCACGGTGCGCCATGCCGACGCCGGCCTGGACGCGGTGATCGGCCTGCTGGGCGCCACCTTCGCCAGCGGCCGCGTCGCCCTGGATCCGGCGGGGCCCGACTTCGCGTTCACCGGTCGGGGAAGAACGTTGCGGTTCTGGGTACGCGACCGGACCGAGCCCCTGCCGGAGGATCCGGCAACGTGGACGAATCGATTCGTGATCGAGTCCTAGAATCGGTAGGCCAGCCCCAGGTTCAACGCGAACTCATGCGCCAGGTAGGTCTGGGTGTCCTGGACCTTGACCCCCTGGGTCCAGGGCAGGAACCCGATCGCCGTGTCGGGCCTGTACTCGCCCTCGTGGCGCATCCAGTGCATCGCGTAGCCCAGATCCAGGAACAGCACCCAGTGCCGCGAAAACGTCCAGGAGACGCCGGGCAGCAGGCCGAAGTGGACCCCAGCCCCGGTCCGCCCTTTGGTCACCCCGTTCAGTTCCTCGAGGACCGATACCGTCAGGCCGAATGGCACCTTGAAGAAGAC
>JARKOL010000125.1 GCA_029975745.1 Myxococcota bacterium | reverse complement strand
CAGCGGGAAGTTCCACGGCGGGATCACGACCACCGGCCCCAGCGGGATGTAGGTGACCTCGTCGTCCTCGCCCTCGGTGGGGATCAGGCACTGGGGCTGCCCGTAGCGAATCGCCTCGTGGGCATAGAAGTCACAGAAATCGATGGCTTCGGCGGTGTCGGCGTCGGCCTCGATCCAGGTCTTGCCGGCCTCCAGGATCATCGTCGCGTTCAGTTCGAACCGGCGTTGGCGCATGATCGCGGCGGCGCGCCACAGGATCCGGGCCCGCTCGGCGAACGTCGTGCGCGACCACCCCGGGAAGGCGGCGGACGCGGCGCGGACAGCCTGGTCGGCGTGCTCGGGCGTGGCCGACGACACCAGGCCGACGACCTCGGTGATGTTCGAGGGATTCAGCGACCGGATCTCCTTTTCGGTCCGGATTTCCGTCCCCCCGATCACGATCGGGTAGTGCGTTCCAAAGGACGCCTCGACCGACGCGATGGCCGCCAGCTGGGCCTGGCGATCGGCGGAATCCTGGAAGTTCTTGACGGATTCGTTGGCGAACGTGGCCTTCATGTCATCCTCCTGCGGGTCCGGGCAAACGGGCCAAGACGCCGGAAATATAGCCCAGGGGCACGGCGGGGAAAAGGCAACTTCACGGTCCGTGGAATTTCGGGCCCGCGATCCGAAAGAACCCCACGGGGAAGGGGCCACGGGCTGCGGCATTGTCGCTGTCGGGGTCCAGCGGGCCGGGCAACGACTCGACCACCAGCGGCTCCAGGAAATGTTCGCCCAGGACGCGCTCGCACTCCGAACGCAGCCGTCTGGGGCTGTCCCGGACCTCGATCGGCCTCAGGTAGCAGTACATCCCCAGATGGAACAGGGGCCGCGGAATCGCCGCCTCGCGCGACCCGGACGCCAGGAACGTACCGATGTCCTGAACCTGAAGCAGCTTGCCCTGATGCCACAACAGATCCTCGGGCAGCGCGGCGCCGACATGGCGTGAACCGATCACCACGGCGCCGGGTCCATCGGGCAACAAGGGCACCGCGCGTTGCAGGAACGCCCATTCCTGCTGGACCGCGCGCGTCCCGGTCACCAGGTCCAGGCGTTGAATCAGCCCGACACAAGCCAGCAGGACCAGACCGGCGATCGCGGCGATCCGGACGGTTCGCAGGGGGGAAGACCGCCTGGCCAGCCAGGTCGCTCCCCACGAGGCCAGCAGCACGGCGAAGGGCAGCGCGGGCAACTGCGTCCGCAGGTTGTAGATCGTGTTCGAAAAGAACGCCAGCGGCAACAGTCCGGCAACCAGGAAGCCAATCCCCAGCCAGACGGCGATGCGCCAGCGCTGCCTCAGCCCCGCCGCGAGCCCAAGGAAGGATGCCCCGATCAGGAACAGCGGCGTCCATTCCACGGAAAACCACGTCAGGTGGAGGGCCTTCGAAGACGGAAGCGCCGGCAGCGCCCCGGGCAGCATCCCCGCCAGCACCCGCCCAGCGGCGATCCCGATCAGCAGCCCCGCGGCCCCCGCCAGAACGCCCGGCCGGAACACCACCTGGGTCGCTTCGCCGGGACGAACCACCGGCACCAGAAGCAGCGCCAGCAGCGGCGCATGGATCAACTCGGGCCTCGACTGCGTGGCCAGGAACAGCCATGCAATCGCACCCACCAGCGACCATCCATCGAACGTCCGCAGGAAGCGCACGGTCAGCGCCAGACCGGATACCAGGAAGAACGTCCCGGCAACCGACAACACCTCCGAGGCCGAGAACCGCAGGTGCTGGGGCAGGAACGCCAGGAACAGCGCCGACAGGATCGCCCGCGGCCAGCGGCCGAACAAGGCGTGGTCCAGGCACGCCAGGGCGGGCACCGTCAGCGTGGCGATGGCCCAGTCCGCCAGGAAGATCGATCGGGGGCCCAACCCGGTCAGCCAGTGGACGGCGCGAAACAGGATCGGACCGGCTTCGCCATAGACAAGCAGCGGTTCCCGGTACAGGGCGGACAGCCTGTGCGCCACGTGGAAGTACTCGTGCAGGAACGTCCACGGCGACAGTTGCCACCGCAACAGACCGGCAACCACCGTCACGCCCACCAACGCCAGAAGCACCCCTCCCGGCAGAGGGGCCGACCGCCACGCGCGAACGCCCGTCGCGACCGCGCCCGCAAGGCCGATCAGGAACACGGCCAGCAGCAATGCTCGCCAAAGGAATCCCGACATCAGCATATCGAACGGACTGAACGCATCGTTGCGCACCAGGGCACGCCCCACCGCCTGGACGGCCTCCCTCGCCTCGGTGTCGCCCAGGATCCAGTCGGCGCCGCGCTCGTCCACGCGCATGCAGAAGGACCGGGACACGACCTGGCACGCCACGTCCTCGAGCCCTGTCTGGAAGCGATCCTCGATCGTCAGGAGCAGGAGGCCACCGGGTCCGGAAAGGACGACCCGAAGCGCGACATCCTCGGGAGCCACGCGATCGAGCGTCCAGCCCGGCGCGATCTGGTCCCCCGGAACCAGCGGAGCCAGCAGGGAATCCGGGGCCAGCATCGAGAAGAGACCGCTCCGGGCCCGCGACAGCCAACAGCGACCGTCCAGCAGCCCGCATTGCACCGTACGCTGCCCGGACGCCGCCCCGGGGCCCGGGCCCGCCCTCACGACCACCCCCGGACCCGCGGGGACCTGGCCCACCGCCGCCACCAGAGCCGTCCCTACGCCGGCCGGAAGGGGCCCGGCGTCGGGCATCAGACACCAGGCCCCCGCCTCGAAGGCCTCGCACCCCGCGTCGCGGCGAACGATCCCGATCCCCCCGCACCACCCGGAGGCGTCCTGGCACAGATCGACCTGAACCCGCTCCCCCTCGGCGTGGAGCCCGAGCAGCCGCAACTCCGGCGCGGCGGACTTCAGTGCCGCGAACAGGTCGGCGGCGTTTTGCGGCGTCAGCAGGCGGGAAGGCTGGACCTCGGCCCGCGCACCTCCAGGGACCATGCCGCAGGCCAGACAGGCGATGAGGGCGGCCAGGAGTCGAAGGGACCTCGTGGACGCGAAATTCGGCAAGACATCCCCCAGCGGTCTCGCGCGGGAGCCGGCCGCCCGAAACTCGCGACCCACCCTACAACCGGATCCGATAGATCGCCAGGTCCACGAAGTCGTCGTCCGCCATGCAGGCGCCACAGCGATCGACCTTCAGGACGAGCCCCTGCATGGAGTCGAACGCGTGGCCGTGGCCGGCCAGGAAGGCTCGGGCCGTGTCCGGGTCCAGGGCCAGGCGGCGACGGCATCCGCGGCAGAACATCGTGACCGCCAGCGGGTCACCGCAATCCGCGCAGATGAAGTCGTTGGGCGACGAGCCCGCCACCCCACAGACCACGCACCGGCCCGCTTCAGGCTTCGCGATCCCGGTACTGGCGGCGCTGCACCGTCCCATGGCGGAGAGCATAGGGGTGAACCCCCAGACGGTCAAAGTTTCTGCCCCATTTCGCGCCCGTCCCGTCCCCGGTGGCGCGGACTGGGCCCCCGCTCGCCACGCGGTGTATCCTGGGCATCGGCACTTGCCGGGAGGCCCAGATGCCCGCGTCCCAGGTCCCGCAGCCCAAGGTCCACGTTCTGGGGGTCGGCGGCACCGCCATGTCCGCCGTCGCCGGCCTGTTCCGCCAGGCTGGTTGGGACGTCCGCGGGTCCGACCAGGCCGCGCCCTATCCCCCGATGGGCGACCTGCTGGCCGCCCTGGGCATCCCGGTCCTGCACCCCTACGCTCCCGAGAACCTGGATTGGGGCCCCGATCTGGTCATCGTCGGCAACGTGATCCGCCGGACGAACCCCGAGGCCGTGGCGCTGCTGGAATCCGGCCTGCCCTACCTGTCCTTCCCCCAGGCATTGCGCACGCACTTCTTCGCCGACCGGATGCCGCTGGTCGTCACCGGCACCCACGGCAAGACCACGACCACGTCGCTGATCGCCCACCTGCTGCATGCCCAGGGATTCGACCCGTCGTTCCTGGTGGGCGGCGTGCCGCTGGATTTCGGCATCAATCATCGACTGGGCGCCGGCCGCCACTTCGTCGTCGAGGGCGACGAGTACGACACCGCATTCTTCGACAAGGGCCCGAAGTTCCTGCACTACGCCCCCCAGGCCGCGATCGTGAACAACGTCGAATTCGACCACGCCGACATCTTCGCCGACCTGGACGCCGTCAAACAGGCGTTCGCGAAGTTTGCCGCCCTGGTGCCCCGGGGCGCGCCGCTGCTGGTGCCCGACGAGGATGACAACGCCCGGGACATCCTGGCGACGGCCGAAGCGATCGGCACGACCTTCGGGATCGAACGCGGCACCTGGCAGGCTCGCGACGTGCGCTGGGGCGGGCCGGGACGCGCCCGGGTGACCTTCACGCTGCACCGGATGGGACGACCCGTGGGCACCTTCGCCTCGCCGCTGATCGGGGACCACAACCTGCGCAACGCCGTGGCCGCGCTGGCGCTGGTCCACGAGGTCGATGCAGCGACCCCGGGGCTGGCCCAGGCGCTGACCACGTTCCGCGGCATCCGGAAGCGCCAGGAGATCAAGGGTGTCGCCCACGGCATCACCGTGATCGACGACTTCGCCCACCACCCGACCGCCGTCCGCGAGACGATCGCCGCGGTGCGCGCCGCGTGGCCCGGCGCCCGGATCATCGCCCTGTTCGAGGTCGAATCGAACACCAGCAGGCGCCGCGTGTTCCAGGACGCATTCGCACGGGCCTTCGCCGGCGCCGACGCGGTCCTGTTCTGCCGCCCCCACGACAAGCCGGACAACCTGCCGCAGGACCAGCGCATCGACATGGATCGCCTGTGCGCCGACATCGTGGCCCAGGGCACTCATGCGGCGATGATCCCGGACATCGACGACCTGGCGACCGAGGCCGCCCGAATGGCCCGGCCCGGCGACGTCGTGCTGGGCATGTCGGGCCGCGACTTCCACGGTGTCCATGCCCGGGTCCTGGCCCGGTTGTCCCAGGATGTGCCCCAACAGTGACAAAGCCCATGGACCCGCAGAAATCACTTGGATTCGGCGTGGGGCTCATGCTACGGTCCGGGCGCCATATGGGCGTGGCGAGTCTTTCTGTGAGGTTCGTGATGAGCAAGGTGCTTCCGGTGCGTGCATTGCGGTACGACCCCTCCCGGGTCGGGGATCTGGCGGATGTCCTGGCGCCGCCCTACGACGTCATCTCACCCGACGAGCAGGCGGCCCTGCACGACCGGCACCCGGACAACGTGGTACGGCTGATCCTGGGCTACCAGCACCCGACCGACGGCCCCTCGGACAACCGCTACACGCGCTCGGCGGCGGCGCTGGTCCGGATGATGGCGGACGGCGCGATCCGGCAGGACGACCGCCCGGCGTTCTATGTGTACGACCAGTGCTTCGCGCTGGCCGACGGAAACCGGGTGTGTCGTCGCGGCGTCATCGGTCGCTGGCGGATCACGGACGACGGAGGCCTGCTGGCCCATGAAAAGACGCTGGACGGCCCCAAGCAGGACCGGTTCCAGTTGTTCCGTGCCTGCAAGGTGGTCTGTTCCCAGGTGTTCACGTTCTACTCGGACCCCCAGCGCACCATCGACGCAATCGTCGCCGAGCCCGGCGTGCTGGAGCCCGCGACCGAATGCACCACGCCGGATGGCGTCACCCATCGCCTGGGCCTGGTCACGCGTCCCGACGCGGTCGCCCGGATGGGCGAGGCGCTGTCCGCATGCACCCAGTTCATCGCCGACGGACATCACCGATTCGAGACGACCCGCAACTACCGGGACGCCCGCCGGACCGAAACTCCCGGCTTCACGGGCGAGGAACCGTTCAACTTCGCCAGCGTCTACATGGCGAACACGCACCAGGACGGGCTGGTGATCCTGCCGATCCAGCGGCTGCTGCACAGCATCCCGGACTTCGACGCGGCCCGACTGATGGCCGACGTGGCCGCCTGCTGCGACGTGACGCCGGTCGATGGCGACATGCATGCGGTCGATCGCGCGCTGGCCGAATCGGGCAAGGGCGGGCCGTCGTTCGCGATGTGGATCGCGGGCCGCTGGCACGTGATCCGCGTTCGGCCCCAGGCGCACCAGGCGTTCATTCGCGAGTCCGGACTGCACCCGACCGTCGCGGCGCTGGACGTGTCCTGGCTGCACCAGCAGGTGCTGACCGGAATGCTGGGCATCACGAAGGAGGCCCAGGCCGCCAAGACGAACATCGATTACGAACACACCCTGGAGGACGTCGCGGCGGCATTGGCGGCGCGCCCGGACCGCTACCAGGCGGCGTTCCTGCTGAACCCGGTGCGGGTCGAGCAGATCCAGGCCGTGGCCGCGGCGGGCGAGCGGATGCCCCAGAAGTCCACCTTCTTCTACCCGAAGATCATCTCGGGTCTGGTCATCCACCCGCTGGAGGAGCGGATCCCCTGACGCGACCCCCAAGGGGACGTGCCCGTGAACGATGCCGCTCGACCCCAGCGCCCCCTTCCCCCGGCCCTTCCGGACGAGGACGTAGCCGTGTTGTTCGGCCTGGGGTTCGTCCAGTCGCGCGCCGGCTGGCGATTCGGGATCGATGCCCTGCTGCTGGCGCGGCACCTGTCCCACGGCCCGGCGCAAGTTCCGGGGGGCGACCGTGCATTCCGCATGCTCGAGGTCGGTACCGGCTGCGGCGTCGTGTCGATCCTGGCCGTCGCCTGGGGCTTCCCCGGTCGCATCGATGCCGTCGAGTGCCAGCCGGCGCTGGCGGACCGGGCCCGTCGCAACGTCGCCGCCGCGGGGATGGACGACCGAATCCTGGTGGTCCAGGCGGACGCCGCCGCCCTGACCGACGACGGCGCGCGGTTCGATCGGATCGCGTCCAACCCGCCGTTCCACCGACGCGGCCACGGGCGCCCCAACCCGGACCCCGAGCGGTGCCTGGCACGCCACGATTCGTCGCTGGACATGGCGGGGCTGTTCGCGCTGGCGGCAGACCGCCTGGCCCCCGACGGCCTGCTGTCGGTGATGTACCCGGCCTCCCGACTGGAGGCGGCCCGCCTGGCGGCGAGCCGCGCCGGCCTGATCGTCGTCGGCGTCACGCCCTGCGGCCATGGGGCGGACGGTCCGACGCGGGTCGTGATCCTGGATGCGGCCTTTCCGGGCCGCGGGTCCGAGCGCCTGCATCCCCGGGTGCCGATGGCCCGCAATGCCTTCCTTGACACCCTGGGAGCGCGACATTAGATTGCAGGTCACGCGAGGTCCAATGGACCCGGTGACCCTCCACCCGAAACGGACGGAAGCATGGACGACAACGTGAAACTGGACATCCGGCTGGTCGAACGGTTGATGGCGCGCGGCGAAGTCAAGCGCGACGACTACGAGAAGCACCTGAAGGGGCTGGCGGACACGGCAGCCCAGGCGGACAACGTCGAGGCATCGCTGGCGGACCACGGCGGCAGCCTGGTCGCCGAACCGGCCGCGGCGGCGGAGCCGAAGAAGGGCAAGGGCGCGAAGTAGTCTCGGAGGAAGCGATGTCCGAAGAGCAGTTCAAGAAGTGCGGCGACTCGATGGATCCCGAATGGCGGAGGGTCGATTTCTCGACCTTCGTCCTGTCGCTGGGGACCTCGGTGATGATGCACCTGGGCCAGGGCCCCATCGAGGGCGAGAGCCGCGCGACCGCGAACCTGCCACTGGCGCGCCACGTCATCGACATCATCGCCATGTTGAAGGACAAGACGCGCGGCAACCTGGACGAGGACGAGGAGCGCCTGGTCGAAACGGTGCTGTTCGACCTGCGCCTGAAGTTCGTGGACGCGTGCAAGGGCGCGTCCTCGGTGACGCAGTCGGAGTAGCCCCAGCAAGGAGTGTTCGATGGCCGATTCCCCCCACATCGTGCAATTGACCGACGCGACGTTCGACGCCCAGGTGCTGAAGTCCGACGTCCCGGTGCTGATCGACTTCTGGGCCCCCTGGTGCGGTCCGTGTCGCGCCATCGCCCCGATCGTCGAGGAGGTCGCCCAGGCCTACGCCGGGCGGGCCAAGGTCGGCAAGATCAACGTGGACGAGGACACGCGCGTCGCGGCGAACTACAACATCAGCGCGATTCCGACGCTGCTGTTGTTCAAGAACGGCCAGGTGGTCGAGCAACTGGTCGGCGCGGTGCCGAAGAACAAGCTGGTCGCGCTGCTGGACCGCCACCTGTAGGCGTCCCCTGGACCCGCAGCCTGCTTCCTAGCGATGACGCCATCCGGAGAGTCCGGCACGGTTCCCGGCGCCTCGGATTCGAATCCCCCGCCCCTTCGTCACGCTGCCAATCCGTGTCATGCCCTGGGCCTGCCACTGGGCCGCACCCTCTGGCGAAACGGACACCAGCAACTCGTAGTCGTCCCCCCCGGACAGCGCGGCCACCAATGGATCGAGGCCCAGCGCCCGGGCGCATGCCCGCGCCCCGGGATGCAGCGGGATGCGGCTCGATTCCAGCGTGGCACCGACACCGGATGCGTGCAGCACATGCCCCAGATCGGCCAGCAGACCATCCGAGATGTCGATGGCCGCGTGGACACGCGCATCCCGCGCCAGCGCCACGCCCAGGTCCAGACGCGCGACCGGCCGACGATAGGCTCGCACCGGCGCAGGCCAGGTCCGAACCCGATCGGGCATCCGATCCAGCAGGGCGCGCCCGATTGCCGCCCCGCCCACCGGCCCGGATACCAGAATGGCATCGCCAGGCTGGGCACCCGCACGTGTCAGCACGCGATCGCACGCCGGGATGCCCAGGACGGTCAGGGCGACGACGAAGGGCCCCGAGGTCGCGGTGATGTTGCCCCCGGCGACCGGAAGATCCCAGTGTCGTGCCGCGGTCGCGATCCCCCGCGTCACGGCCAGGACCGCCGAATCCGACATGTCGGGGGGAAGTTCGTAGGAAAGCAGTGCCGCCAGGGGCCGGCAGCCCATCGCCGCCAGGTCGGACACGTTGACGGCGACGGCCCGCGCGCCGACATCCGCCGGACGGGACCAGTCGAACCGGAAGTGGACGCCCGCGACCAGCGTGTCCGTGGTGGCGACGACCCGCGCCCCGGGCACGCGCAGCACCGCGGCGTCGTCCCCGATGCCGATCTCGATTCGGGGATCCGGCCGCTGGCCCAGGATCCGCGCAATCGCCCCGATCAGTCGGAACTCGTCCATCCGGCCTCCGGGGACTCCTCGACGGGCTCGGGCACCCCCCGGCGAACCACGACAACCCGCACATCCTTGCCGACGACCCGATCCCCGACGACCCGCAGCGACCCGGTACGACCGGGCACCGGGGGCAGCGCCCGAAGCCCCGCAACCACGCCGCCCCGGTCCCCCCGGGGATGCGTCCGCAACCATGCCGCGACCAGGTCCGCCGCGTCCAGCACCTCGGCCTCCAGCAGGCCGCCCACCGTCCCCCGCGTGCGAACCGCCGCGACGAACGCCCCGTCCAGGGCCCGGGTCCGCCCCAGTTCCGGCCCTTCCAGCCACAAGGCGCTGCCGGCGACGATCGGGACGGGACAGCGCGGCCCCGCGGCCTGGAGCACGCCCTCGAATCCCAGGAAGCCCAGCAGACGGCGCGCACCGGCCACGCCCTGAATGACCAGGAAGGCCTCGCCGACGCAGGCCGCGCCCGCACGGGCCCCGGTCACCCTGGAGGCCAGACGAGCCGCCGCCTCGGCCGGCGCCGTCCCCTCGTCCGTCACCCACTCCTGGCCACCGACACGCCCCCCGGCCGTCGCGAACGCCCGCTCGAACGCCCGCGCCTCGGCGATCCCGTAAGGCGTGTCCTGGGCCAGCACCCACGCCGTCACAACCCCGGCCTGGGCCAGGTGCCGCGCCAGCGCCGCCGCCCGCATCGATCGCCCGGCTCGCGCCCAGATTACGTCCCGCCGCACGCGCTCGTCCGGCTCGCCGCCCAGGACGACCGCCGGCAGGCCGGCTCGCGCCGCGGCGTCGGCCACCGCCGAGGCCTCCCGATCCCCGATCCCCCCGACCAGCAGGGTGCATCCATCCTCGTCGGCGCGACGAACCGCCGCCTCGGCCCCCTGGGGCGTCCCCTCGGTGTCGTAGCGCGCGGCCCCGACCCCCTCGGCCGAGGCCAGAGCCTGGTCGATCAGGGCGCCCGTGCGACGCCCCAGGCCGCCGTGAGGCCCCGAAAGCGGCAGCGCCAGGCAGACCCGAGGCTTCGCGGCGACGACCTCGCCCGGCTCCGGCTCCCGATCCGAATCCGCACTGGAGGGCTCGTCCTCCCCCGGTTCCCCTGGCGCGTCCGGCCGCGGCAACTCGCCCGCATCCTCCGGGAGCGGCGGGACCGGGACCGATTCGCCCCCCTCCGCCTCGGAGGGATCATCCAGGATGCGCGCCAGCGGAGATTCGGGCGGGGTGGCCTGGGCGGACCCGGGCACCCAGGCCGCGGCGGCCAGAACCAGAAGGGCAGTCGGCAGCACACGTGTCATGGGGAAATCCCGATCGGTCGAACCATCCCGCTCGCGACTCCGGGGATCAGCCCCCGGCGTCCCGATACATCAGTTCGGCAATCCGGTAGGACGATTTTTCCAGGTTCTTGATCGACGCGATGATGGCCGCCGTGTCGGTCCCGCCTCGCGCCCGACGGCAGTTGTCCAGATCCTCGTGGATCCGGGCGATTTCCTCGTCCGTCAGGTAGTTCAAGAACTCTTCCAGGGACCGCTCGGTCGTGTACATCAGACCGTCGGCGCGGTTCTTCAGATTCGCCAGTTCCTGGCGGTTCTCGTCCTCGCGAACCGCCTCGGCGGCCTCGCCGATGATCCGCTCGATGTCGCGTTCCGAAAGGCCCGAGGTCGGACGTACGCGAACGGTCTGGACGTTGCCGGTACCCAGGTCGCGCGCCGAGACGCTGAGGATGCCGTTGACATCGACCTCGAACGTCACCTCGATCTTCGGGATGCCCCGGCGGGCCGGCGGAATGCCCAGCAATTCGAATCGCGCCAGCGACTTGTTGTCGCGGGCCATCGGTCGCTCGCCCTGCAGGACATGGGTGTTGACCAGCGGCTGGTAGTCCTCGGCCGTCGTGAACACCTCGCTGATCGAGCACGGGATCGACGAATTCCGCTCGATCAGCTTGGTGAACAGCCCGCCCTGGGTCTCGATACCCAGCGACAGAGGAACGACGTCCAGCAGCACGACGTCGCCGACGTCGCCCTGCAGGATGCCCGCCTGGATGGCCGCGCCCACCGCGACCGCCTCGTCCGGATTCACGCCCCGGCTGGGCTGCGTGCCGAAGAAGTTCGCGACCTTCTGCTGCACCAGCGGCATCTTCGTCATGCCGCCGACCAGCAGCACCTCGTCCAGTTCGCTGGCCTTGACCCCCGCGTCCGACAGCGCCATCCGGCAGTGATCCAGCGTCCGGTCGATCAGATCCTCGACCAGCGACTCGAGCTGCGTGCGCGTCAACGTGAATTGCAGGTGCTTCGGCCCGACGCTGTCCGCGTGGATGAACGGCAGGTTGATATCGACCTCGCGCACCGCCGACAGGTCGATCTTGGCCTTCTCGGCCGCGTCCCGCAGGCGCTGCAGCGCCACCATGTCCTCGCGCAGTTCCACGCCGTGCAGACGCTGGAACTCGCCGGCCAGCATATCGACGATCCGCGCGTCGATGTCCTCGCCGCCCAGGAAGGTGTCGCCGTGCGTGGTCTTGACCTGGAAGACGCCGTCCCCCAGTTCCATGATGCTGATGTCGAACGTGCCGCCGCCCAGGTCGTACACCGCCACGCGACCGCTGGCGCGGCGCGAAAGCCCGTGGGCCAGGGCCGCGGCGGTGGGCTCGTTGATGATCCGCTGGACGTTCAGCCCCGCGATGCGGCCCGCGTCGCGCGTCGCCTGGCGCTGGGCGTCGTCGAAGTAGGCCGGAACCGTCACGACCGCGTCGGAGACCTTTTCGCCCAGGTACTCCTCGGCGTACTCGCGCATACGGGACAGGATGACCGCCGAAATCTCAGGCGGCGACATGACCTTGGCCCCCAGTTCCACGGCCGCGTCGCCGTTCGGGGCCTTGGTGCAGTGGTACGGGTAGTTCGTGACGACCCGCTGGACCTCGGGCGAATCGAACTTGCGGCCCATCAGGCGCTTGACCGCGAACACGGTGTTTCGGGCGTTGGTGATGGCCTGGCGCTTGGCGACCGCGCCGACCAGCCGTTCGCCGTCATCGCTGACCGCCACGACCGATGGCGTGGTCCGGCTGCCTTCCAGATTCGGAATGACCACCGGATTGCCGCCCTCCATGACGGCAACGCAGCTGTTGGTCGTCCCCAAATCGATGCCGATGACCCTTCCCATGCATCCCCCGAACGTGTTCACCGCCGCACAGCAGCGGGCCTCAGACAGGCACAAGCCGAGCGGCTGGATTGTAGCACCCGGAATCGGGCCAGGCAAACATAAGGTCGCCCCCAGGAACGCCACTGGACCGAAGAATTCTTGTCAGGAATCAGGACTATCGAAGGAATGCCGTCATCCCACGGCACGAAGGGCGCGTCGTCCGGTCGCCAGGCTCCGGCAGCAGTCGGTGATCGTCGCCAGGGAGGCCCCGGCCCCGAACACCGCCCGAACCCCCTGCGCCATCAGGGCCCGACGGTCATCCTCCGGAACCGTCCCGCCGATGACGACGGGCAGGTCGGCGGCCCCCAGCAGCGCAAGATGCCGCAGCAGTTCCGGAACCAGCATGCCGTGGGCACCCGAGTGGATCGACACGCCCAGCACGTCGGCCCCGGAGTCCACGGCCATCCGAGCCACCGATTCGGGATCCAGGTGCAGCCCCGTATACCGAACGGTAAGGCCAGCCTCCCGCAGGGCACGGGCGACCACCTTCGCGCCGCGGTCGTGGCCGTCCAGCCCGATTTTCGCGACCAGAATCATCGTGTTCCCGTCCATCATGCGCGCATCCCCGACGTCACCGGACCCGAATTCGCGCGCATTATTACCCAAATTGGCGGATTTGCGCAAGGTTCCCGACGCGCCGTTGACACCGGAGAGGGCGCCGGGCAAACTGCACCCGGTCGCATGAAGGAGCCCCGGGCCGATGGACACCGCGCGCCTTCCGACAACGCACGCCCGCCGCTTCGCCATGGGTGCCGCGATTGCCGCGTTCCTGTTCATCGCGTTCGGCATCATGGCCATGGGCGACGGCGGCCGCACCGAATTCGACACGCTCTTGCGCCGCACTCGAGGCGAACGCATCGCCGCCCCGGTCACGCCCGCCCAGGCCGGCTACACCGTCGAAGGACGCGTCGATGGCCGCGTCGTCCCGGTCACCCTCGAGCAGTTCGGCAACAAACTGGTCTTCCTGAACTTCTGGGGGACCTTCTGCCCCCCCTGCATCGAGGAACTGCCTTCCCTGCTTTCGCTGGCGCGCGCGCGGATGAACGAGATGGTCGTCGTCGCGGTCGCCTACGACGAGTCCTGGGAGGTCATCGACGACTTCTTCGATCGGTTCCAGGCCGCGGCCGTGCCGCCGAACTTCATCGTGCTGCGCGACCCCCAACAAGTCATCGGACGCGACATGCGCTCGGCCTTCGGCACCGAAAAGCTGCCCGAAAGCTACCTGCTGCGGGACGGACGCGTCGAGGCCCGCTTCGTGTCGGCACGCGACTGGATCAGCCCCGACATCGTCGCGCTGGTGGACAACCTTCGAAAGCGGTGAAGGCCACGCAGCAGATGGCCATGGATCGCCGACCGAATCGCGGCGAAGGCGGTGGATTTGGGGGGTCGGCGGGCTACACGCTGCCCTTGTGAATACCGGCGTTCAGCGCCAATCCCACGGCAATCATCGACGACAGCAGCGCCGAGCCGCCGTAGGACAGGAACGGCAGGGACAGGCCCACCACGGGGAACAATCCGATCACCATGCCGACATTGATGACGACCTGCCAGAAGATGATGGCCACCGCCCCGACGCTGACCAGGACGCCGAACCGCTCGCGCGCCCGAACGGCCAGGCGCAGCAGGGACAGGACCATCACCAGGTACGTGGACAGCAGCAAGACGCACCAGACGAAGCCGCGCTCCTCGGCGTAGGATGCCAGAATGTAGTCGTTGTGCATCTCGGGCAGGTAGCGCAGGCGCGACTGGACCCCCTGGCGCCCGCCCTTCCCCATCACCTTGCCGCTGCCCACGGCCCACAGGGCCTGCTCGGGCTGCATCGAACGATCGGTGTTCTTCTTGATATCCTTGGCGCCCGACATCGAAAGCCAGGTCATCACCCGCTGCTTCTGGTACGGCTGGATCACGTCCAACTGCCAGGCCAGCGGGATCAGCAGCAGCACGATCCCCAGCAGCGTCAGGAACGAGCGCAGCCGGATGCCCTCGAAGAACATCACCGAGAACCCGACCGCGATGATCACCAGGGACGTCCCCAGGTCCGGCTGCAGCATGACCAGCGCCGTCGGCACCGCCACGTACGCCAGCGGTCGCAGCAGGGTTCGCAGCGAGTAGCGCTCGGGGTTGCGTTCCGCGTGGAAGAACCTGGCCAGGAACAGCACCAGCGCCGGCTTGGCGAATTCGGACGGCTGCAACGCCATCGGCCCCAGATCGAACCAGCGGCGGGAATGGTTGATTTCACGCCCGAAGATCAGCACCAGCACCAGCAGCAGGACGGTTCCCCAGAACACGATCGGCGAGATCTGCTGGAAGAAGCGCATGTCGATCAGCGCCACGGCCAGCGCGACCAGGGCCCCCAGGATCACCCAGACAAGCTGGGTCTTGTGAAACGTCTCGCCGGTGTAGGCGGCGGCATTGCCCAGGTTGACCATGCCCATGATCAGCAGCACCAGGAGGGCCGCGATGGCGGTCCACACGGCGCGGCTGAACCGCTGCGTCTCGCGTCCTCTCATTGCGGCCACATGACCTCCAGCGGCTCGTCCTCGCTGAACCCTTCCCAGAGGTCCGCGAACTCCTCGGCGTGCTCCGCGTAGTACGCCTCGATCACCTTGCGCGCCACCGGGGCGGCCTCGGCACCGCCGAATCCGCCGTGCTCGATGAAGGCCGTCACGACCACGCGGGGCCGCCGGGCCGGCGCATAGCCGACGAACCAGGCGTGGTCCTCCAGCAGCCAGCGCGCCACGTCGGGCGCCACGTCCTTGCGGCTTTCGCGCGCCTGGGCCGTGCCGGTCTTGCCCGCGAACGGCAGGTCGCGAATCGCGCTCTTGGCCGCCGTGCCTTCCGGGCTGTTCACGGCGCCGTACATGCCCCGCATCACCAGGTCCACGAACTCCGGCGACAGGTCCAGTTCCCGGACCACCTTGGGAGTCCCCTCGCGCGGAGCGTCCGCGACGGGCCCGACCCAGCGCACCAGCGTCGGCTGCAGCACCCGCCCGCCGTTGACCAGCGCCGCGTACGCCCGCGCCATGCCCAGGGGCGTGACCTTGACGTCGCCCTGTCCGACGGACGCGTTGATCGCGAACCCCGGCTGGAAGCGACGCCCCTTCGACCGATACCAGGACTCGGTCGGCATCACGCCCGACTGTTCGAAGATCTCGATGCCGGTCTTTTCGCCCAGGCCGAACCAGTCCCGCGCGTAGTGGGTCAACGTGTCCAGCCCCAGCACGTCACCCAGCACGTAGTAGTACGTATCGCAGGACTGCGCGATGGCCGGCACCAGGGTCATATTGCCGTGACCGCTGCGCTTGAAGCAGTGGAATCGACGCCCCCGGTAGTCGAAGTGGCCCGGGCAGAAGACCTCGGTGGGCTCGGCGATGGCCCCTTCGACCAGGGCGGCGATCGAGGTCACCATCTTGAAGGTCGAGCCGGGCGGATACGCCGCGACCGCCTTGTCCACCATCGGCGCATACACCGGGTCCACGGTTCCCGAAGCCCCGCCGCCCCCCGTCGGCGACGCCCGCAGCCGCGGCCCGATCGCGAACGACGGGTGGCTGGCCAGCACCAGCACCTCGCCCGTTTCCACATCCATGGCCACGACCGCGCCCGAGCGATGGCGTGACAACGCGGTCACCGCCGCCTGCTGGAGCGTCGCGTCCAGGGTCAGCATCACGTCGCTTCCCTGGACGGGCGGACGCGAGGTCAGCCCCTGGAACGGATCCGGGAGTTCCTCGGGACGCAATCGGTTCCCGCCGGCCATCCGGACATAGACGTCCTGCCCCGGAATCCCCCGCAGTTCGTCGTCCAGGGCGCGTTCGATCCCCGACCGCCCGATCACGTCGCCGGGCCGAAAGCGCTCGCGATTCGCGGCCACCTCTTCGGCATTGACCTCGTTGACGTAGCCGATCGCGTGAACCGCCAGGTCCCGCATCGGATAGTGGCGCACCATGCGGGCATGCAGCGCGAATCCCGGCAGTTCGTGAAGGTGGGTCTGGACGACGGCCCGCTGATCGACGAACGACTCGCCGCACCGGGGACACACCATCCGCCCCGCCTGCTGGTCGAACGACAGCGCGGACAGATCGTTGGGGCACCGGGACCCCACCAGATTGCGGTGCGCCGTCAGCCGATGGAACCGCTTCCTGCCCCGCTTCGCCTCGTCGATCTGCGCGACGATCCGGTCGGCGTCCTCGGGCGCCAGAACGCCCAGCGCGACCATCCGGGCCGTCTCACCGGCGGGGTCCTTGACGTAGTGCGGCACCATCGTCAGGTCGGCGACCTCGACGTCGGTCGCCAGCACCGTACCGTTCCGGTCGCGGATGGTCCCCCGGGGGGGAACGATGCGGTCCTTCACCACGTGGCTGATGGTGGCCAGCGCCTCGTATCGGTCGCCTTCCAGCACCTGAAGATGG
>JARKOL010000110.1 GCA_029975745.1 Myxococcota bacterium | reverse complement strand
GGCGGGACGCGCGCCCCGACGGCGGCCGGCGAGCCTCCGCGACCGGACGTCAGCCCCGGATCATCGTCAGCAGCATCTTGAATCGACCCCGGGCCGTCAGCCCGTGGGGCACGTTCGCCGGCATCAGGACCGTCTCGCCCTCGATGGCCGGAACCGTGACGCCGCCGATCACCAGATCGACCACGCCGTCCAGCACCGTGACGTAGGCGTCGAACGGGGCCGAGTGCTCGGACAGCCCCTGGCCGTCGTCGAACGCGAACAGGGTCAACGTCCCCGCCGGGCTCTTCGCCAGCGTCTTGCTGACGACCGCCCCCGGCGCATAGTCCACGTGTTCCGCAAGCCGCACCGCCTTGGCCGGCGCGATTCCGCCATCGCTTCGCTGAATGTCCGCCATGATCACTCCTCCTCGGTCGTCGCCGCGACCGTCATCAAACCCGAGTTCTCCGCGCGCCGAAGGCGCACGTCCAGCACAATCGCGCGCACCACGAACAGCACCAGCGCGGCCACGCCCACGTCAAAGACCAGGTCCGGCACCAGCCGCATCCAGGTCACCGTGTGGATGAAATCCGACCCCGTCACCGCCGGGCTGCGCGCCCACCACGTCCCGTGCCGGATCGCCTCCAGGAACTGATAGAAGCCGGCCGGCACCAGGCTGAACACGATCATACCCGCCAATCCGCCGTTCAGGGCCCAGAAGGCGATCTTCAACAGCCGGTCGCTCCAGGCCTTCTGGTGAACGACGTGGCGCATCGTGAACAGCATCAACGCGATGGCCAGGAACCCGTACACGCCGAACAGCGCGCCGTGCGAATGGATCGGCGTCGTGTTCAGCCCCTGGGCGTAGTACAGCACGATGGGCGGATTGATCAGGAATCCGAACACGCCCGCGCCGACCAGGTTCCAGAACGCGACGGCCACGAAGTAGTACAGGGGCCAGCGGTACGGGCTGGCGTTTCCGCCGCTTCGGGCCAGGCGCATATTGGATGCGACCTCGAAGCCCAGCAGCGTCAGCGGCACGATTTCCAGCGCCGAGAACGTCGCCCCCAGAGCCGTGATGAACAGCGGCGTCCCCGAGAAGTACAGGTGGTGGAACGTGCCGATGATGCCGGCCCCCAGGTACATCAGGATGCTGGCATAGACGGCGTGCAGGGCCGAACGCTCGCGCACGGCGCCCAGGCGCGTCAGGACGAACGCCAGGACGACCGTCGCGAACACCTCGAAGAAGTTCTCGACCCACAGATGAACGACCCACCAGCGCCAGTAGTCGGCGACGCTCATGTGCGTGCCGGGCGTGTAGAACAGCCCCATCGAATAGAACACCGGAATCGACACCGCGGAGTACAGCAGCAGGTGGGTCAGGCCGCCGCGATCGGACTCGACGTTCAGGGCGGGCTTGATCGCGCGGTACACCAGCACCAGCCACAACACCATGCCGCCCAGCAGGGCGATCTGCCAGACGCGGCCCAGTTCGATGTACTCGTAGCCCTGGTTGCCGAACCAGAAGCCATCGCCCCCGAACTTGCCCATGATGCCCATCCAGGTGCCGGACAGGGATCCGACGACGACCAGCACCAGCGCCCCCAGCAGCAGCCAGGACAGCTTCGACTGACCCGCGGGCTCGCGGCCGGACACGAAGGGCCCGATGAACAGGCCGGTCGCCAGCCAGGCCGTCGCGATCCAGAAGACGGACAACTGGACATGCCACGTGCGCGTGACGGGGTACGGCAGGATCTTCGACATGTCGATGCCGAACAGGGCGTTGCCCTCGACGGCGTAGTGGCCGGTAATGGACCCCAGGATCGTCTGGACCGCGAACAGTCCGACGACCGCGACGAAGAAGCCCAGGGTCACGCGCTGGCTGGCGGACGGCTTCGGGGCCTGGAAGGGCTGGATGTCGGGCCGGTCGTCGTGGGACAACTTGGTGATGTACCACCACAGCGCGAACGCGATGCCGGCAATCAGCAGGATGACGCTGACGATCGACCAGATCAGCGCGCCGGGAAGCGGACCATTTCCGACCAGGGGGTCGAACGGCCAGTTCGCCGTGTAGGTATAGACCTCGCCGGGCCGGACGGTCATGGCGGCCCAGGCCGTCCAGAAGAAGAAGCCCGACAGCAACTGCCCCTCTTCCAGCGTCGTGACGACGCCCGGATGCACGCCCGTGCCGGGGTCTCCGTCGCGGAACAGCTTCGTGTAGTGCGCCGTGATGGCGGGCCAGGCGATCGCCTGCGAAGGGGACAAGGTCAGGGTGTCGGTCGCAGGGTCATAGCGATTGGCCCGAAGCTCCTGGGCGACGACCGCCTGGACTCGAGCCTTCTCGGGGGCGGGCAGCGCATCCAGTTCCTCCTGGGTGAACGCGACGGCCTGGGCAGGCGCGCGCCCCGCGGCCAGGCCGGCCGCCACCAGCCCCAGGCGATGCACGGCGTCCGCCGACCAGTCGGGCGCCAGGTAGGCGCCATGGCCCCAGATCGACCCCATGTGCTGGCCACCGCGGGTCAGATACAGTTTCTGGCCGCGAATGATGTCGTCGCCCGTCGCCACGACCCGGCCTTCGGCGGTCACCACCTTGCCGGGAATCGGCGGCTTGTGCTCGTCGATCTGGACCCCGCCGAAGATCAGGACGGAAAACGCCCCGACGACGACGAACAACAGGATTGCGCGCGTTCGATGGTTCTTCATCTCCCCTCCTTGGCCAAACTGGTGGCCGGGGGGCGCCGTTTGCAGCCGGCGTGCCAGGGCGATAACACTTCGGGATTACAGGACACCGGCGGGGCAGCAGGCCGGAGCACAACGATCTATCGTTAGTTTTAGTAACGTTATTTCGTTCTTCAACGATTATTCGTTCTCGAATCGACCGCCCCGGGGACCAGCCGCGTCCGGGTGCCCGCCACCTGCAGCAGCAACGCCGCGATCACGGCCAGCAGCGCAACGACTCCCAGAATGACGGCCATGCGAGCCCAGGGCTGCCCCGCCTCGATGCGCCGTTCGGCGATGGTGAAGGCCGTCCAGGCCCAGGTGCCCGCGGCAAAGGCCAGGAACGCCTGGGCCGCGCGCAGGGCCCAGGCGCGCCGGGCCAGCAGGACCAGGGGAAACGCGATGCAGGCCGCCACCAGGGCCAGGTTTCCGGAACGCAGGAAGTGGGCGCCCAGCAGCAGCGCGGACAGCACCGTCGGCAGCAGTCGCAGGACCAGGTTCATCGCTTCCTCGCAGGTTCGAGGGCTCGCTCGGAGGCCGCCAGGCTACCGCCAATTTGCCTGGTTGCCCAGGACCGATTCTTCCAGAAATCGTGCCAGGGGGAGAGCCAGGGCGCCGTCAAACCGGCGCACTCCACGGCCTGCGGCGCCCGAACCACCCGAGCCACGGCCCGCTCGGCCCCCGACGCGAAGCGTCCGTGGACTGCTGCGGCCACGCCGCAGCCCTCGTTCCAGCGTCACGCCGGCCCGCTCGGCCCCCGGCCGACAATTGACATCGCAGACAAGCCACGATACACGACCACATATGGTCACCAATCAACCCCAGCACTGCCCCGGCCATCTGAAGCGCGAAGGCCTGATGGACGAGGCCCTCCACGCCATCCTGGCGTCGGTCGATCTGCACGTCGTCCTGCAACGGACCGCCCAGTTGATGCGGCGCTTCTTCGGGCTGACCCGCCTGACGATCCACCGATGGACGCCCGATGCCCCGGACCACGCCGAGGTGCTGCTGGTGGATGACCCCCGGGTCGCCGTGCCGGAGGTCGGAACGCGCGTCGCCCTGGACGCCTCGGCCTGCGGCCCCGCGATTCGCGAACGACGCATGCATGTGGTCGAGAACCTGGACCCCGACCGCCCCCGGTACCGCGAGGAGCGTCCCCTGGCGCTGGACGGCTACGGCGCCCTGGTCAGCATCCCGCTGGTGTTCGAGGGGCAGGTGCTGGGCACGCTGGACGTCGCGCACGCCCACGGACACGGCCTGCTGGACTGCTGCCTGCACAGCGCCCAGCGGATCGCCGGGCTGGTCGCCATCGCCCTGCACAACAGCCTGATGGTCGAGGAGGTCCGGCGCCTGAACCGGCTGCTGGAGGGCGAGAATGCGCGTCTGAAGGACCGCATCCGCGACCAGGCCGCGACGACCCGCTATGTGGCCGAAAGCCCCAGGATGCGCGAGATCGTCGCGCAGGTGCGCCAGGCGGCCCCGTCCAGTGCCACGGTGCTGATCCGCGGCGAGACGGGCACCGGCAAGGAGGGCCTGGCGCGCCTGGTCCACGAGTTCAGCCCGCGGTTCGGGGGACCGTTCGTCACCGTCAACCTGGGCGCCATTCCGGAAGGCCTGATCGAATCCGAACGGTTCGGCCACGAAAAGGGCGCCTTCACCGGCGCCACCCGACGCAAGCCCGGCCGCTTCGAGCAGGCCGACGGCGGCACGCTGTTCCTGGACGAGGTGGGCGACGCCCCCATGCCGGTCCAGGTCAAGCTGCTGCGCGCGCTTCAGGATCGACAGATCCAGCCGGTTGGCGGAACCGGTGCCGTCCGGCTGGATGTCCGGGTCGTCGCCGCGACCAACCGGCCCCTCGAGGATCTGGTGGCGGCCGGGACGTTCCGATCGGATCTGTTCTACCGCCTGAACATCTTCCCGGTCCACGTCCCGCCGCTGCGCGAACGTCCCGAGGACATCCGGCCGCTGGTCGCGTTGTTCCTGGACCACCATGCGTCCGCGATGAACCGGCGCCCCCCGACGGTCCCCGAGGCGACCTGGGTGGCGCTGGAGTCCCATCCCTGGCCCGGGAACGTGCGCGAACTCGAGAACCTGATCGAGCGTGCGCTGATCCTGCACCCGGGGCCCGAACTCCTGCTGCCGGAACTGCCGGGCGGGCCGGCGGCGCCCATGCCGCGTCACCCCACCGCATTGGCAGCACCCCACACCCCCCCCGATGCCTGGGACGCCGAGGCTCGACGCATCCTGGTCCGGGCGCTGGATGCCTGTGAGGGCCGGATCCACGGCCCGCGCGGAGCGGCGACCCTTCTGGGGCTTCGGCCCACGACGCTGCAAGGCAAGTTGAAACGCTACGGCGTGGCGCGACCGCGCCGATCCCTCTAGGCCGCGGCGTCCCCGGGCGTCGGGCACCCGGGCGCATCGATGCACGCATCCCTACGTCTTGGTCCAGATCCGCGTGTTCAGATTCAGATCCTCGACGATGCCCACCGCCATCGACACGTCGTCGAAGAACGCCCGCGCCCACGTGGGGTCCATCAGGCTGCCGAACATGCGCGGCTCGAACAGGTCGCGCGTCTGGGGCACCGCCACGAACACGCAGGATTCCGCGAACGACACGGAAATCTCCCGCCCCGTCCGCTTCCGGAAGTCCAGCAGGCGCCGCATCAGCGCCGGCGTCAGGATGTAGCGCGCCTCGACCTGGTCATCCCCATAGACCGCGAAGACCTTCTCGAACTCCGGATCCTCCAGCTTCACCAGGGCGCCGGACTGGGCGAAGTTGGCCTTCTGCAGCAGGTTCCCCAGCCACGACCCCAGCATCCGCTCGGCGACGTCGGGCACGACGACCGTGACGCCGGCGAAGTGCTTGTTGAAGTCGCCGACGAAGAACAGGCCCCGGAACAGGGTGATCCAGCGCGTGTGCCGACGCCCCTTGGCGTCCCGGTACTCCTCGCGGTGCTCGGCATGAATCTCCGAGAACATCACCTGGGTCGCGCCGATGGCCCCCTGGACGCAATCCTCGCCGCGGTACCGATCGATTCGCCGGGTACACAGCCGGCTGCGCACGAAGCCGTCCTGCCCCACGAAGGAGATGGGGTCGTAGGTCAGGCCCGGCGAGAGGTGGTCCAGGACCCGCGGCATCACCGCCATCTTGACCCGCACCGCCCAGTCGCCCCTGAACGCGGGGAAGCCCGCCAGCGACAGCAGCACGGCGATCGGAACCCCGATCCACCAGGCGCCGCCGCCGATCGCCCCCACCACCAGCGACACCGCCAACACGACGCCGGCAAACTTCCCGGCCTTCTTCAGGTTGTGGCGCCGCTCGTCGTCGAACGACTGCAACACCGGACGAAGCGTTTCGTTGTAGAAGACCCCGAAACTGGCGACCGCTTCGGCTACGGTCCGGTTCTGGCGGGAAGAATCCTGCATGGCCCCATCACGCGAACAGCGACTTGACGTTCGGCGCGACACGCTCGGCCTCGGGGATCTCGAACATCTCGTGGCGCTTGAAGTTGAACATCCCGGCCACGATGTTCGACGGGAACATCTCGACGGCGTTGTTCATCTCGAGCACCGCCGCGTTGAACGCCCGACGGGCCGCGGACAACTGCTCCTCGACCTCGTTCAGCGTCCGCTGCAGATGCATGAAGTTCTCGTTCGCCTTCAGGTCCGGATAGGCCTCGACCTGCACCATCAGGCCGCGCAGCCCCTTCATCATCTCGTTGTCGGCCCGGATCCGGTCGTCCATCGGCGCGTTCGGGTCCATCGCGCGCGTCCGCAACCCGGCGATCCGCGTCAGGGTTTCGGCCTCGTGGGTCATGTACTGTTTGACGGTCGCGACCATGTTGGGAATCAGGTCGTACCGCTTCTTCAGCATCACGTCGATGGTCGAAAACGCCTCCTGGATCCGGTTGCGCTTTCCGACCAGCCCGTTGTAGATGCCCAGCAACGCCAGGCCCAGCACCACGGCAATCCCCAGAACGACGATCAAGCCCACCATCGGCATGCCTCCGTGCAGTCGCACCGGATCCCCCCGGCGCCGAACGGCAGTTTCCCCCGGTGCGAACCGCCCGTCAAGCGTCACCACACCCCTGCCGACGCCGAGGGATCTTCAGGACCCCGGACATTTCGGCGTCCGCCGGTTAGAATCGTCCCGCGCGGCGAATGCGAAGCGGACACCCCAGCGAGGTCACGCCGATGGGCCGGACGACAGCCCCCAGTCGCAAGGGACGATTGACCGCCGTGCTGGTCTGCGCCACGCTGATTCCCATCCTGGCCCACGCCCAGCCGGAGGCCCCCGATGCCCGGCGACTCTGGACCGCGGCGCGAATCGACGACCTGATCGCGGGAACCCTGGACCTGGATATCGATCCGTCCGCACTGTTCCGCGAGGACCCCGCGGCCCTCGACCCGGATCTGCCCCGGGACCTGGGCACCCTGTTCACCCCCATCGCCCCGCCGCCCAGGAAGCAGGCCCGCAAGTCCCAGACGCCCCAGCCGACGACCGAGTCCGCCGACGCGACCGACCGCGCGCGCACGACTCTGCACGACGCGCGACGACGCTTCCTGTCGCTCCCGGCGGACCGAAAAGAACGGATCCTGCGCGCCCATCAGGACCGGCAGGACGAACACGCCGCGCAGTCCAGACGCGCGCAGGAGCGGACCGAACAGGCGGCCGACCTGGCGCAACGTGCCCAGCACCTGCGAGCCCTGGTGCGCGGCGAGCTGGAGCCGGCCATCGAACCGGTTCCGCTGCTGATGCTGGATCTGTCCGCCCCCTGGGTCGCCGAGGTCGTCCAGGCATCCGACGCGACCGACGTCGATCCTCTGGTCGATGCGGGGCGGGCGGTCCTGGAGGCCCTGGCCGAGTTCCGCGAGCGCAGCGGCCCGGAGCGCCAGGCACTGCTGGATCTGCACGCGCGCCGCCAGGCCGAGGCGGTCGCCGCGGCCCAGGCCGAGGAAACGGCGCGTCTGGACGCGTCCCGACGAGCCCAGGACGACGCGCAGCAGGCCGATCAGGAGCGCCAGGAGGCCCTGGTCCAGGCCCGGGAGGCCGCCAGCCTGGCCCTGCGAGAGGCGGCCGAGGAACGCGCGCGCCTGCTGGGCGTTCGCCAGGCCCAGGCGCTGTTCGAGGCCGACCTGATCCGGCGCGACGCCGAGGCGACCGAACGTTCGGCCGCCAGCACCCGCCTGGAGACCGAGATCCGGAAGCTGGCCCAGCAGATCGCGTGGGGAGACGCCAGTCGCGGCGAAGCCGACGCCCGATGGCCCGAGGTGCGCGCCGCCCTCGCCCACGCGCGCACTGCCTTCCGCCGGGCGCTGGACGAACTGGACCATCCCGGTCATCGCGTGCCGGAGGTCGGCGAGGGACTGGATCTGGCCCGGCTGGACGAGTCGGACCGAACCGCCCTGCGCGAACTGCGGGACGCGCTGCGCAGCGAAGCCACGCGACTGGGCCAGGCCGCCGCCCGCGCACGCCTGGACCACGCCACCGCGCTGTCCCGCGATGTCGAGCGGCTGAATGCGTCCCGGCTGCTGCTGCTGGACCATGTCAGCGACGGGCTGCGGGATCGACTGACGGGGTTCGGCGCCGAGGGGTTCGCCCAGGTGCAGGGCGCCCTGGACCAGTTGTCCCTGCAGGTGCGGTGGCACTGGCGGACACTGCCCAGGACGCTGGACGAGGCCCGGCTGCGCTTCTGGCAGGCGCCCCTGGATGCGGTGCTGGCGCTGATCTATCTGGCCGGCCTGCTTGTCGTGTTCCGCTGGTGGCGCCGCCAGGCCGACGGGCTGCTGGACCGCGCCGCCCTGCACTGGGAAACGCGCAGGCCGCCGACGCGCCTTGCGGGGGCCATGGGGACCGCCCTCTGGTACTTCCGTCGCATCCGGCATCCCCTGGAATGGCTGGCCCTGGTCCTGCTGGTACGGCTGATCGCCGGCGACGTCGCCCAGGCGCCCGAGGCTCGCATCGCCTGGCTGGGGCTGAAGTGGTTCCTGCTGGCCGGGGTGGTCGTCCAGGGGGTCGATGCCGTCGTCGCGCGCTTCGGCGCCCGGACCGGAGTCCACGCCGAGACGGCACCGGCCGAAGACCTGCGCCGCAAGTCGCTGCGCCTGATCGGCCTTGTGGCCATCGTGGTCGGTTTGACCCTGGGCGGCATCCGGGAACTGCTGGGCGCCGGAACCCTGCACGCCTGGGTCCTGAAGATGACGTGGGTCCTGATTCTGCCGGCCCTGTTCCTGCTGGTTCGCTGGTGGAAGCCGACCATCTTCGCCCGCATCCAGGCTCGCCCGCGCACCGACGCCCTCGGGGACTGGATTTTGGCCCGCTCGACCGGCATTCGGGGGTTCGTCGCGGCGGCAATCGGTGGTGCCTGGCTGCTGGGCATGGGCCTGTACCGATTCGCGCTGACCCAGGTGGCCGGGGCCTCGGCCTACCGCCGCGCCCACGCGTGGCTGTTCCGCCGCGAAGTCCAACGCCACGCCCAACTGCGCCAGCAGATCGAGGTGCTGCCGGTCCTCGACGGTCCGGCGGCGGATCTTCTGGCGCCCGAGGGCCCGCCCGATCCCTGGATCGCCGGTCCGGTGGACGCGGCACTGGAGGATCTGGAAGCCCGGACGCGCCAGCCGATGCCCCATCTGGCCGCGGTGGTGGGCGAGCACGGCCTGGGCAAGACGGCCTTCCTGCAGCGCCTGTCCTCACGACTCGCGGATCCGGCGAACCTGGCGCTGGCGTGCCCCGGTCACGACTTCGACGCCCTGTTGGGCCGGCTGGCGGAAGCGCTGGACCTGCCGCCCCGGACGCCCCAGGCCGAGGTGACCCGCGCCCTGGCCTCCCGGAATCCCGCGTTGATCACGATCGACGACTGCCAGCGCCTGGTCCGCCCCGCCATCGGCGGCCTGGATGCACTGGCCCGGCTGGTGGCACTGGCGCGGGATCTGCCGATGCGCACCACATGGGTCCTGGCGCTGGAGTCCCCCGCCTGGCATTTCCTGAGCCGTGCCCGCGCCCCGCAACCGATGTTCGACCGGGTCGTCCGACTGACGTCCTGGAGCGAACCGCGCATCGCCGACCTGCTGTCGGCGCGCACCGCGAAGGCCGGCATTTCGCCGCGGTTCGATTCGCTGCTCCACGCCGTCGGCGCGCCGCCCGAGGCGATCCTGGGCGAGGCGGATCGAACCCAGCGGGGCTTCCAACGGATGCTGTGGGACTTCTCGGGCGGCAACCCCGCGGTGGCGCTGCACTTCTGGCGAGAATCGCTGCGGCAGCGACCGGACGGGGCCGTCCAGGTGGCGCTGTTCGATGCGCCCGAGGCGACGGACGTCGAGTCGATGCCTCTGCACGTGCTGTTCGTGCTGCGCGCGCTGGTCCAGATGGAGCAGGCGACACCCGAGGCTCTGGCGGAGGCCACCCGCCAGCCGCTTCACGAGGTTCGCGACGTGCTGCGCTTTGCCGCCGACGCGGGGTGGCTGGTCCGAAACCAGGACTTGTTCCGACTCTCGTGGCAGTGGTACCGCACCGTGACGCGCGTGCTGGCGCGCCAGCACCTGCTGGTCGTGTGACGACGGATGGGGAACGACATGAACCGACGACCACAGCCAACCCGGCTTCGCGGCCCGGTCGCCGTGCGGTCCCTGGCCATGGCGGCCCTCCTTCTGGTGCCTGCCGCCGCGCTGGCCCAGGAGGCCGACGTCGAGACAATCACCCAGTTGACGCGCCTGATTCGCTGGGGCGGCGTGCTGACGTCCCTGGGTCTGATCGTGGCCGTCTGGATCCTGCTGAAGTTCCTGGATGCGTTCGTCGAGGGCCTCAGCCGACGTTTCGCCGACCGCAGGATGACGTTCCACAAGATCGCGACGTTCCTGCAGTTCTTCCTGTACGTGGGAACGGGCATCGCCACCTTGATGCTCAGTTTCCGCCTGGACAACCGGGTGCTGGCCGTGGTCGGCGGCACGGTCGCCGTATCGGTCGGCTTCGCGGTCAAGGATCTGGTGGCCTCGTTCGTGGCGGGCATCACCATCATGCTGGACCGCCCGTTCCAGGTCGGCGATCGGGTCTCGTTCGGCGGCCAGTACGGGGATATCCGCGCGATCGGCCTGCGTTCGGTGCGCATGCAGACCCTGGACGACAACATCGTCACGATTCCGAACAACAAGTTCCTGTCGGACATCACGTCCTGCGGAAACTACGGCGCCCTGGACATGCAGGTCGTGATGGACTTCCTGATCGGCGTCGATCAGGACGTGGAACAGGCCCAGCGGATCGTCCACGAGGCCGCGTTGTCCAGTCTGTACGTCTTCCTGCCCAAGCCGATCCGGGTGAACGTGGCCAACGTGATCGAGGCGAACTACGTGGCCGTGCGTCTGCGACTGCGGGCCTATGTCCTGGACACGCAGTACGAGAACGCGTTCGTGACCGACGTGAACCTGCGGGTGCTGCCCGCATTCCGAGCCGCCGGCATCCAGCCACCGGCCGTGCTGCACCGCTCGCTGGACGGGACGGCCGTCGAGGAGACCTCCGCATGACTCACCCTGGGCCCCAGGCCGTGATCTTCGACCTGGGAGGCGTCCTGATCGATGTCGATACCGAGCGCAGCCTGTGGCCGCGTCTGGCCGGCACCGCCCCCGGGGAGCTGAGCCTGGCCAGGCTGGTGCAGGACCCGCTGTTCGTTCGCTTCGGGCGGGGCCTGGTCACGCCACGGGCCTTCTGGAACGAGGTCATGACCCGCCTGGGCGAGACCTGGGACTACGACACCTTCGTCGCCAGGTGGTGCGACATCTTCCGTCCCAAGCCGGACATGGATCGCCTGTTCTTCGAGATTGCGGCGCAGGTGCCGGTGGGCCTGTTGTCGGACACCGAGCCCCTGCACTTCCCCTACCTGCTGGCACGGATGCCGGTGCTCCAGGCCATTCCCCGCCCGACCGTGTCCTACCAGGTCGGCCTGCTGAAGCCCGAGCCGGACTTCTACCGCCAGGCGGCGAAAGACGTCGGCGTGCCGCCCGACCGCTGCTTCTTCGTGGACGACGTCCCGCGCAACGTCGATGGGGCCCGTGCGGTCGGCATGGACGCCGAGGTGTTCCAGGACGCCGTCACGTTGCGGCGCCAGCTTCGGGAACGGGGCCTCCCCTTGGCGACGGACTGAGCCGACACCCGACACCCCCAAAGCGGACCCAACGAACCTGGCAACCTCGCCCGGGAGGGTGCCCTCGGCTCCCGGGTTCCCCCTGGACCCGGTGCGCGTGGATTCCCCCCTGCGTCCTGCATCGGGCTGGGCTGTGACGTGAATTGCCGCGCGGTCAGGTCAGGTCTGGCCTGGCTGGATCAGATCGCACGCCGACGAAGCCGCCGGAATCCCAGGACGCCGACCAGGAGCAGCAGCAGCCCAGGGGCGGCAGAGGTCTGGCCCCGGGTTCCGGCCGAACAGCCGCCACTGCCCTTCGAGGTTGGTTCGCCGCCCGCGTCGGGAGCGACGCCGTCCTGAATCACGTCCTGCGGAACCTCGGGCGTCCGGCACTCGTCGCCGTCACGCCGGGTGCCCTCCGGGCAGCAGGCGGCGTCCAGGCAACCACGCCCGTCGCAGTCGTCGATGACCTCGCCGATCTGGCCGCAACTGTTGACCCAGACCAGCTCGTCGGACTTGCACAGAGTGCGCGCCTTCGACACGCACTCGCAGTCCCCGTCATCCGGCACGCAGAGGAACAGATCCTGGGCCGCCTCGCGACACGTTGCACCGTCCGGACAGGTTCCGGAATCGTCCTTGTCGCAGGCCACCACGCAGTACGAACCCGAGTACAGCAGCAGGCACTTGTTCCCCTCGGCCCCGCAGTCCGCATCCTCTTCGCAGGCCGTGCAATGAACCGCCTCGCATACGTTTTCGGCCAGGTCGCACCGCTCCAGCGGGACGTCGCAATCCTCGTGGGATCCGCAGCAATCCTCGACCGCATCCCGGAACCCACAGGCGCCGTCGGCGCAAGCCGCCACGGTGCAGGGATCGCCGTCGTCGCAGACATCCCCTTCGAACGGCGTCGGATCCTTGGCGCAGACGTACTGATCGTTGCCCGTGGACTGGCACACGCCCGCGTTGCACTGGTCCGCCAGGCCCGCGCAGTCCGGCGCGTTGCCGGCCACGCAGGCGCCCGCGTCACACAGATCCCCGACGGTGCAGCCATCCGAGTCGGCGTTGCACCGCGCCCCCTGGTGGGAAGCCGGGTCCTTCGCGCAGGCGTACGCATCCTCGCCCGTGGAGGTGCAGACCCCCGTGTTGCACTGGTCGTCCTCGGCGCTGCAGTCCGGAGCGGCGCCGGCCACGCACGCGCCCGCGACGCAGGCATCCCCCACCGTGCAGCCATTGGAGTCCGCATTGCAGGCCGCATCCTCCAGGGGTTCCGGGTCCTTCGCGCAGGCGAAGGCGTGGTTCCCCGCCGACACGCAGACCCCCACGTTGCACGCATCGTTCATGCCCGTGCAGTCCGGGGCCGCACCCGCGACGCACGCACCCGCCATGCACGTGTCCTCGACCGTGCAGCCGTCGAAGTCGGCGTTGCACAGCGCACCCTCGTGGGCCATCGGGTTCTTGATGCATGCGTAAGCCGTGTTCCCCGTGGACGAACACACCCCCCAATTGCACTGGTCGTCCTGGCCGCTGCAGTCCGGCGCCGGGCCCGCGACGCATGCGCCCGCCTTGCAGGCATCCCCCACCGTGCAGCCGTTGGAATCCGCATTGCATGCCACGTCTTCCATCGGAGCCGGGTCCTTCGCGCAGGTGTACGTGTGATTCCCCGCCGAGCGGCAGATCCCGACGTTGCACGCGTCGTCCATGCCCGTGCAGTCCGGCGCATCGCCGGCCACGCACGCTCCCGCCACGCAGGTGTCCTCGATCGTGCAGCCGGTCGAGTCCGCGTTGCACAGCGCCCCCTCCTGGGGCGTTGGGTCCTTTTCGCAGGCGTACGCATCATCCCCGGTCGAGGCGCACGTGCCCGTATTGCACTGGTCGTTCTCGGCGCTGCAGTCCGGCGCCGGGCCCGCGACGCATGCGCCCGCCTTGCAGGCGTCCCCCACCGTGCAGCCGTTGGAATCCGCATTGCATGCCACGTCTTCCATGGGAGCCGGATCCTTCAGGCACCTGAAGCTGTTGAGCCCCGTGGAATGACATGCGCCGACGTTGCACGCGTCGTCCAGGTCCGAACAGTCCGCCGCCGCGCCGGCCACGCACGCCCCCGCAACGCAGGTGTCCTCGATCGTGCAGCCGTTCGAGTCCGCGTTGCACAGCGCCCCCTCCCGGGGCGTCGGGTCCTTCACGCACGCGTAGGAGTTGAGGCCCGTCGATGCGCACGCGCCCATGTTGCACGCGTCGTTCTCGCCGGTGCAGTCCGGCGCGCCGCCAGCCACGCACGCGCCCGCATGGCAGGCGTCCCCCACCGTGCAGCCGTCCGAATCGGCATTGCACGCCGTTCCCGACAAGACGTGGTTGGGCAGGCAGCGGCCCAGACCGTTGCAGGTATCCGGCGCCGAACATTCCGAGTCGGCCGTGTCCCCGCAGGCATCCCCCGCCACCTTGAACCGATGGAACAGGCACATGCCGTCCTCGCAGACGCCAAGGCAGTCGTTTTCGGGGTTCACGCAATCCGCATCGACCGCGCAGGTGTACCCGAACAGCACGTGGACCTGGTGGTTCTGCAGGATCGCCGGAATCACCAGTTCCGGCAGGTACCGCCCCTGGGGAACCCCGTCCAGATATACCTCGTGCGTGTGGTACTTCTCGGCGGGCTGGATCGCGATCGTCAGGTCATCCAGTCCCCACACATCCACCATGCCCGACGGCAGGGTCGTACCTTCGCCCTCGGTCGTGATCGCGATCGTGAAGCGATCGACATGGTCCATCGTCAGGTTGACGCCGACCGGCCCGTACGGCGTGTCGCTCGAAACCCGCAGATGTCCCTCGTAGTGGCCGAAGTCCACCTCGTCCGCGTACAGCCGCACCGACAGTTCGACCCCCTCGCCGGGCTCCAGCACCCCGCTCTCGGGCCCGAACTCGACCCAGTCCAAGCCGCCCAGGCATGCCATCGGCTCCCCGACGTCCACCTGATGCACCATGTTCGTCTTCTGGTTCACGACCCAGGCGTAGCCTTCGCAGTCGATGCCCAGACCCGCCTGGAAGTTGTCCGACTGGCCGGGAATGGTGAAACTGTTGACGATGGGATACCCGTTACCCGGATCCACGATGTGCAGGTGGGGCGCCGAAGCCGACCCGTTCTCGATCACGTACAGGTGCCCGGTCGTGTAGTTGTAGGCCAGACCGGAAATCGCCAATCCCATGGCCACGTTCTCGAGGATCGTGCCATCCCGGTCGAACCGCGTGATCGACCCGTCGTTCCAGGTGCCGGCAAAGAACGTCTCGGTCAAGGGGTCGAACGCCAAGCCCCGCTGGCTGGTGCTCCACGACGGGCAAATCGAGCGCCCCGTGATGCTGCCACTCTGGGCGTCCACCTCGAACACGCAGCTGCCGCTGCTCGTGACCGTCAGGAACCACAGCGACGCGCTGATCGGGTCATAGGCCCCATCCGCGATGAAGACCTGGGCCGGGTCGAAGTAGCTGGACGCCGTGCCGGTCGATGTGCCGTCCGGCAGGAAGAACTCGAAGAACGAGTTCGGCTGGTCATTGCCGCCGAAGGTCTCGCCCACCCATACCTGGCCGTTGCCCCCGTCGAAGCTGCCGCCCCAGGACAACTGATGGCCCGTCGGGAACTCGTTCAGAATCACGGCATCGGCCGCAACCCCCTGCTGCAGGAAGGTGGACTTGATCGGAAGGTGAGCCGTGGTCGTCGCCGCGGCGTCCTTGCCGCCGACCCTCGGCTGCGGCAGGTTGGCCAGGTTGAACGGCGCCCAGGACGGCGCCGCCATGTGCCCTCGAACCTCGCGAATGTCGTAACTCGCCGCGCCCGTGCCATCGTTGAACAGCCTGACCCGGAAGAAGTCCTCCATGAACCCGGCGTGCAGGCGCTGGTACAACGAGTCTGGCTCGACGACCAGGCGCCCGGTGCCCAGGTCGAAGTCCTGCCGCACCACCTCGTCCGCAGCCACGTTCACGTCCGCGGACCGGGCGCCGTAGCTCTTGTTCGTCGCGGTGAACTCCCTCAGCCCGGGACCGGCGAACGCGAAGTAGGACCCGACGGGAAGCGCCGGATCGTCGGGATATTCGAAGGTCGTCGCCTCCCCGGAATCCCCCCCCGCGACCCGTGCGCCAACCAGCCCCTTGCCGTCGTTCAGGTCACGTACCTGGCCAAAGACCAGGCCGCCCGGCGTCAAGGCGCAGGTGTCTTCAAGGCGGAAGATCTCGATATCATCGACAAAGAACCCCGAGAGCGTCACCGAGGAGTCGGTGGTCATCCGGAAGCGGATGCGGAAGTTGGAGACCGCGAAACTGGCGTCCAGTTCGCGCTCCTGCCGGGTCCAGACCGTGCTCACGGCTCCGCTCATCGGCCCCTGGATGGTCGTCCAGTTGCCGCCGCCGTCCTTGCTGACGTCCACGTACGCGTAGTCCCACCCGGACTCGACGTTGACGTACTGCCACCACGCCACGGTCAGAGTCTTGCCGACGAACGCCGACAAATCGATGTCGGGCGACTGGACGTACCCATTCTCGTTGTTGTTGTAGTTGCCGGCCAGGTTCGTCCCCCAGGCCATCAGGCCCGAGTGCGCCGCGCCGGGACCACTGGTGGGCTGTCCCCAGGCGAACGTCGTGGTTCCCGCGGTGGTGAACCCTCCGTTGCCTGCCTCGAAATCCTGGGAGTAGGCGGTGACCAGCACCGGGGAGTAGCCCCAGGCCGTGCATGTGCCGGATTCGAGCGTGAAGTCCTGGTTGACCTGGATCTGGGTGGGCCCGACAACGGTCAGGAGCACCGTCTTGACGTCATAGCCGTCCAGGTGGGCCGTGATCCGCACCTGATAGTCCACGCCGACCAGAATGTCCGCCGCGTAGCTGCCCGTCACGGGGTCCGTGAAGACCGCCTCGGTCTCGCCCGTCGGCACCGAGAACTCCAGCTTGGCGTACAGCGGCCAACCGTGTCCCGAACCGTCGCGAACCACGCCCGAAATCTGGGTGGTCGGACGCGGAATCAATTGCGCATCCTGAACGGTCGTCTGATCCGCGACGATCGTGACGGACAACGTCGCCGGCAGATAGCGATAATGCGTGAACGTCGCGTCGAAAACCCCCTCGGGAACGTAGGTCAGCCGGTAGAAGCCGTCGCCATCGGTCAGGCCCGCTCGTCCGCCCGCCTCGACGCTGACGCCTGCGATCGCCCGCCCCTGCCCATCGGTCACGTAGCCCTCGAGCGTGCCGCTGGGTCCGCACAACGACGAGGCCAGGTTGACGGCCGCCAGGGCATCGATCTCGCCCCATCCGGTGGCGTTGTTGGGAAGGTTGCCCGGCCCCTCGCCTCCGCAGTTCGACGCGTAGGGAATCGGGACCGCCGACGCCTGCAGGATGTCCTCGGTTTGGGGATAGTTGCCGACCAGGCACGGCGCCGCCTGCCAGATCAGGGCGACCAGCCCGGCGACATGGGGGGTGGACATCGACGTGCCCCCCCAGCTCCCATAGTCGCTGTCGCTGGCGTTCAGCGCCGATCGGATGTTCACGCCAGGCGCGACGACATTGGGCTTGATGTTGGCGAAGCCGTTCGGGTTGATCAGATCGGGATTGTCCGTCGGCCCCCAGTTGGAGTGGGTCGCGTAGGCGCCGTTGTTCTGGCCGGTCGAGCCCACGCCGGTCACGTTGCCGTACCGCCCGGGATTGCCGACCGTGTTGCATCCGGGAGGCGCGCTGTAGCCGCAGTTGCTGGCGTTGCCGTTCGCGAACAGCGGGTAGATGCCCGCCGCGTGCCAGGAATCCACGACCCCCTGGTACCAGGGGTCGTAGTAGGTCGCGCAGTCGCCCCACGAGTTGTTGACCACGTGCGGACGCTTGTCGGGATCCGGATTGCTGCCCGTCAGATCCCAGGGAGCCGCCATGAACTGGGCGCACTCCAGAAGTGCGACATCGCTGCACCCCGCGTCGGTGCAGCCGGCGCACGCGATCCACTGCGCGCCCGGTGCCACGCCGATCCGGTTCACCCCGCTGGCATCCTCGCCGACCATGATGCCGGCCGTGTGGGAACCGTGACCGTGGTAGTCGTATGGCGCGGCCGGACTGCCGCCGTAGGGATCCCACCAGTTGTAGGCGTGACTGAAGTTCCCCCCGCCCAGATTGCCCCGATAGTGGGGAAGCAGGGTCTCGTGGGTGTAGCGCACGCCGGTGTCGATATTCGCGACCACCAGGCCTTCGCCGCGCACCCCCATGTCCCAGACATCATCGGCGTTCACGCGCAGCAGGTTGGACTCGACCGCCTGGATCACCGGGCCTTGCGGGCCCGTCTTCTCCGGCTCGATCAGTCCCAGCTTCCTGGGTGCGCGAATCGCCGCGATCTCCTCGAAGGACATCAGGCTCGACAGGGTCGCGGGGCTGGACTGATCGACCACGATGACATTGTCGATCCAGAATGCGCGGTATGGGACGCCGGACGCATCCAGCCGGTCACGCACCCGCTTCTGCGAGGCCTCGGCCGCCTTCCTCAGCGAATCCACGACGAAACGGCCGCGGGCGATCCAGTCCATGTGCGCCGCCGCGCCCAGATCGGGGTGCTGCTTGAAGTAGATGCGGTACGACAGGGCGGCATCGGGTTCCGACGCGATCTGCCGAAGCAGCTCCGGCTCGACCGTCACCTCGGCTCGCACCGGCAAGACCCTGACGCCGGAATCCGGGTCGGCGGGCTGATCGGCGACCAACCCGCATCCCGTCAGGAACACGGCCAACAGGATCGGAACCGCGGCCACCGGCCAGCAACACGTTGTCTTCCTCATGAATCTCCCCCCGCTGTGGGAACACCTGGAAGTCGCGACCATTCGGTACCCGACAAGCCCGGGTCCCGAATCCAGACCTGATTGAGTCAGGGTTCAACGAACCGGGCACAGTCGCCCGGAGGATGGACGGTGAAGAAGATCAGCTCCAGGCCCCGGATGGATGCAGTCGCCATCTATACCCCCCGGGTGCCCACGCCACGCGCGCGCACCCGAACAGGCCACAAGAGAGCCCAGGGTCCCGCAATTCCGGTTCGCTTCCGAACAGTGTCCGGATTGGTAGCGCGATTCCAGTTCGCGGTCAACAGGAATCTTCGGACCACAGGCCGGGAAAGGCAGACCCGTGAGCCAAGGCCAGGAAAGCCCAGAGGTGGCGGGGAATCATTCCGGGGGAAGTGGGCGATACTGGATTTGAACCAGTGACTTCGTCCGTGTGAAGGACGCACTCTCCCGCTGAGTTAATCGCCCGGGAAGTCAAAGCAGGGGGGATTCTATCAAGGCGACGCGTGCTGTCAAGAGTCACGGCGGCACCCTTCCGGCCCCCGCGGCGATCCGACGCCGCGCGAACGCCCGTTTCCCAGGCACGAATGCCGCGTTGCGGCCGGCTGGATTGACAATCCCGGACACCTGGGCTACTTCCCTGGCGTCTCTTTCTTAGCTGGGGCACTCATGAGCAAGACCACGGACAACCTGAAGATCGCGTTCGCTGGCGAGAGCCAGGCCAATCGCAAGTACCTGGCCTATGCGGAAAAGGCGCAGGCCGACGGGTTCCCGAACGTCGCCAAGCTCTTCCGGGCGGCCGCCGACGCCGAGACCATCCACGCGCTGCGGCACTGGCGGGCGCTGGGCATGGTCCGCGACACGGCCCAGAACCTGCAGGACGCGCTGGGCGGCGAGGTCTACGAAGTCGATGAAATGTACCCGCCGATGATTGCCCAGGCACAGGCCGACCAGGAAATCTCCGCCCAGTACGCATTCAAGGGGGCCTACGAGGCCGAAAAGATCCACGTCGATCTGTACGGCAAGGCGCTGGAGACCGTCCGCAACGGCAAGGACATCGACACGTTCAAGGCCTACACCTGCCTGGTCTGCGGCTACACCCACGTCGGCGGCGAGATCGACAAGTGCCCGGTCTGCAACGCCCCGTGGTCGAAGTTCCGCGAGGTCGAGTAGTCCCCACGCCTAGCCCGCCAGCCCCCGAACGACCGCCAGTACCTGCGCGTCATGGCCATCGACCTTGACCTTGCGCCAGGCCTTGCGCACCACGCCCTCGCGATCGATCACGAAGGTCGAGCGAACCACGCCCAGCGCCGTCCTCCCGTACAGGGTCTTGGGCGCCCACGCCCCGTACGCCTCGTGAACCGACAGATCCGCATCCGAAAGCAGCGGGAAGTTCAATCCGTACTTGGCCCGAAACTTCTCCAGCGCCGCGGGCTTGTCCTTGCTGATGCCCAGCACGACCGCGCCCAGCGCCGCCATCTCGGCCTTCAGGTCCCGGAACGCGCACGCCTCGCGAGTGCAGCCGGGGGTATCGGCCTTCGGATAGAAATACAGAACGACGGTCCGGCCACGCAGCGCCGACAGCGAGACGTCGCCTTCGGTGGACGGGACGGTGAAATCCGGTGCCGCCATGCCTTCCACGAGCGGATTGTTGGCTTCTGCCATGATGTCCATCCTGTTGGGGTGCCGGGTCGCCGCACGCGGCGGCAGGGACAATGTGGGGCCGGTTCGTCCGACGTCAAGACCGCGGATCAGTCCAGCCGGATCCACACCGGCGCGTGGTCGGACGGCTTTTCGCCCTTGCGCTGGTCCCGATCGACCCAGGCATCGACGCAGCGGTCCGCCACCGGCCGCGTGGCCAGCAGCAGGTCGATCCTCAGGCCGGCGTTGGTCGGGAACGCCAGATTCCGATAGTCCCACCAGGTGTACAGGCGCCCCTCGGGATGCCGGCGCGCGAACACGTCGCTCAACCCCCAGTCCTGCAGGTCGGCCAGGCGACCACGCACCACGTCGTTCAGCAGCACGGAGCCCCGCCAGGCCTCGGCATCGTGCGCGTCCAGGTCCGTCGGCACGATGTTGAAATCGCCGCAGACGACCAGAGGAAGGTCCGGCCGCGCCGTGCGCCCCAGCCAGTCGCGAAGGCGGCGCAGCCAGGCCAGCTTGTACTCGTACTTCTCGGTCCCCACCTCGGCCCCGTTGGGGACGTACACGCAGACCACCCGGATGCCGTCGATGTCGGCGGCCACCAGGCGCGCCTGTGGGTCGTCGATGCCGTCGTCCATGCCGCGCGCCACCTCGACCAGCGGGGTCCGCGACAGGATCGCCACGCCGTTGTAGGTCGGTTGGCCGTGGACCACCGCGTGGTAGCCCAGCGCCTGTACCGCCGCCAGCGGGAACGTGGCCTCGACGCCCTTGAGGTCCTGCAGGCAGACCACGTCGGGCAGGTGCCGCTCCAGCCACGCCAGGAGCCGCGCCTCGCGCGCGCGCACCGAGTTCACGTTCCAGGTGACGAGGGTCATGGGGGGAACCTCCGATCCGACCCGCCCGATCAGACCTTCCAGGCCAGCCGGAAGCCGCTGCCGGTCAGGTACGATTCCGGCGCGACCGCGACCTTGCCGTCCTCGGGCAGGACGATCTTCGCCTGGGACTGGTCCAGGATGTCCCTCCGCACATCGACCCCGGGCATGACCTCGATCAGCGTCAGCCCGCGCGACGTCAACTGGAAGAGCCCCAGCGGCGTCGCATAGTAGACGTGCTGTCCCCGGGCGACGGCCGCCGGCCCGTAGAACGTGATCTCGTCCACATGATCGACGAACTTCGGGATGCCCGGCTCGATCACGCGCATCTTGCCGCCCTCGATCGCCAGCTTCGCCCGCGCCTGGAAGTTGCCGATGAACACGATGTTCTTCGCCGCGGTGACCAGGTCGATGAACCCGCCCGGCCCCACGTAGTCGCGAATCCGGCTGCTCTTCTTGGACACGTTGACGTTGCCCAGGCTGTCCGCCTGGAGCATCCCCAGCACCGTCACATCCAGGTTGTCGCGGCAGAAGGTGAACATCTCGGCCGAAGTGATCAGCCGCTCGGGATTGATCGCCGTTCCGAAGAACAGGCCCGGCGCCGGAATGCCGCCGTAGGCGCCGGTCTCGATCAGGAAGTTCACGTCGCGCGCCAGGCCCCCCTCCATCACCAGCCGCCCGACCTCCTGGGGCAGGCCGTAGCCGTTGATCACGTGGCAGCCCGGATGGCCCAGGCGGGCGAACACCGCCGCCGCCGAGCGGGCCATCGCCGTCTCGATCGGGCCGCGCACGGGGTCCAGCTTGATGATGTCGTTGATGGGCTTCAGTTGGGCCAGGGCCTTCGCGACATCGACCTTCGCGCCGGGCAGGAACATGTCCCAGCGCTCCAACTGCGGGACCGTCAGCGTCTGCTCGTTCCGCGGACACACGACGATCGCATCGACCTTGTCCGCCGGCAGGAAGATCTCGGCCGGCGACTTCGGGATGATCTTCGCCACCGCGATGATCGTGATCCCCCCGTTGGCCTTGGCCGCCAGGCAGGCTTCCTTCACCTCGGTGTACAGCGACGACTCGCGCATGTAGATGTTGCCGTCCTCGTCGGCCTCGGTGGCCATGACGCAGGCGGCCGTGATGGGGGGCAGCCGGTAGCGCAGTTCGTCCCCATCGACCGTCACGAAGTTGTCCTTGGCGTCGGGCGTGATCGGGCTGCCCTTCCCCACCCGCGGATCGATGAACGTGCCGATGCCGACCGGACTGGTCAGGCTGTCGATTCCCTGCCCCTGGGCCTGGGCCAACAGCGTCACGATGCCCTGGGGAAGCGTGTGCAGCTCGATGTGTCCTTCCTCGCCGCCCTTCAGCATGGACCGAGCCGTTTCCAGATGACCGCTGATGAAACGATTGCACAAGCCCTTCTGGCCGACCTCCTCGACGGTGCCCGCGACACGACCGCGCCCCCCCATGCCTCCGGCCGAAATCCACGTGATCCCCTTGGGATGTCCGGTCGCCTCGAACACGTCGCGCACCGCGAAGTACAGGATCGTCGGTCGCATGTTCGACGCCATGCCGGACGACATGCAGACCGCCCCGTCCGGGATCAGCCCCACGGCCTGACGCGCCGACATGAACTTGGGATTCCGGGCACCCGCCGGCCTGAAATCGATGTCCCGCTTCTTCTCGCCGATCTTCCACCGGATGATCCGCCCGTACGCCGCGATCTTGCTGAACAATGCCATCGAATCCTCCTGGAGGTTGGGTGTCCGCCCCGTGCGATCGCCGGGGATCATACATCGCAGAAAACCACGACGACCACCAATTTTCTGGACGCGGTCGCGGTACAATCGCGCCCCGGAGGTCGAACCCATGAACGACACGATCGCCGTGATCCTTTCCGCCGGCCTGGGCACCCGGATGAAGTCGGTCCGCCCCAAGGCCCTGTTCGAGGTTGCCGGCCTGCCGCTGGTCGCCTACCCCATCCGCGCGGCCCTCGCGGCCGGCATCCCGCGCATCGCCCTGGTCGTGGGGTACCAGGCGGATGCCGTGCGCCAGCGGGTCCAGGCCCTGTTCCCCGAAGCGGACATCACGTTCGTGACCCAGGAGGAACAGTTGGGAACCGCCCACGCGACCCGCTGTGCCGCCCACGTCGTGGAAGACACCCCGAACGTGCTGCTGATGAACGGGGACCTGCCCCTGCTGACGGCGGACACGATCGCGTCCCTTCGGCGGGCGTTCGACGCCTCGGGCGGCACCTTCGCCCTGGTCACGTCCGTCGTACCGGACCCGGGCGGCTTCGGGCGCATCGTTCGCGACGCATCGGGACAGGTGCAACGCATCGTCGAGCGCCGCGACGCATCCCCCGACGAGCTGGCGATCCGCGAGGTCAACGTCGGCCTGTACCTGGCCAGGACGCGCACGCTGTTTTCGGACCTGGCGGCCGTCGATGACGCCAACCGGGTCCACGAGTTCTATTTCACGGACGTGGTCCGGATGCGCGCCCAGGACGGCCACATCGTGGGCGTTCACGTGCTGGCCGATCCCGACGAGGCCGCCCAGGTCAACGACCGCATCGAGCTGGCCGCGGTCGATGCCGCGATGCTGCGGCGCAATGCCCGCGCCGTCATGGCGGACGGCGCGACGGTCCGCCTGCCCGAAACGGTCGTGATCGACACCGGATGCACGGTCGGCGCCGACACCGAGATCGGCCCCGATGTCGAACTGCACGGCTCCACCCGGATCGGAAGCCGCTGCGCCATCGCGCGGGGCTGCATCCTGACGAACGTTCAGGTCGGCGACGGGGTCACGATCAAGCCCTACTGCATTCTGACCGACGCCCGGGTCCAGGACGGCGCCGTGCTGGGCCCGTTCGCCCACCTGCGTCCCGGATCGGACGTGGGACCGGCCGCCCACGTCGGCAATTTCGTCGAGATGAAGAAGGCGACGCTGGGACCCGGGTCCAAGGCGAACCACCTGACGTACCTGGGCGACTGCACGATCGGGCAGGGCGTCAACATCGGCGCCGGCACGATCACCTGCAACTACGACGGCGTCAACAAGCTGCCCACCGTGATCGAGGACGGCGCCTTCATCGGATCGGACACGCAACTGGTCGCCCCGGTTCGCGTGGGGCGCAACGCCTACATCGGCGCGGGAACGACGGTCACCCGGGACGTGCCCGACGGCGCGCTGGCATTGTCGCGCGTGCCCCAGACGCACGTCGCGGACTACGCCGCCCGCCGGCCGCGCAGGAAGGCCTAGTCCCGCTCCGTCCCGAGTCCGGCAGGGGAACCCGCAAGCGCTACCCGCGCTTCTTCATCTCGATCTGGAAGATCTTTCGACCGCCGACCTGCTTGGCACCGTGGACGCGCATCACGCCCAGGTGCAGATCGACGTGCTTGCCGGTCGGCAGGCGAATCGACACGCGCTCGTCCACCGGGGCGTGGACGATCTTGCAGACGCCGAAGCGCGGATGATCGACGTAGTCCCCGACCGCCATCTCGAGGATGTTCAGCTCGGACGACTCGTCCTCGTCCATCAACGCATGGGGCGGCGGCGGCGTGGGCCGGGCCATCGGGCCCTCCAGCGGCACGCTCATCACGGGCCGGGGGCGCGCCTCGACGGCCGTCTGCAACTGGACCCAGGGCGCGAAGTCCCCGTCGTCGCCATCGCGCACCAGCGAAACGTCGTCGCATGCGACCAGGAAGAACTCGCACGAAACGACCTCGCCGCCCCGCAGCAACCCGGTGACGGTCCCCTCGCCGTCCGCGCCGAAACCGGCCGCGTACAGACGCACGTCGATCGCATCGCGCCGCAGGGAAACGTTGCCCTGCATGTGGGGAAAGACCAGGACCCCCGGCACCACGCCCGCGTCCCGCAGCCCCGTCCCATCGGCACGAGGCGCCTGCACCACGGCGTTCCGAACCAGGGCCGCCGCCTGGATCCATCCGGACCGGACCCCGTTGTCCTTGCAGATGGTCAGGAGCGCGGCGGCAAGATCCTGCCCCGCGTCCAGGCGCCCCATGAACCGGCGCGCCTCCTGGAACTGTGACACCAGCATCGGTTCATTCTCCCCCGGCGGCCTCGGCCCCGTTCCCGACCGCGATTCGGCCCACCAGTTCCAGCCGCCACGCGTCATCGACGAACACCGCGGGAACCTGGAATTCGGGGGACTCTCCGACCTGGACGACCAGGCGCACCTCGCGTCGCGTCGGATCGAACGCCCCCGTTTCGCGAACCGCGAACGCCCCGTCGGATGCCAGCGTCCGCAGCGGATTCGACACGTCACGCAGCCCCAGACCCGGCACCTCGCCGGACTTCAGCAGCGCCTCGGGCGTTCGCCCGGCATCGGCGGCCCGCGCCCGGACGATCGCCCGCGAGGACGGTCCCAGCAGGTCGATCACCTGGGCCATGTCCCCGGCACGCAACGATGCCCGAAGGCGGCCCAGCGCGCGGGTCGCCCCGGTCTGCTCCAGCCAATCGCTGCGCCCTTCGGACAGCGCCAGAGCCGCCGGCTCCTCGCCATGAAGCGGCATGATCTGGTTGGAGAAACTGCACCCCGTGACGAGGGCCGCCAGGGCCAAGCCCCCCAGGAACCGCGAGATATCCGATGCCATCAACGTCCCGTCCCGAAACACCAGGCCACTGCCCGGCTACTTCTGCTTGACCGCCTGGAACGTTCCCGTGATCGACGCCTGCGAGGAGTTGCCCTGCACGTAGCCAAGGTACTTCCCGTTGATGATGCGATCGACGCGCAGGTCGCACGTCTCGTCGATCAGGGTTCCCGTCCCGGACAACGACAACTCGGTGTCCAGCGTCAGCGCCCCCAGGAACACGTCCACGAACCCGAACAGGAAATCGACGCTGCCGACGCAGACGTCCTCGATCTGCTGGCGCGTGCCCCCGAACCACGACGCAATCTGCCCCAGGATCCCGCTGGCAATCGCCTTGCAGTTGATCCAGAGCTGCGCGGCCTCCTTCAGGCTGTGCGCCTGGCCGCCGGTGATCGACGCCACGACAAGCTCGTTGATGACGTAAAGCACCAGCTTGCCGTAGTTCAGCTTGACCGCGTGCTGGTTGATCACGAACTGGTTCCAGTTGGACACCATCGCGGTGAACTTGCCCTCCAGGATGTCCAGCGGGAAGTTCGGATCGTTCACGTCCTTCATGTTCAGTTCGTGGCGCCCGCAGGTTTCGTACCCCGGATCGCCGGGCTTGCACCCGAACTTCCAGTACAGCGCGACGCCGGTCCAGTACTGGGTGCCCTGGACGGTGTAGTCGTTGTTCAGCTTGGCGATCACCAGATCGGACAGCATCTCGAGGTTCGTGATCGCTCCCAGCATGTCGTCGCCGACGGTGAAGAAGTCCTGGACCCAAGCCGGCGAGTTGTTCAACAGCCAGTTCGTGATGATCGTCGCGACCGCGTCCTTGAACAGGTTGATGACGGTATCGACGATCAGGCTGCCCAGCCAGATCTTGGCCAGGTCGGCAATCGACTCGATGATGGTGTAGCCCGGGGTCTGGAAGAACTTGATCATCTCGGCCAGCACGCAGCAGACCGTCTTGCCCAGGTCCCCGCTGCTGCCGGAGGTCACGCAGTTCATGATCGTCGTGTCGCCGCCCGCGCACTGCTTGACCAGGTTCGTGAAGTTGAAGTGATCGACGCAGTCGTACCGGCCGGCGGGGTTCAGGTTGGCCTGGTACACCTTCAGGGTGACTTCCTTGCAGACCTCGGGTTGCAGGAAGACGCCGTCATTGCAGCCGCTGGCCACGACGCACTCGACCGGCTTGCCGTCCACCATGATCTTCGGGCCCTTCGCCCGGGCGAACATCGTCATGTACATGTCCGAGGGCAGGCACTCGAAGGACTGCTGGCCGTACAGATTCGAGATGGTCCGCTCCTGGAACACCGCGTCCGGCACGGGACGCTCGGGGAACAGCTTGTCGCAGCCGAAGTCCGCCGGAAGCACCGACACCTCGATGTCGTGCAGCACGGACGGGTCCAGCGCCCCGTCGTAGGACAGTTTGACCGTGGCGCAGCCGCAGGGCGCGGACAGGACGCGGATCAGCAGATCCTTTTCGTCGGCCTTCTCGTAGGGCAGCGACAGCACCACGCGGTAGATCACGTCCGTCCGATTGTTGGCCCGGAAGACGTTCTGGACGAAGCCGTTGCCGTCGGTGGGGATCTCGGTGCCCGCCAGCATCCCGTCGCCGTCGTCCAGGGGATTCCCCTGCAGGGCCGTGACCTCGGCGATCTCGTACTCGACGAACACGCCGACCGCGGGCGCCATCTTGTCGTAGTCGATGACCTTCGCGTTGATCCGGAAGGTGCTGCCGGCCGACACGTCCTGGTAGGACGCCGTGTCGTGAAGCAGGATGATCTCGAACCAGCGGCCCTGGACATTGGTGTCCCGCCCGCCGGTGTCCCGAATGCCGGAGTCGGGGATTCCCCCCTCGTCCGCCACGTCCGCGACCCCCTGGTCGGTGACGTAGACGATGTCCATGCCACCGGGTCCCCCACCGCCACCGCAGGCGATCGCCAGGAGGGGAAGCAGCATCCATCCATGCCGCAGCAGCGTCGTCACCGGGAACCTCCGAGAGTCGCCGGGGTCATTATAAGGGAAATCCATGGAAATGCGTGTCCGCGAATCGGTGGACCGCCGGAGAGGCCGCGGGGGACCGCCCGCCGAATCGCGAAGAAGACGGTGGATTCGGGGCGACGGACTCTCGACTTCCTTCCCGCGCTTGTGCTACGGTACGTCCGCCCGTCCGGGCAGGACCGGGATTTCGGGAGGCGACGCGATGATGACCCTTCGCACGTACGTGTTCCTGGACAGCCTGCAGCCCCAGTTGGCGTCCTTCATCGGCAAGACGTCCAGGGGGTTCCTGCCGCTGCCGGAACAGGCCAGCCTGTTCGTCGAGATCTCGCCGGCCATGGCGATCAATCGCATCACCGACGTGGCGCTGAAGGCGACGAACGTCACGCCGGCGCTTCAGGTGGTCGAACGCGCCTACGGCCTGCTGGAGGTCCACGCGGACGACAAGGGCGACGTGCTTCGGGCCGGCGCCGCGATCCTGAAGTCGATGGACCTGTCCGAAGACCGGCGGATGAAGCCGAAGATCTTCAGCAACCAGATCATCCGGTCGATCGAGCCCTACCAGGCCCAGATCATCAACCGGAACAGCCAGGGCATGATGATCCTGCCCGGGCAGTCGCTGTTCATTCTGGAAACCGAGCCGGCCGGCTACGTCGCGTTCGCCGCGAACGAGGCCGAGAAGGCGGCGGACATCTCGCTGATCCAGATCCAGCCCTACGGCGCGTTCGGGCGCCTGTGGCTGTCGGGGACGGAATCCGAGATCGATTCGGCGGCGGAGGCCGCCCTGGGTGCGTTGAATTCGCTTTCCGGCGTGTAGTGTTGCAGGTCCGCCGGACGGCGTCGTGATGGAGATTGGAGGAACCAATGGCTGATGCGCTGGGCATGATCGAGACGAAGGGCTTCGTGGCGATGGTCGAGGCGGCCGACGCCATGGTCAAGGCGGCCAAGGTCGAGCTGATCGGGTTCGAGAAGATCGGCGGCGGCTACGTGACGGCCGTGGTCCGCGGCGACGTCGCGGCGGTCAAGGCGGCGACGGAAGCCGGCGCCCGGCAGGCCGAGCGCGTCGGCGAACTGGTTTCCGTCCACGTGATCCCGCGGCCCCACGCGAACATCGACGAGGCGCTGCCCCTGGGCCGCCAGGGCGGCAAGGGCAAGTAGGGCGCGCACCGGGTCGGTCCGAATTCCGGGACGCCCAGGGAGGCCTTCATGCTGATGGGCCTGGTGGTGGGGACCGTGGTCTCCACGCGCAAGGAAGAGGATCTGCGCGGACTGCGCTTCCTGCTGGTGCGGGAACTGGACCAGCAGATGCAGCAGACCGGCAAGATGGTCGTCTGCGCGGACGCGATGGGTGCCGGCGTCGGCGAGGTCGTGCTGTACGCCAGCGGCTCTTCGGCGCGACAGACGGCCGTCACCAAGGACCGTCCGGTCGATGCGGTCGTGATGGCCATCGTCGATCAGGTCGAGGTCGGCGGCGACACCACGTACGTCAAGCCGTAGGCGGGCGTTCCACGTCCCCGGGGAGGCCGTGATGGCGTTGGACGAAACCAAGGTCGCGCAGATCGTCGAGCAGGTCCTGGCGCGGCTGCATACGGGCGACGCGATGCCCGGCGCCCCCGCGGTCGCGACGGGCCTTCGGGACGTGGGACGACGCGGCATCTTCGCCGACGTCGATGCCGCCGTCGCCGCCGCGCGCAAGGCTCACGAGCAACTGATGGCGCTGCCGCTGGAGGTCCGGGACCGGGCCGTCGCGGCGATGCGCAAGGTGTCGATCGACCGGACACAGGAACTGGCCCAGATGGCCGTTTCCGAGACCGGACTGGGCCGGATCGAGGACAAGGTCAAGAAGAACGTCCTGGCGGCCTCGCGGACGCCGGGGACCGAGATCCTGCAGCCCCGCGCGTTCACCGGCGACCACGGGCTGACGCTGACCGAACGGGCGCCCTACGGGGTCATCTGCTCGATCACGCCCTGCACGAACGCCACCGAAACGGTCATCAACAACGCGATCGGCATGGTCGCCGGCGGCAACGGCGTGATCATCAACGGTCACCCGTCGGCCAAGGGCGTCATCGCGCACACGATCCGGCTGCTGAACCAGGCGATGGTGGACGCGGGCGCGCCGGACAACCTGGTCTGCACGATCCCGGAACCGACGATCGAGTCCGCGGGCGCGGCCATGAAGCACGCGGGCGTCGCACTGGTCGTCGTCACCGGCGGCCCGGCGGTCGTGCGCGCGGCGATGTCCACGGGCAAGAAGTGCATCGCGGCCGGCCCCGGCAACCCGCCGGTCCTGGTGGACGAAACGGCCCACCTCGAAAAGGCCGCCAGGGACATCGTCGCCGGCGCGTCGTTCGACAACAACATCATCTGCATCGTGGAAAAGGAGATCCTGGCGGTCGAGGCCATCGCGGATCGCCTGAAGCAGGAACTGGTGCGCGCGGGCGCGTTCCTGGTCCGCGACGCCCAGGTGGCGAAGTTGACGCAGGTTCTGGTCGATGGAGACCACCCGAACAAGCGCTTCGTCGGCAAGAACGCGGGCGTGATCCTTCGGGAGATCGGCCTGGACGTGCCGCCGGACGTGCGGCTGGCGTTCTTCGAGGCGCCGGAATCGCACCCGCTGGTGCAGATCGAGCAGTTGCTGCCGGTGCTGCCGTTCGTGCGGGTCAAGAACGTCGAGGAAGGCATCGCGGCGGGCCTGCGGGTCGAGCACGGCTACCGGCACACCGCGGTGATGCACAGCCTGAACGTCGAGAACCTGCACCGGTACGCGCGGGTCGCGAACACGTCGATCTTCGTCAAGAACGCGCCTTCCTACGCGGGACTGGGCTTCACCGGGGAAGGCTACACGTCCTGGACGATCGCCAGCCCGACCGGCGAGGGGCTGACCACCGCGCTGAACTACACGCGGGAGCGGCGCTGCGTGCTGAAGGACTATTTCCGGATCGTCTGATCCGTCCGGTCCGGCCGCGGTCGGACCTGCGAGGCGCAATTGGGCCTGACGACTCCCCGGTTCCCACCCCCCGACCTGGCGACGCTGCCCGAGGCCTTCGCCGGCATCGAGGTGTCCGGCATCCCGCGCGGGCTGGTGTGCGTCGATGCGCTGGTCAAGAAGGCCGCATCCCGCGTGGTGATGGCCAACCCCGTGTCCCCGGGCAAGTTCCTGATCCTGATCGACGGCCCCGTCGCCGAGGTCGAGGAGTCGCTGCTGGAGGCCGAGCACATCGCCGGAGACCAGGCGATCGACCGCTTCTTCCTGCCGTTCGCCCACGAACAACTGGAGCGGGGCGTGTTCGGCGCGGCTCCGGACTGCCTGGACGGATCGTTGGGCATCGTCGAGTGCGCGACGACGAGCGCCGGCATCCGGTCCTGCGACGCGGCGCTGAAGGCGGCGCCGGTGGTGCTGCACGTCATCCATCTGTCGGCCGGGATCGGCGGCAAGTGCTGGTACGCCTTCGCCGGCGAACTGTTCGACGTCCAGGCCTCCGTCCAGGCTGCCGCCGATGTGCTGGGCCGGGACGGGAAGCTGCTGGGCACCGAGATCATCGCCGCGCCGCACCCGGAATTCCTGGACGCGCTGGGCCTCTAGCCATCACGGGAGCATGCCATGGGCGGGAAGGACAAGCTGCTGGGGCTGCTGCCGGATCTGGCACGCGCCAACCTGTTCCTGAGGATGTTCGGCGCCGCGAAGATCCCGATGCTGGGGTTCGTTTCGCCCCGGGTCGTTCGCCTGGACGCGCGGACGGTCATCGTCCGCATCCCGCTGAACTGGCGCACGCGCAACCACCTGGGCAGCATGTACTTCGGGGTGTTGGCGGCCGGTGCGGACACCGCCGGGGGCTTCCTGGCGGTCGATCACATCCGCCGATCCGGGGCGCGCATCGACCTGGTGTTCAAGGACTTCAAGGCCCAGTTCCTGCGCCGTGCCACGGGCGACGTCGATTTTCGCTGCGACTTCGGCCCGCAGATCGCGGCCCTGGTCGATGCCGCGGTGACGACCGGCGAGCGCCAGGAACTGGTGGTCCCGGTGGTCGCGACCGTCCCCGGCGAGGCGCCCGATGTCGCGGTGGCCCGCTTCGAACTGACCCTGTCCCTGCGGCGCCGCGACCGATAGACCGCCCCGTTCCCGAGGATCCGTTTTCCTGACCGCACCCCCGTATTCGCGATTGACATAGGCAGCAGTCACATGGTTTCCTGGGGCCCAAATCCATGGAGCCGCGAAGGATGCCCCGCCCCGAACGATTCGCCCGGATTGTTGCGTTCTCGCTTGTGGTGACCTTCCTGGGGGCCGGTTGCGCCGGGATGCCGGTATCGCTGCGCAAGTTGCTGGACAAGGGGTCGCTTGATCGGGTGGTCGAGAAGGGTCAGACCTGGCTGGACAAGCAGCAGGCCCGAGGCAAGACTCCAATCGATCGGGATGACGTCGTCCTCCTGGTGGCCGAGGCCCGACTGGGGCTGGCCCGACGCGCGGACACGGTCGAGGCATACCAGGAATTCTACCGACGGTATGCCCAGGAACCTGTCACGACCCCGCTGCGGTCCCAGGCCTTGTTGCTGGAGGCGTCGGCCTTCTTTCGCGACCACACGCTTCCCAAGGACACGATCGAGGCCTATCAGGACTATCAGACACGCTACCCGGATGCCCCGGAGACCCAGATCGCCGGACGCCGCGAGGGCGAGATCGCATGGCGGCAGGCGCAGGACCAGAACACCATCGAGGCCGTCCAGCGGTTCCTTCGGACCTACGAATCCCGCCCCGTCGCGGCGGCGTCCGTCGCGCAGGCGCGCCTGGGCGAGGTCGCGATGGCCCTTGCGGCGGCACAGTCCGCCGCGTCCCTCGCGGAGTGGCGCCGGTTTCGCCTGACCTATGCGAAATGGCCCGAGGCCGCCCAGATGCTGCCCGGTGTCCGAACCAACGAACTGAACCTGGCCCGGGACCTGGCCATTCGCACCGACACCGTGGCGGCATACCGGGAATTCATGCAGATCTACCAGGACTGGCCGGAAACCGTGCCCTTCGAGCCCGACCTCTACGACCGCGAGGCACGCCGCGCCTTCCAGGACGCGAACTCGGCCCACGACATGGTCCGGCTGCTGGCGGGCCTCGAACGCTACACGCGGGGGGAATGGCCCCAGCACTTCGAGCGGGCCATCGCGGACCACCACCTGCGGGCACTGAGTCAGGCCCTGGAGGCCGGCACGGTCCTGGACGACGCCCAGACCGACACCCTGCTTGCCGCCATGGAATCGGTCCCACGGATCCGAGAGCAGGCCCAGCGCCATCGTGTCGCGCTGGCCAGGACCGCGGGTCGCCACAAGTCCGGACCGATGCATCTGCTTTTCGCACGACTGTTCCCCGACGATCGCGAGGCCGCCGCGTTCCGCGGCCGGGCCGTCGCGCTGTACTGGCAGGAGGCCGACCTGGCGGATCAGGCCGAGAAGTGGCTGCGCTTCGTGCGCTGGTTCCCCGAGGCCCGCGAGGCGCGCGAGGCCGAACAACGCTACCTGGCGTACGCCGAACTCGCTCGCAAGGACGCGTTCGGGATGCGCGCGACCATCACCCGGATGATTCGGCAGCCCAACGGGGATCTGGATCTGTTCATCGACGTCCGCGACACGTCGGGAGCGCGCGTTTCGGGACTGACTCGCGATGCGTTCCGTGTCTTCCTGGGCAGCCGCAAGGTGGAGATCCTTCAGTTCTGGGGGTTCGAAGAGGATCGCCCCCTGGACATCACCTTCGCCATCGACATGTCGGGCAGCATGAGCACCGAGCGGGAGGCCGTACGCCTGGCCGTTTCCCGCTTCGCGCAGACTTTTGCCTACCGGGGCCGGAGTGCCAGGCTGGGACTGCTGACCTTCACCGAGAATCTCCTGGACGTCCATCGCCCATCGCGCAATACCGACGACTTCCAACACTGGATGCGGCAGTTGTCGGCGGCCACCGGCGGGAGCGACGGCGAGGACGGCGTCGCCGCGCTGATGGAAGCCGGCACGATGCTCCAGGGGGCCAAGGGCGAGCGGGTCGTCATCCTGATGACCGACGAGGCGCTCCAGATCAACAGCACAGGCCGGGAGCGCCTGCGGATTCCCTCGACGAGCCCCTGCGACAAGGGCAGGCACATCAGCCGCTGCAGGACGGCGTGCCGCGAGAACGAGAACAAGGGACCTGCCTCCGGACAGGCGCTGCGCACCGCCAACGCGGCCTCCTGCGAAGCCGGATGCATCCGGCAACTCGGCGGCAACGCCCCGGCGCTGCTGTCCAAGTGCGCCCGGAAGTTCGACCTGCCCCGGTGCGTCCGCGACGGCTACTGGAACAACACGCTGCGCTCGATGCTGCGGGGATGCGGGGAACCGCGCATCATGGCGCACGACCGCGAGACCTTGAAACTGATCCAGGAGTTGGGCGCGAACCAGATCCGTCCGTTCCTGCTGGTGACACCCGACGTGAACCCGGGCAATTCGGCCTTCCGGCAACTCGCCGAGGCGCTGCAGGGCCAGGTGATCCACGTCCCGGATGACACGACGAACCCGCAGCCCTACGTGGATGCCCTGCAGGAGATTGCCGAGCAGTTGTCCCGCCAGTATGTGGTGCGCGTGCGCCCCCCGAAGAACGCGGGGGCGCCGCAGGTCGCCGTGCGCCCGCTCCACCGATGGAACGACTTCGGCGCCTCGCCGGCGGGCGGCTTCCTGGACATCTGGGGCGTCGGTGGACGCCCGGACTGCCCGAGCCTGGTCGTCGCCGCCTCCGACGGACTGCTGCGCTCGGATGCCTGCGGGACCCGATGGGCGCCCATCGCGGCCGAGATCGCGGCACCCTACCGGGAGGTCCGGCCCTTCGGCTCGCTGGCACTGGTCGTCGGGGCAGACCACCGGCTGTGGCTGCTGGACGCGGAGGGCCGACCGACCCTGCTGTCCACCGGCCTGGTGGAGCTGCTTCACGTCGCGTGGCTGGCCGACGGCGGTTTCGTGGTCCTGGGCAGGGACGCCTCCGGCGCCCTGGTCCTGGAACAGTGGCCGCGAACCACCGCGACCGAGTGCGCGCGGCGCATTCCGCTGCCCTCGACTTCGGCACCCCCGCCGTCCGGTGTCACACCGATCGTGCTCTGGAACGGTTCGAATGCCGCATCGAACGCGTTCTGCGTACTGGTCAGCCACGATCGCATGATCTGCACGACCGATGGAGGCACCGCCTGGCAGGAGCACGCCGTGCGAGGCCTGGCCGAGCCCTGCCTCAAGGGGGTGGCCACCCTGCTGACGCTGTCGGCGCACGAACGGGTTCTTCTGTTGGCCGGCGCCGACGGCTCGCTGTATCGCAGCATCGGCACCCCGGGGAACTGGACGCGCATCCTCGCGCCGGGCAACGGTCCCAGACGCCTGGTTCGCCTGGGCACCACGCCGGAGGTGGTGTGCGTCGTGTCGCCAAGCGATGTCCAGTGCAGCGAGGACGCGGGCTTCGAGTTCTTCCCGCTGGGGCTGGCCTTTGATTCGAACGCCTCCACCGGCATGGCCGTCATCGGCGGCCAGCCTGTCCTGGCCACGGGCGGACGCGTCCACCGCCTGATGCGCGTCCTGAACCGGGAACTGCCCAGCAGTTCGATCTACTTCGACACGAACGAGGACACGCCCACGGCGGCCATGCTGCCGTTCCTTCGCGAGATGGCCGATGCCATGCGCCGGAATCCGACGGCATCGCTGCGCGTCGAGGGCCACGCCGACAAGCGGGGTTCCGATGAACTCAATGATGCCCTGGCCAGCCGACGCGCCGAGTCCGTGGCCCGGATCTTCACGGAAACTCTGGGAATTCCCGCACAGCGCATGATCGTGCTGTCGTTCGGCAAGCGGCAACCCCTGGTCGCGGGGGACTCGCCCAGAGCGCATGCGCGCAACCGGCGTGTTGAGTTGTTGATGCTGGAACCGACGCCCTCCGGATGGTTCAAGTCGCGCTGACCCGGCCCCTGGGCCTGACTTCGGTCCCCTGGGACCCGTTCGTGGTTCCGGCGCTGCAGTTTCTTGCTCGCGCCTGGGCCGGATGCTATGCTGCGCGGGTCGTGAACGATTGAACCCGGCCTGCGCCCCGGCGCATTGCCGGGCAAGTGGCTCCTGCGGAGTCCGATGGTGCCATCCCTCGGGAAGAGCCGCGTTCCACGCCGCCTGGGAATCGCCCTGGTCGGCCTGTTGGGAGTCCTGGTTCTCGCCGGATGGCTTGCCGAAAATCCCCTGCGCCACGCGGTGATCGCCGCCCTGCAGTCCCGGGCGCGCGTCCATGGCTTCGATCTCCAGGTGAACAACCTCGTCTGGTCGCCGTCGGGCCTTGTGCGACTGGAAGGCCTGGTCATCCGTGGTCCGACCGACGCGGGCATCGACCTGGTCATCGCGCACGCCCAGGCGAGGCTGGACCTGGCGACGCTGCTGCGCGGGGACCCGCATCCGGTCGATGTCCGGGGGACCGGAGCGCGTGTCACGCTCGCGGGTTGCCCCGGCGACGTCGAATCCTGGGTCGCGGATCTGGCGACCCGGGTCCGTGCCCTTGGGTTCGCCAGGCACCCCGCCCCACACCCGGTGGGCGAGGCACCTCCCCGCCCCATGGCCCGCTTCGAACTGGCCCTCCAGGACGCCCGCCTGGAGGTGCGCCAGCTCGAGGTCTTCTGCCTGGAGGGTGCGACGCCCCGCCGACTGGTGGCACTGGATAAACTGGTCGCGACGGCCGAACCCGCCCCCGAGGCCGCCGTGCCCCGCGGCCTGACGGCCACCTTCGAGCCGCCGTTGGACCTGGCGTTTCTGGGTACGCCAACCCGGGTCGGTGCGTTGACCCTGGACGCCGCCCAGGGTCTGGAACTGCGCAACGTCCAGTCCGGTCCGCACGAATTGCCGGACGTCCGATTCGAGGTGACCCTGGACCGGATCCGCATCACGCCCTCTCCGAGCCACGACCCGACCGAGCGCTTCGATGTGGTGCTGGACGGGGTCGCGGGCCATGCTCGGCTGTCCGATGCGCTGGTTTCGCAATGGCGGCGAATGCGCCCGACCGACGCGCCTCCCGCCGCCCCCACCGAGCGCCTTACCATCAAGCGACTGCACGTGACGGGGCCCGCGACCGCCCGATGGACCCCGCGGATCGTCGCCGCGGATGCCCTGGCGGAAAGGGTGGGCGAACTGCTCGATCCGTCATGGGTCGCAGCGCTGTGGACGCGCCTGCCGGAAGCGTCGAGGCGGCTGGATCACCTGCGCCTCGAAGTGGGACGGCTGGACCTCCTGGACGCGCGCGGCCAGACGTTGGGGCGCGCGGACGACCTGCGCCTGGACGCCACCTCGCCCACATCCGGGCAACCCCCGACGATCCTCGGCGCCTGCCGGCTGTCGCTGCCCGATGTCCCGGGCGGGATGACGCTGTCCTTGGCGTGTCGTCCGGGGAGCCGGGACCACTCCGATGCGGCCGATGCCCTGGCGGGGCCCGGCGTCTTCGGGGCGATCACGGGGATTCCCCTGGACCTCCTGGGGTCCTCGGGGCTGGGCCAGCGGACGATCGGCCCCCAGGGCACGCTGGACGTCGCGGTCTGGGGCCCGCCCCCGCCCGAGGACCCGAAGCGCCTTGTCCATGGACGT
>JARKOL010000100.1 GCA_029975745.1 Myxococcota bacterium | reverse complement strand
ACTCGCAGGTCGTCCTTCGCCGACAGGTCCAGCGGATTCGACATCGCCACGACGACGCACCCTTCCTGGCGCCGCAGCGGCAGCACGTAGGCCTGCTTCGCGTAGGTGATGGGCAGGCCCCGGACCAGTTCCAGGTCGATGTCATCGACGGGCAGGTCGTGCAGCACGTCCAGCCCCAGGATCGACCCCATCGCCGTCAGGAAGCGCTTCTCGTCCAGCACGCCCAGGTTCAGCATCGCCTCGACCAGACCGATGTCCGGCCGGGTCGCCCGAGCCTCGTCGGCGCGGCGCAGCGCCTCCTGGTCCACCAGCTGGTGTTCCAGCAGCAGCCGCCGCACGAACTCGTTGCCGCCGCCTTGTGTTGCCGCGATCTGGTTCATGCCCGCGTCACTCCTCCACCGGCTCGAATTCCATCGGCATCGGCGCGGGGGCCGGATTCGCGGGAGCCGACGGGGACGCCGCACCCGGAGGCGTGTCGCCGACCCGGATCACCTGGGTCGCCCCCAGGTCCGACTCGACCGGCTCGCCAAAGGGATCGAAGTCCAGGTCGTGGGATTCTGGCGCGCCGACGATGTCCACGTCGTCGAATCGCGTCTGCTCCAGCAGCTCCCGGTCCTTGCGCACGCGGTCCATCGTCCGCCGGATGTCCTCCAGGACACCGTGCTTCTTGCGGTAGTCCACCTGGCCCGAGTACTCGGCCTTCTTGGTGGACATGTACTCGGCGAACTCGCGCATCTCCTCCATCTTCTGCTGGTGGATGCGCTGCAAGTCGGACGGGTCCTCGATGATGTACGGCGTGATGACCATCAGCAGGTTGCGCTTCTCGATGCGCCGCGCCGTCGAGCGGAACAACTGCCCCAGCACGGGGATGTCGCCCAGGAACGGCACCTTGTCCACGCCGGTGACCTCGATGTCGCGAATCAGCCCGCCGATCACGACCGGCTGCTGGTCGCGCACCACCACCGTGTTCGACACCTTGCGCTTCGATGTCGTCGGCCCCAGGCTGGCATCCAGCGCCTCGACGTCGTCCAACTGGTGGTCGATCTTCAGGCGCACGAAGTTCGATTCGCTGATCTGGGGCGTGATCTTCAGGGTCAGGTCCACGTCGATGCGCTGCACGTAGGAGCCGTATCCGCCGTAGCCCCCCAGGCCGGACAGGAGGCTGGAGGCGGTCCCGCCCGCCAGGCCCCCCAGCGCGGACGATGCCAGGCCGCCGTACGAACTGAGCATGTTGGTCAGGCCGCCCGTGGACGAGGCCTGGTAGGGGATCTGCTTGCCGACGACGATCTCGGCCTCCTCGTTGTCCATCGTCAGGATGTGCGGCGTGGACAGCACGTTGATGTCCGAGTTCGACTGCACCGCCTGGATCAGGAAGCCGTACGAGGGGATGGACAGCGCGCCGGACGTCGAGGACGACCCGGTCGTGCCCGTGGACACGTCCACCAGCGGCCCCTGGAGGCCGGCTGCGAGGCCGCCCTTCTGAAGCTGCTGCATGTCCAGGCCCGAGATGCCCAGGCCGCCCATGCCCAGCAGCATCGGCACGGTGTTGCCGCCGATGTTGAACGTGGTGCCGCCGCTCCCCGAGAAGCCCAGCTTGCGGTCCTTGTTGCTGGAGATCTCCATGATGACCGCCTCGACGTACACCTGCTTGCGGCGGACGTCGAGCTGCTGGATCACCCGCTTCAGGGACATGTAGTCCTTCAGGGTGCTCTCGATCACCAGCGAGTTCGTGGGCTTGTGGGCCGTGATCCGCACCTCGCCCGAGAACAGGGCCGCCGCCCCCCCCTTGGCGCCGCCCGCCGCCGCTCCCGCCTTGGGCTTTGCCGCCGCGCCGGCCCCGCTGGTCAGCGACGACAGGGTCGAGGCCACGTCCTCGGCGGTGGCGTTTTCGAGGTAGTAGATGTGAATCTGGCCCTCGCCCTCGATCGGCATGTCCATCCGGCGCAGCAGGCGGTCGATCTTCAGGTACGCGGAGGGCGTCGCCACCAGGATCAACTGGTTGGTCCGCTCGTCGGCGATGACCTTCGAAACGGTCGCCGCCCCATCGGAGGGAGACGTGGAGGGCGTCGCGGCAGGAGCGGCCGGTGCGGCGGCCTGGCCACGAGCCGCACGAGGCGCCGGACGCGCGGCGGTGCCGCCGGCCTTGTCGCCGAACAGCGTGGTGATCAGGTTGGCCATGTCCGCGGCGCTGGCGTACTGCACCGGCCGGACCCAGATCTTCTCGCGCCCGGTGGGGACGTCCAGTTCATCAATGAACCGCAGGATCCGGATGACGTTTCGCCCCATGTCGGTGATGATCAGGCTGTTTCCGGGGGCGTAGCTGCTGATGTCGCCCGCGGCGGTCTTGAACTTCTGGAGGATCGCCTCGATGTCCTTCACGTCGATGTGCTTCAACGCGACGATCCGGGTGATCAGCCGGTCCTCGTCCGGCA
>JARKOL010000079.1 GCA_029975745.1 Myxococcota bacterium | reverse complement strand
CCCCACGCCGCCATGGGCCGGCTGCTGGACGACGCCTTGCCGCATGACCTGTTCACGGTGGCGGCCGTCCCGGACGAGGCCGCGGCCTCGGCAGCCCTGCAGGCGGAACGCTACGGCATCCTGCTGATCGACATCGGCCATCCCGAACACGCCGGGATCGACCGGATGGTCCGGCTGCGGCAGATCCAGCCCGACCTGGACATCGTGGTCGTCGCGGTCGACGCCAGCGTACCCGACGCCATCGCGGCGCTGAACGCCGGGGCCGGGCGATACATCCAGAAGCCCTGCGCCCCGGACGAACTGCGCGCGGTGTTCACCGACCTGCGGGAGCGCCGTCTGCTGAAGGAGCGGGCGCGACTGTACCTGCGCCGCCTGGAGGTGCAGAACAGCCTCTCGGACGAGCTGTCCAGCGCGCTGCAGCCCGGGGACGTCGCGCGGGCCGCCATCGAGGCGGTCCGGCAGTTGGCCCCCGTGCCGGTGGTGCTGACCGTCGCCGAGCGAACCGGCAGCGACGACATCGAGGTCCATGCGCGGCCCCTGGCCTGGGCCGGGGTCGATGGCGATACGGCCGCCACGCTGGCCCGGCTGCCCGAGGTCCGGGACTGCCTGTCCCGAGCCCCCGTGTCCGCGCCCGGCATGGCCGTCGTGCCGGCACCCGAGGGGCTGGCTTCGCAGGGCCTGCGGGCGGTGGCCCTGGTGCGGCTGCGCGGCCGCTCCCGGGATCTGGGGGTGCTGATTGCCGCGGTCGGTCCCCAGCAGGCCCTGGACGAACACCACTGGGATCTGCTGGTCGCGATGTCGAACTGGATCGGGGTCGCCCTGGAGCGAACGCTGCTGTACCAGCGCCTGGAAAGGGCGTTCGACGAGGCCGGGAAGACCCAGCGTCACATGATCCAGACCGAGAAGCAGTCCGCGATCGGACGGCTGGCGGCGGGCCTGGCCCACGAGATCGGGACCCCCCTGAACGTGATCTCGGGACGCGCCGAACTGCTGCTGGAGGAATTCGGCCATCGCGAGCCGCGAATGGCCCAGGGGCTGGGCACCATCGTCGCCCAGATCGAGCGCATCTCGAAACTGGTCGCCCAGTTGCTGGACTTCGCCCGGGAGTCGCGACCCGCCCGGGAGCGCGTGGCGCTGGCCTCGGTCCTGACGGCCGTCCTGGACCTGCTGAAGCGCCCCCTGGCGCAGGCGTCGATCGACGTGGACACGACGCTGCCGCCCGACCTGCCTCCCATCGTCGCCCATGCGAACCAGATGCAGCAGGTCTTCCTGAACCTGCTGCTGAACAGCATCGACGCGATCGAGGCCGACCCGGCCCACGGGAACACCAAGCGCCGAGGACGCATCACCATCGAGGCGGAATCCCTGGGCGAGGATCGCCGCGTCCGCGTCCGGGTCCGCGACAACGGGCACGGCATCCGCCCCGAGGATCTGGACCGGGTGTTCGACCCGTTCTTCACCACGAAGCCGGTCGGCGCCGGCACCGGCCTGGGACTGTCGGTCGTCTATGGCATCGTGCTGGACCACCAGGGAACGATCGCGGTCGAGTCCGCCCCGGAGGTCGGGACCGTCGTCACGCTGACGATGCCGACGGAAGCCACCTGACGCGAAACCCCGTCCCTACAGCGACGGGGTCGGCGCGGTGAACAGCAACGCCTTGATGTCGCTGTCCATGAACCGGAACCCGGCCCCCACGAAGTAGTCCCGCCCCCGGGCGTTGATCACGTCGTCCACGCCGGCCGTCACGTACAGGTAGTTCAGGAAATGGTAGGTCGCCAGGATCTTCAGGCGCGGATACTGGTCCGCCGAGAAGTCGAACAAGTCGGCCGACACGTTGAAGGCGTTGCGGAACAGGCCCAGGTCGCCGCCGATGCCGCCGGTGTTCTCGAACAGCCCGAAGCGCCCGGTCAGCGACACCTTGTCCTGCGCGAACCACAGGCTGCGGGCCATCTGGAGCGTGAACTTCAGGCCTTCCTTCGTCTCGACCACCCGCTCGGCCACGGCACCGGGCACGCGCGGATCATTCGAATACGTCACCCGCTCGTAGGTGGACGTCTTGCCCCGGGGGTCCCAGACCAGCTCGATCAGGTAGTACTTCGTCTTGTCGGGCACGAACCTCAGGCTGAGGTAGTTCTTGATGGCCCGCTGGAACACGTTGAATTCCGACCGGAACCCGATCTCGGTCTTCAGCCGCGAGACGCTGCCGACCAGTTCGCCCAGATCGTCAATCACGGTCTCGGCCTTCTCGACGACCGTGTCCTCCTTGACCAGCTTGCCGATGGAGCCCTCGCCGCGATCGATGGTTTCGGCGATCCGAGCGACCGCCCCCGTCGCCCGCTCCAGGTTCTCGAGGGACGCCTCGATGCGCCCCATGGCCCGATCCAGACGACCCGGATCGCCGCCCTCCGAGGCCGGCTTGGACAGCACGTCCCGCAGATCCGCCGTGATGGCCTCGATGTTCGCGATCGTTCGCGCCAGGTCGTCGGCCGAGTGACGCGACAGGCGCGACGCATCCGACGTGAACTGCTCGACGTTGGCCACGATCCGCCCGAACCGCCCCCGCTGACCCGCGGTGCCCAGTTCCTGTCCGACGAATGCCCGGACGTCCGACGCCGCCCCGGCGATCTCCTCGGCGGACCGAACGACGTCATCGACGATCCGGCGCACCCGGGCCTCGCCCTCGGCGCCACCGACCACCGCCGACAGGCTGGAGGTCACGACGTGGATGTCGTCGGCAATCTGCTGGATCCGCGGAAAGATGTCCGACGCGCTCTCCAGCTTCCTGGCAATCGCCATCAGCCCGGCGTCGCCAATCACGTTCGGGATCGCGTCGCCGTCCCCCAGGCGCTCGCCGCCCAGCCCCGGCGCAATCTCCAGGTAGTAGTCGCCCAGCATCGTGGCGGCGCGACGCGTGATGGTCGCCCCGTTGCGCGGCAGACCGTCCGGCCCTGGCGCCCCCCGGTACAGCGCGATGGATTCCCCCATCCGGATCCACACCCGCGCCCGGGACGAACCGTCGCTCCGCGTGACCAGTTCGATGCGCTCCATCGTGCCGACGGGAACGCCCGAAATCGTGACCCGGGAACTGTCCGCAAGCCCGGAAACGTCATCGAAGTCCGCGTGAACCCGATAGCCCTGGCCCCTCTTGACGACGTCCTTCCGGACGGTGCCGAACAGCAGAACGAACGCCACGACGCCCGCAATGCCGACCAGCCCCACCAGCAGGGGCGCGCGCCACCTGTTCATGCCGTCGCCTCCGTTTCCAGCGGACCCGTGCCGGACAGGTAGATGAACTTGCGAACCATCTCGTCCGGACTGGCCTGGACCTGATCCGACGTCCCCTGGACGCGAATCCGGCCGTCGAACAGCATCGCGATCCGGTCGGCCATCCGGAACGTCGATGCCATGTCGTGACTGACCACCAGCGACGTGACCCGCAGTTCGCGCTGGGCCGTCAGGATCATGTCCTCGACGTTCTCGCACATGATCGGGTCCAGCCCCGTCATGGGCTCGTCATAGATGACGATCTTCGGATCCAGGATCGTCGCGCGGGCCAGACCGACGCGCTTGCGCATGCCGCCCGACAGCTCGGCCGGGAACTTGCGCTCGACGTGGGTCAGTCCCAGTTGCTCCAGTCGCGACAACGCCATCTCGCGCATCTTCCGGAACGGCAGCCGCCGGTGCTCGACCAGGGGGAAGATCACGTTCTCCAGCACGCTCATCGAATCGAACAGCGCCGACTGCTGGAACAGCATCCCGAACTTCTTGCGAACCTCGGTCAGCCGACTTTCGCCCATCGCCACGATGTCCTCGCCGTCGATCTGGATCGTGCCCGCGTCCGGTCGCAACAACCCGATGACGTGCTTGACCAGGACCGACTTGCCGCATCCCGACGGCCCGATGACCACGGTGATGCTGCCGTCATCGACGTCCAGATCGACGCCCCGCAGCACCTCGTGATCGCCGAAGCGCTTGCGAACGTCGCGCAGACTGACGATCGGCCGGGTCACGAAACCGCCTGGAGTTGGGCCGCGGCGGTTATACCCGGAATCCCGGTCCGCGGCGCCCCCAAACGGGGAATCCCCATCGGATGCAGCATGGATGGAACGGATCGCCGGAGGAACGGGACCGCCCTGGGAACAGGCAGCCCTCCTGCTGGGATGCGAGGAAGATCGGAAGTGGGCGTGCGGACCGCGCGGCCTAACGCTTGCTGTACTGGAAGCGCTTGCGGGCGCCGGGCTGGCCGTACTTCTTGCGTTCCTTGGTCCGGGCATCGCGCGTCAGGAAGCCGGCCTTCTTGACCGGGACGCGCCATTCCTCGGGGTTGCGGTCCGCCAGAGCGCGGGCGATACCGTGCCGCAGGGCGCCGGCCTGGCCGGTCTCGCCGCCGCCGCGAACGGTCGCAACCACGTCGAACTGATCCGCGTTGCCCAGCACCTCGAAGGGCTGCCGGACCAGCGTGATCAGGTTCGAGCGGCAGAAGTAGGTCTCCAGCTCGCGGCCGTTGACGGAGATCTTGCCGGTGCCGGGAGCCAGGAAGACGCGCGCGGCAGCTTCCTTGCGACGGCCCGTGGTCCGGGTGACTTCGTTCATGTCAGGCATGGCGTCCTCGTTCAAACCTTCGTCAGGTCCAGAACCTGCGGCATCTGGGCGGCATGCGGATGCTCGACCCCAGCGTAGACCTTCAGCTTCTTCAGCATCTTGCGTCCCAGGGGCCCCTTGGGCAGCATCCCCTTGACGGCCTTCCACATCATGTAGTCCGGCTTCGTGGCCATCATCTGGCCCACGGTCCGCTCGCGCAGGTGGCCCAGGTAGCCGGTGTGCCAGCGCCACAATTCGCGTTCCGCCTTCATGCCGGTCAGCAGCGCCTTGTCGGCATTGATCACGACAACGAAGTCGCCCACGTCGGCGTGGAGCGTGAATTCGGGCTTGTTCTTGCCGCGCAGGACTGTCGCGATGCGGGCGGCGGCGCGACCGAGGGGAACGCCCTCGACGTCCACCACAAACCAGCGCCTCGTGACTTCATCCGTTGCAAAACTGCGGGTTCGCATGGTCCGTGACCTCGCCTTTCCAAAGCACAGGGCGGACCTTGTACCGGAAGTCACCTTCGAAGTCAAGGAGAAAAAGGGACAGGCGGGCGACAACCGCACGACCACGCCCGACGTCAAGGAACGGCATCGCCCCGACCAGGCGGTTCCCCCGGGCCCGACGCCGCGGCGATCGGCAGGTCCAGGCCGTCGATCACGGCGATCGCCGTCTCGTAGCGATCGAAGGGCGGCATCACGTACAGGCCGCGCACCCTCGACAGGAACGCCGCGGTAATCTCGCGAGCGATGCGAATCCCCTCGTCGCGCCCCGCCGATCCGCCGCCCGCGATGCGCATCCGCTCGCGAATCGGATCGGGGATCGTCATGCCCGGAACCTCGTTGTGCAGGAACTCGGCGTTGCGGTGCGACGCCAGCGGCAACACCCCCAGCACCACCGGCACCCCGACGCCCCGGATGCGATCCAGGAAGCGATCCATGACCTCGGCATCGTAGACCGGCTGGGTCATCACGTAGTCGGCCCCGGCATCGACCTTGCGACGCAGGCGATCGACCTCGCGGACCAGGTCGGATGCGCCCGGCTCTGCCCCGCAGCCCTTGACGAACGTCGTCGCCCCGGCCAGCCGTCGGCCCGAAGGCTCGACGCCGCGATTCAGGTTGGACACCAGGCGCAGCAGCCCGATCGAATCCAGGTCGTAGACCGTCGTGGCCTCGGGGTAGTCGCCCAGTTTGGACGGGTCGCCCGTGATCACCAGGAGGTCGCGCAGGCCCAGGGCGTGGGCCCCCAGCAGGTCCGACTGCAGCCCCAGCAGGTTCCGATCACGGCAGGTGACGTGAACGATGGGCTCGACGCCGACCTCCCGCCGGAGCAGGCACGCCAGCGACAACGGCGACATCCGGACCGTGGCCCGCGGCCCGTCGGCAATGTTGACGAACCGGACGCCCGCGGCCTTCAGCGCCCGCGCCCCCGCCAGCGCCTTCGCCGGATCGACGCCCGCGGGCGGATCGACCTCGACGCTGACCACGAATCCCTGGGCCAGTTCCCGACCCAGCGCCGACCGCTCGGCCAGCGGCGGGGGTTCGGCACGCGGCGCCGTCACGACATCGACCGGAGCCACCGATTCGGCGATGCGGATCCGGCCGCCGCCGACCATCCGAACCTCGGCGGACATCTGGCGAATGTGCGACGGCGTGGTGCCGCAGCACCCGCCGACAACCCGGATGCCCGCGGCCAGCATCCGCTTGGCGTACTCGCCGAAGTACTCGGGCGTGGACATGTACAGGACGCGCCCCTCGATGCGCCGCGGCCTTCCGGCGTTCGGCTGGGCGATCACGGGACGGCCGGCGGCCAGCATCCGCTGGGCGACCTGGAACAGGACACTGGGGCCCTCGCCGCAGTTCGCGCCGACGACATCCGCCCCTCGGGCCGCCATCCAGGTCGCGGCCGCCTCGGGAGTCAGGCCATCGCCGGTCAACAGGTCGGGGTCGAACACCATCGACGCGACGATCGGGACGCGCGCCAGGGGCCGGACCGCCTCCAGCGCCGCGGCCATCTCGGCCGGGTGCCGGAAGGTCTCGAGCACCAGCGCATCGACGCCCTCGGCCATCAGGGCATCGGCCTGCTCGGCGAACGCCGCGCGGATGCGCTCCATCATCGCGGGGTCGGATTCGTCGGGAATCAGTCCGGTCGGTCCGATCGACCCGGCCACCAGGGCCTGGCCGCCGGACACCGCCCGGGCCAGCCGCACGCCGGCACGGTTGATCGCGTCGATCTGCTCGCCCAGGCCGTGTCGCGACAACTTGACCGGGTTCGCCCCGAACGTGTTGGTCGTCAGAACCATGGCCCCGGCCGCCAGGTAGTCCGCATGCACCTTTTCGACCATGTCCGGCCGGGTCAGGTTCAGCTCATCGAAGTTGCGGTTGATGAAGATGCCGCGACTGTAGAGCAGCGTGCCCATCGCCCCGTCGAAGCACACGGGGCCCTCGGCGATTCGTTCCAGCAGCGTTCCGGACAACATGCCTCCCGGACTCACGAGGTCCGCGTCCGATGTTAGGGCCGCCCCGACCGATGGTCAAACGGGGTCGCCTTTTGGCCCACGGGGCGGGGCCGGGACGGGTACAATGGCGCTGGCACGATGCGGCTGGAGCATGCCCGATGCGATCGACTTCGTTCCTTCTGATGATCCCGATTCTTGTGCTTGTCCCGGCCTGCGGCGGCGGCCCCGGCGATTCGGGCGACCTGCTGCCGATGGACGACGTCCCCGGCATCGACGCGGCGACAACGGATGATGGGGGCCAGGACCCGGGGGGCATCGAGGATCCCGGCGAGGATGCCCTGGACGCGCACGCCGACGACGTGTTCGACGCGGAACCGGACGGGGCCGACGCCGGGGACGTCCCCGCGGATGCCGAGGACGCCGGCGACCTGGACGCCATCGACCTGGACGCCCGAACGGATGCCGACGCGCCGATCGACACGTTCGACCCGACCGATGCCCCGGCCTGGGAGCCCGAGCTTGCCAAAGTCCACCCGCGCCTGTTCTTCGACGCCCAGGCGCTGCCCGTGCTGGCGGCCCGCATGGCGGCGACCGAGGGCCCGCACCGGACCCTGGCCCAGCGGATCCGGAACCGGGCGGCCCAGGCGCTGCCCCAGCACCCCGAGGACGAATTCTCGCTGTCCGTGTCCTCGACCCAGGGGGCCATCATCGAGGCGGCGGCCTTCGTGGGCCTGGTCGAGCAGGATGCCGACCTGACGGCCAAGGCGCTGGCGGGACTGGCCGCACCGTACCCGTCGCCGCACGAACTGGAAACCGGCTCCGGCTACGACCTGCACGAATCCGAGGCGCTGGTCTCGATGTGCGCGGCGTGGGACTGGCTGGCCGGAAACCCGCTGGCGGACGCCCAGGCGCTTCAGGCCGCGGGAACACGACTGGCCGCGCGCCTGGACGATTTCCGGACCGTGTGCCGCGAGGGCAACCTGCTGTGGATGCTGGCATTCGCGCGCAACAACCACGTGATGAAGGTGTTCGGGGCCCTGGGCTTGTGCGCGATGGCGCTGAACGACCGGCCCACCGCCGTGCGCGACCTGCACGAGGCCATGACCGGCCTGGACTGTCTGATGAACGACTTCCAGGGCAACGCGGACGGCGGATTCGCCGAGGGCTGGAACTACCTGGTCTATGGCGCCAACAGCTTCCTGCCGTTCTGGGTCGCCTATCACCGATGGGCGAACGGCAGGGTCCTGCCGTACTACGCCGATCCGCTGCTCCAGACCGGCAGCACGAAGGCCGGCACCATGGTGACGCTGGCCGACATCCCGGATCAGGACGTGCCTCGGGCGGTGTTCCGCCGGGCCCTGTGGTCCACGCGGCCCGACGGACGCATGAACGCGACCGACGACGCGAACCCGGCCGTGCTGCATGGCGCGGTGGTCGCCTGGCTTTTCGACGAACCCGGTTTCCTGTGGCAGTGGCTGCGGGAGGGCACCGGGCTCCACGCCGACCGCATGGAGGCCCTTTCCCTGGCGCTGTACGACGGAACGCCCCGGCCCGTCGATCCGGGACTGCCCCTGGAGGACACGGCGTGCCAGGCCGGCTTCGCGATCCTGCGAACGTCGTGGGAACCCGACGCGACGTACCTGGTGCTGCAGGGAGAGCACGGGGCGATGCGGATCAACGGCCTGGGCCACGAGCACCCCGACGAGTTGTCGTTCCTGCTGTGGGCCCACGGCCAGGAACTGATCGGCGATCCCGGGTACATCAACTGGGCGAACCATCATCTGGTGTACCGTCCCGAGGACCACAACACCATCCTGATCGACGGCAAGGGCGCGCCGTTTTCGGCGATGGCGCAGCAGGGATTGAACGTCGGCACCGACGCGTTCCTGACCCCGATGGTGCATGAGGGCGACACGACGCGCGTCTCGGTCGCGACACGGTACGAAAAGACCGACCTGCGCCGGCGGATCGTGCGCCTGGACGGCCGGTTCCTCGTGGTCGAGGATGCCATGGAATCGGACGGGGGCGCCGAGCGGGCCTACCGGATGCTGATCAACGCAATGGCGGGGGGCGACGTGCCCGACTCGGCCATCACGACGGGCACCGACGGCGCGGACTGGCGACGCGGCCCGGCCCGCCTGGTACTGCGGACGGCGGCGACGGGCGGAGCCCTCGCGGTCTCGACGGGACTCCAGGAGTACGCCATCCAGTGGGGAAGCTGGGGCTGGAACACGCAACTGGGGCTTCAGGCGACGATGGGACCCGCGGCCGGCTTCCTGACCGCCCTGGCCCCCCATCCGGACGGCACCGACGCGCCGGACGTGTCCGCCTGGCGCCCGGCACCCGGCGTGGCGGCCGTGCGAATCCGGGACGCCGGCGACGACTGGTGGGCCGTTTCCAATCGGACCGGAGCCCCGCACTCGGTGACGATTGGCCCGGGCAGCGAGCTGGTGCCCCCGGGCCTTTCCGTGTACCGGCTTGACCCCGAGGGCGCCAGGACCGCCCACCATCACTATCCGCCCGTCGAGCCCCTGTGCGTGGACACCCCCGGAGTCGCGCCATGAACACGCGACCCCCGATCGGCGTGACGCTGGGCGATCCCGCCGGCGTCGGCCCCGAGGTGATCGACCGGGCGCTGGACATGGCCCGGGGGGAATCGATCCGCCTGTACGGTCCCGGGCCGCTGGTCGAGGACATGGCCGCGCGGCACCCGGGAAGCCAGGCGATCCCGACGACCCCCGACCTGGCAGGCATCGCCGTCGGACACTACACGGCAGCCTCGGGAGCCGCCTCGGTGGCGGCGCTGGCGGCGGCTTCCAGGGATCTGGCCGTCGGCGCGATCGCGTCGCTGGTCACCGGCCCGATCTCCAAGACGGCCCTGGCCGAGGCCGGGCTGCCCCACCCGGGCCAGACCGAGTACGTGGCCCAGGCGTGTGGCGTCCGTCGCTTCGCGATGATGCTGGCGGGCCCGCGCCTGCGCGTCACCCTGGCCACGACCCACGTCGCGATCCGCGATCTGCCGAGGGCGCTGACCGGCCAGGCCATCCTCGATGCCGCCGAACTGACCGCGGCATTCCTGGATCACGTCCTGGGGGTGCCTCGTCCGCGCATCGGCGTGCTGGGCCTGAACCCCCACGCCGGGGACGGCGGTCGCTTCGGCGACGAGGAATCCCGCGTGATCGCGCCGGCCATCGCGACGCTTCGGGCGTCGGGCCACGACGTGTCGGACCCGCTCCCCGCCGACACCGCGTTCTTCCGAGCCGCACGCGGCGATTATGATGCCCTGGTGGCGATGTACCATGACCAGGGCCTGGGGCCCCTGAAGCTGATCCACTTCACGGACGCCGTCAACATCACGCTGGGCCTGCCCCGAACGCGCTGCTCGCCGGACCATGGCCCCGCCTTCGACCTGGCGGGGACCGGCCGGGCCGACCCGACCAGCACCATCGAGGCGCTTCGATTCGCGCGGCGCGAACCCTCCGAAAGCTTCTGAAAAGGCGGCGTTCACACGGTTGACGGGGCAGCGAGGTCGCCCCTAGAATACCCGCGATGGAACGCTCTTCCGCACGCGCAGTTCTGCCCAGTCTCGTGACATGCGCCAGCATGGTTCTGGGGCTGGTGTCCATCGTGCTCTCGTCGATGGGCCGCTTCGAGATGGCCGCCTGGTTGATCGTGTACTCGGCCATTCTCGACAAGGCCGACGGCAGTCTGGCGCGACTGCTCGGCGGTGGAAGCGACTTCGGGATGCAGATGGACTCGTTCTCGGATTTCGCGGCGTTCGGCATCGCCCCGGGCGCCCTGACCTGGTTCGTGATCAGCGCCACCCATCCGGAGCCGATGATCGCGGTCTGGGCCGGTTTCGCCGCCGTATCGCTGCCCATCGCCGCATCCCTGCGACTGGCCCGATTCAACCTGAACGGCGCCGAGGACACCCGGTACTTCCACGGCGTACCGACGACGTTCGCGGCCGGCCTGTACGCCACCCTGTACCTCAGCATGATCGACCTGGGACTGGGCATCAGCCCCGCGCTGGTGCTGCCGTCGGTGGCGATCGCCCTGGCGGCCCTGATGCTCGGCGGCATCCGGATCCCGAAACTCCGCAAGCCCGCGGGGCGCGTGCGGTCCCTGCTGGCCGGCGCGGTCCTTCTGCTGCTGCTGGTGCTGGCATTCCTGCAGCGGTTCCCCGAGCTTCACTTCGTCCTGGGAACCGGATACCTGGTGGTGGGCGCGGTCGCGAGTCGATCGTCCCGTTGATGTCCAGGGAAACGGGCAGCCGTTTCCCGGGTGGAGGCTCCCGTGAGTAGCGCCGCCGACATCGCCGTCCGGACCGCCGCCCCCCGGGTGCTCGTCCTCGAGGACGTTCCGGAGGATCGCGCCCGGATTGCGGACATTCTGGCCCCCCTGGGGATGGTGTCCGTCCCGATCGAGTCGTTCGAGGAGGCCTCGCAAGCCATCGATGTGCCGCCCGCGGCGATCGTGCTGTCCGCCGACGTGCGCAACGGCTTCAACATCTGCCACAAGTTTCGCAAGGAACCCGCCTTCAAGGACGTCCCACTGATCCTGACGACGGCCAAGGCGGGTCCGGACGTGATCGACAAGCACCGGCGACTGCCGACGCGGGCCGACGAGTACGTGCGCAAGCCCTTCGCCGATGACGCGCTGGCCGATGCGCTCGACCGCCTGGTCCCGAAGGCCGCGCCGAAAGCCCCCGCGACCGTCACGGAGTTCGCCGAGAACGAGGCGATCCCGGGAGTGATGCTGCCGATCATGGACGAGGCGTCCCCGGTGCCTCCTCCGTTGTTCCCGGACCCGGCCCTGACGGCACGGATCGAGGCGCTGGTCCTGGAACTGGCCCAGGAGCGCCAGCAGCATGCCGCGGACCTCGCCGAACGCGATGCCGAGGCAGCCCGGCGCGACGGCGAACTGGCCGCCCTGCGCGAGGAGAACACGCGGCTGGAACGCGAACTCGACGCCGCGCGGGCCTTCCAGGCAACGGCCGAAGCGCTGGAGGAACGACTCGTTGCCCTGGAGGAGGAGCGGGACGCCCTGGCCGGGAAGCTCGAGTCCGCCCAATCGTTCGGCAACGAGATCGAGCCGCTGCGTGCGCGGATCGCGGCGCTCGAGGAGGAACGCGACGATCTGGCGGCGCGGGAGTCCCGGGTGCGGTCCGACCTCGAGCAGACCACCCAGTTCTTCGAGCGACTGGAGGCGGGCTACAAGGACAGCCTCGCCGCCACCCAGGCCGAGAAGGCCGCCACCGACGAGGCGCGCGATCGCTGCGAGGAGCGCCTGGCGGAACTGACCGAGAAGGCCGCCGAGCTGGCGCGGCTCCAGGCCGGGTTGCCGGCCCTTCACGAGGCGGCCGCACGCGCGGAGCTTCTGGCGAAGGAGCTGGCGCAGCACCAGTCGGCCTCCGAGGAGCTGGAGCGACTGCGAGGCCAGGTGTCCACGCTGGAATCGACGAATCGGGAACTCGAAACCCGGATCGGAGGACTGGACGCCGCGAACCAGGCCCAGGCCGCCCAGATCGGCGAGATGGTGCGCATGAAGCGGGACTTCACCGCACTGAAGGACGCCGAGGCGGAGGCGCGCCGACAGGCGGACCTGCTGGCCGCCAGGCTGGAGCGCATCCGCGCGGCCTTGACGGATCCGCTGGAACCGACCAACCCGACGAATGCGGCGGACGACCCGATGCCGGCCGCCGTTCTGCTTTCCCACGAACCGTCCGGCGACGCCCCCGCGGACCGGACAAGCGAGGACCCTGCTTCATGAACCGACTCTTCCTGCCCGTTCTGATCGCCCTGGTCGCGACCGGCTGCGCCTCGCAGGTCGGCGACTCGTGTACGACCAACGCCGACTGCGGCAGCGGACGAATCTGCGACCGTTCCCAGCCGGGCGGCTACTGCACGCAGTCCGCCTGCGACCGCTACGACTGCCCCTCCGAGGCGGTGTGCGTCGATTTCGGAAACCAGACACGCTACTGCATGCAACGATGCGGCGCCTTCGCGTTCTGTCGTGAAGGCTACGTCTGCGTGCTGGACTTCCCGAAGCCCGACTCCCCGGACAAGTCGTACGCGCCGTTCTGCAACCAGTCCGACGCGCCGCCGAACACCCCCACCGACGCCACCACATCGCCCGATGACGGGACGCTCTGAAACGACAAGGGGGCGCCGGCCGATAGGCTGTGGGATCGGGCCGCGGATTTGACCCGGGACATCGCCCCGCATAGAATGGCAACCGCGGAGGCCCGGACGAACGTTCTCCGGAGCCGGACGCGTGAATCCGAACGACTGGCAAGAGGTCCATGGACGACCACCCCACCTGGCACCCGTCGGTGCCGAACCGGAAGCCCCCGCGTCTGCCCGAATCGCTGCAGGATCCCCAGAAGCTGGCGATGGCGATCGTCGAGGCGGCCTGGTCGAAGAACGCCTACCAGACCCGGATCTACGATGTCCGGAAACTGGTGGACTACACCGACCTGTTCGTGATTCTGACCGGACGATCCGAGCGTCAGGTCGCGGCGATCGCGGATGCGATCGAGGCGGAATTGAAGGCTCAGGGAGCGGCGCCCGCCGGGATCGAGGGGCGCAAGACGGCGACGTGGATCCTGCTGGACTTCGGCAACGTGGTCGTCCACGTGTTCGAGAAGGGGAACCGCGACTACTACGACCTGGACCGGCTGTGGGCGGACGCCGCGGTCGTGGCGGTCGAGGAGCCGGCCTGGGTCCAGGACTTCGCCCGGATGGAAGCCGAACCCTCCTTCTAGACTGCGTCCCTCCGGCGATTTCCCTGGCCATCCGGCGCATCCCATCCCTGGTGCGGGAACACCTGCGGACGTCCGCCTCCCTGCTGCTGGAGTCCCTGCTGCCACGACGCTGCGCGGGCTGTTCGGGCCCGCTGCCCACGGAACCCCTGGTTCTGCCGATCTGCGAGGCCTGCGCCACCACCGTGATCCCGTGCGAGGAGGATACCGTCCTGGTCACGAGCCCCGAGCCCCGCGATCCGTCCCTCGACGCGATGTCGCCCCTTCGGGTCGTGTCGGTCTTCGCCTATCGAGGACTTGTGCCCGATCTGGTACTGCGGCTGAAGTACGGCCGGGCATTTCCGCTGGCGCGCCCGTTGGGCCGGCTGGCGGCGGCCGTCACGGTCCGTGCCGGCCTGGGTCCGTTCGACTGCATCGTCCCGGTGCCCAGCGCCCGCCGGCGCCACCTGGGACGCGGATACAATCCCGCGGGCCTGCTGGCGGATGCCGCCGGGCACCTGCTGTCGCTGCCCGTCCGACACGACGCGCTGGCCCGACGCGACGCATCGGGCAGCCAGCGAAACCTGGACCCGAGTCACCGCTGGGCTCGCGCGGCCGCCGCGTTCCGGGTCGCACGAACGCTTCCGGCCGGCTGTCGCGTCCTGCTGGTGGATGACGTCGTCACCACCGGGGCCACGCTGGCATCGTGTGCCGCGGCGCTGCATCGTGCCGGCGCGGGGTGCGTCCAGGCCGTCACGGTGGCCACGGCCAGGACGTAGCCCCTGCCGCCGCCTGGGCGCCGGATTCCGTTGACCATCCCTACGTGTCACGGCGTGTCCCGGCGGCCTGTCGCGGCGACCTGTCGCGGCGTTGACATCCGGGGATCGGTCCTGTAGTTTCGCCCCCGTTCCCGGACTCTCGCCCACGATGGAGCACCCCTTGGCCGCCTCCCCGCGAACACACGATCCCACGCCGCCGCCGGTCCCGTCCGTCTCGTTCGTCATCGCGGCATTCAACGAGGGCGCCTCGATCGGAAGCGTCCTGGCCGGCATCCGCGAACACACCCCGAACCTGCGCGAGGTGATCGTGGTCGATGACGGCTCGACGGACGACACGGCCGACGTGGCGGCCCGAAGCGGCGCTCGCGTCCTGCGGATGGAAACGAACCGGGGCAAGGGCGCGGCCCTGCGCGCCGGAATCCGCGAGGCCACCGGCGACATCCTGATGTTCATCGACGCCGACGGCCAGGACGATGCGGCCGAGATCCCGATGCTGCTGGGCGCCCTGACACCCGACGTCGCCATGGTGATCGGTTCGCGGTTCAGGGGCACCTTTCTGGAGGGCTCGGTCACTCCCCTGCACCACCTGGGCAACCGGCTGCTGACGACGGCCTTCAACGTACTGTACGGCACCGCGTTGACCGACACCCAGGCGGGCTTTCGCGCGGTCCGGCGCTCGGCCTTGCGGGTGGCGGAGCTGACGGCCGTCCGGTACGAGATCGAGGCCGATCTGACCTGCCAGGTGGTCCGCGGCGGCGGACGAACGGTGGAGGTCGGGGTCACGCGCGCCCCCCGAACGGCCGGCCGCTCGGGCTTCCGCTCGTTCTACGATGGCGCCCGAATCCTGTTTCGCATGGTACGGGGGCGCATTGGCGGCTGACCGTCCCGCCGGAACCCATGGGCCGGAAGCCCCCGACTTGACCCTCCGGGACACCTGGAATAATTATCGCGCGCCGGTGTTGCTGCCGGCGCTTTGGACCAACCAGGAGTCGGCATGATCGCGGTCAGCAATCTGGTCCGGGACTACGGCCCCATCCGGGCCCTTTCGGACGTCTCGTTCACGATTGAACGGGGACAGGTCGTGGGCCTGCTGGGGCCCAACGGCGCCGGCAAGACGACGTGCATGAAGATCCTGACGGGCTTCATCGCGGCCACGTCCGGCGAGGTGCGCATCGATGGCCAGGACATCGTCGAGCATGGGGTCGAGGTCCGCAAGCGCATCGGCTACCTGCCCGAAAACGCTCCGGTCCACCAGGACATGCGCACGCGGGACTACCTGCGCTTCGTGGCGCGCATCCGCGGCGTCGAGCCCGGTCGCATCGACGAGCGAATCGAACAGGTCGCCCGGACCGTCGGCATCGTGCCGGTACTGGACCAGGACATCGGCACCCTGTCGAAGGGCTTCAGGCAGCGGGTCGGCCTGGCCCAGGCGATGGTCCACAACCCCGAGATCCTGATCCTGGACGAACCGACGTCCGGCCTGGATCCCAACCAGATCGTGGAGATCCGCGAGGTGATCAAGGAGCTGGGCCAGGACCGCACCGTCATTCTGTCCACCCACAACCTGCCCGAGGTCACGGCCACCTGCAACCGGATCCTGCTGATCCATCGGGGCCGCCTGGTCGCGGACGGCACGCCGGACGAAATCCAGCAGCAGCACGGGGGCAGCAACACCTTCCGCCTGTCCGTTCAGGTCGGCGGCGACACCGCTTCCGGCACGGAACTGCTGGCCCGCATCCCGGGCGTGACGCACGTGACCCCCCTGGAGCACGCCCTCGACGGCACCGCCGAGTGGCGCATCGAAGGGGCCGGTAACACCGACCTGCGCCCCGACCTGTTCCGCGGCGTCGTGCAGGCGGGATGGACGCTGCTGGAACTGCGGCGCGAGCGCCAGGATCTCGAGGCCATCTTCCAGCGCCTGACGCTGTCCTAGGGAGGGGAACCGATGCGAAACATCCTTGCCATCGCGCGGCGCGAGTTCTTCGCGTACTTCGGGTCACCGACCGCCTACATCGCGATCGCGCTGTTCCTGGCGCTGCTGGGGGTGACGTTCTTCTTCGAGATCCCGTTCCTGCTGCCCAAGGACGCGTTCTTCGATGGGCGGGCGGCCGATCTTCGACCGCTGTTCGAGTGGATGGTCTTCCTGTTCGCCATCCTGCTGCCGGCCATCTCGATGCGCCTGCTGGCCGAAGAGCGCAAGCTGGGCACCCTGGAACTGCTGCTGACGATGCCGGTCACCGAAACCGAGGTGGTCCTGGGCAAGCTGTCGGGGGCCATCGGTTTCCTGCTGGTCGCGCTGGCCCTGACGCTGGGCTACCCGATCCTGGTGATGTCGCTGGGTCGGCCGGACATCGGCCCGCTGGTCGGGGGCTACCTGGGGGTGCTGCTGGTCGGCTCCGCCTACCTGTCGCTGGGCCTGCTGGCCTCGTCGTGGACCTCCAGCCAGGTCGTTGCCTTCCTGGTGGCGATCGTGATCTGCACCGCGTTCACCTTCATCGACCGGGTGCCCGAGGCCCTGGGGCTTCACGCGCTGCCGGTGTTCGAGCTGCTGTCGTTCAATCACCATTTCAAGTCGATCGCACGCGGGGTCATCGACCTGCGGGATCTGGTGTTCTTCGGGTCGATCGTCATTGGCGCCATCACGCTGACGACCTGGTCGCTCGAGTCCCGCAAGTGGAAGGGGGCATGACATGGCGACGAAGAGCGGACGCATCGCGCGCAGGAACGCGGCGCTGACGGTCGGACTGGTCCTGGGAATCCTGGTGCTGGTGAACGTCCTGGGCCAGTGGGTGCCGCTGCGACTGGACCTGACCGACACGCAGCGCTATCGGCTGTCGGACGTCAGCCGCGAGACCGCCCGGATGCTGGACGGCGTCGAGGTCCGGGTGTTCGTTTCGGAAGGCCTGCCGAACAGCATCTCGGACCCGTGGGGCCGCAAGCGGGACATCCGGGGCGTCGCTCGCGAGTTCCTGGATCGCCTGTCGGAATACGAGATGCAATCGGGCGGACGGATGACGGTCGTGCGGGTGCGCCCCCAGCGTGACGATGCCATGTCGCTGGAGGACAGGGCCCGGGACGCCCGGCTGGAACTGTTCACCGGCAAGGAGGCCGAGCTCGAGGGCGGGCGCCTGGAGTTTCGCAAGTACGCCCTGGGGGCGACGTTCCAGTACCAGGACCACGTCGAGGTGCTGCCGCTGGCGCTGGATCCCGAGACCTTCGAGTACGAGATCACCAAGCGCCT
>JARKOL010000077.1 GCA_029975745.1 Myxococcota bacterium | reverse complement strand
TTCTTGTGCCTGCCAAGAAGGCTGTCTCGGGAGATCAAGCAGTTACGTGACCTGATGCCCCGAATCCTGGGGTGAACTCCCTCGCCGAACGCCCGCGCGAGCCCGTCAGGACTTCACCTGCGAACAGCGCGGATTGCTCCGCCGTGTACCCTCTGGCGTCCGGCCCCCCGACACGCCCCGGTCGCGCGTTTCTCGTCCTGACCCTGCTGCTGGCCACGTGCAGCGCAAGCCAGGCCATGGCGTTCGAGGCGGCCGATGCCGCGACGGCCTGGACTTGGTACGTCGCAGGATCCGTCGCCTGGGGACTGTTCACCCCGATGTGCGTGCTGCTGCCGCTGGGCCTGGCCCGGAAGCGACCGCTGCCAGCGTGGGGCTCCATCCTGCTGGGCCTTCCTGCCCTGGCGGGGATGGCGGTCAGCCTGGTCGTGGATGCAGGCCCCGACTTCCTGGTTCGAACCACCTACGGGTGGGCCCGGGACCTTTCCGCCAGGCCGGCGCTGTGGAACGTCGTGGGCCTGGTGCTGTTCGCCTACGTCGTGGCCGCGCTGGTGGTGATCGGCTGGTGGCGACGGCAGGCCAGCACGCGACGCGAGCGCCGGCAGGCGGCCTGGCTGCTGGGTTCCGGGGCCCTGGGTGTCGCCTCGGCTGCCGCGTTCCAGTTGTTCCATCCGCTGTCCCAGGTCCCCGATCTGCCGCGGATCCACCACGTATTCGGCATCTTCTGGGCGGCCGGCTACGCGATCGCGATCTTCCGCCACCGCATGATGGCCCCCTCGGCATCGCTGGCCTCGAATGCCATCCTTTCGGGAATCCAGGATCTGGTCTTCGTGATTGGCGACAACGATCGGGTTCTCGAGGCGAATCCCCGGGCGTGCGCGCTGATGGGCCGCCCCGTGGAACGCCTGCGCGGCCTCTCCATCGCGGACCTGTTCACGCCCGAGGACACGATCCGCCAGTCCCTCGCCCAGACTCGGGAATCAGGCAAGGCCCTTGACTGGATCGATGCCACCCTGGGCATCTCCAACGACATCGCGATTCCGGTGACATTGATGTTCGCCCCGATCCTGGACGACTTCGGCGACGGGATCGGCTGCGTCGCGATCGCCCAGGACCAGCGGCCCATGCGCGAGGCCCTGAAGGCGGAACGAATCGCGTCCATCGGCGTGCTGGCCGGCGGCATCGCGCACGACTTCAACAATCTGCTGACGGCGATCGGCGGCTACATCGATCTGGCACGCATCGAAGTGACCACGGACTCGGCCACGGATCGGCGCCTGACCGAGGCGTCCCGAGCCTGCGAACGCGCCCAGGGACTGACCCACCAGTTGCTGACCTTCTCGCGGGGGGGCACACCCGTTCGCAAGGCCATCGCCCTGCCAGCCATCCTGAATGACAGCGCGGCGTTCGCCACATCGGGCTCCCGCGTCCGCGCCGACGTTCGCGTTCCCGAAGGTCTGTGGTTGATCGACGCCGACGGCACCCAGATCGTCCAGGTCGTCCACAACCTGGCGCTGAACGCGGTCCAGGCCATGCCCGGCGGCGGCACGCTGACCATCGCGGCGCAGAACGTGCCCGCGGGAACGCCCGGTCTGGACGGCAAGCCCCTGGACCGCGCGATGGTGCGCCTGACGGTGACCGACCAGGGCACGGGAATCCCGGCCGACCTGCTGCACCGCGTCTGCGAACCGTTCTTTTCGACCAAGCCCGAGGGATCCGGCCTGGGCCTCGCCACCGCGTTCTCGATTGTCCGGCGGCACGGCGGCGACCTCCGCATCGAGTCCGAGCCCGGGCGCGGAACCTGCGTGCGGATCGACCTGCCCCGGGCAAAGCGCCCCACCGACGAGATGGCCATCCTGGTGCCCAAGCCTCCCCGACCCGGTCGGCGCGCCCTGGTCATGGACGATCAGCCCCAGGTCGAGGCGGTGGCGCGCGAGATGTTGATGGCCCTGGGCTGGGACGTCGTCGGAACCCCGGATGGCGACGAGGCGATCCACGCGTTCGAGGCCGCCCTGCGGGAGGAGCGTCCCTTCGACCTGGTGGTGCTGGATCTGACCGTGCCGGGAGGCACCGGGGGGGTCGAGGCGGTCCGACGCATGCGCCAGACCCACGCCCCCTTCTACGCGGTCCTGTCCAGCGGCTACGGCGAGGAAGCGGTCCTGTCCGATCCGGGCGGCCACGGATTCGACGACGTGCTTCCCAAACCCTACTCCTGCAACGGTATGCATGAAATGGTGGCGCGTTTCGAGCGCCGCGGCCCCCGGAACGGCCATGACGCCTCAAGTCGCACGGCACCCTAGAATCCCCCAAGCCACGCGCGTTCTTCCTTCCCTTTGGCCCGCCAACTGGACTACCATCGGCGCAACGTCGCGGACCCCGCAACAGGAGGCTCCATGGAAGCGCCGAACAAAGGACGACTGCTGCCCGCCAACGCGTACCGAAAGCTGGAAGCCGGCGAAACCTACTCCCCGATCGTCGGCGCAGGTCAAGGGATGCCCGAGGTCACTCGCTGGTCGGTCCTGATGGCGCTGGGGATGGTCGTCATCTTCTCGGCCGCCTGCCTGTACATCGCGCTTCGGGCCGGTTCGGGCATCGAGGCCGCCATTCCGATCGCGGTCGCGGCCATCTTCTTCGGCCGGATGCGCGCGCGGAAGTCCGCGATCCTGGAAAACGTGATCATCCAGTCGATCGGCCAGGCGTCGGGCGTTGTCGCGGCGGGGGTCGCCTTCGTCATCCCCGCGCTGTACCTGAACGCGATCCAGCCGACCTGGTGGCAGATCTTCCTGGCCTGCTTCCTGGGGGGCGCCCTGGGCGTGGTCCTGATCATCCCGCTGCGCAAGCACTTCGTCGCGGATCGCCACGGCGAGCTGCCGTTCCCCGAGGCCACCGCCATCAACGAGATCCTGGTCTCGGGCGAATCGACGGCGGGCGGCGCGGGCCGCATCCTGCTGACGTCCTTCGGTCTGGGCGCCGCGTACGACTTCCTGGCGGAAACGGTCCACGCCTGGAACCCGGGGCTCTCGACGACATCCCTGCTGGGCGCCGCGGGTGACTGGCTGGGCAGGATCCGGGTCGAATTGAAGATCAACGCCATCGCGGCACTGTTCGGCCTGGGCTACATCATCGGCCTGAAATACGCGGCGATCATCTTCGCCGGGTCCGTCGTCGGCTACATGATCATGGTGCCGCTGGTCGGCCTGATCTTCGGCGGGTCCGAGCCCCTGGTCTACGCGGGCAACTCCTACATGGTTTCCGAAATGGGCGCCGGGGCCATCTTCAGCGCGTTCATCAAGCCGATCGCCATCGGCGCGATTGCGACCGCCGGGGTCATCGGCCTGATCCGGATGCGCAAGATCATCGCCGGCGCCGTCGTCCTGGGCTTCAAGGGCATCGGCCACAAGGGGCCGGCCGCCGAGTCCATCCGAACCAACCTGGACATGAAGCCGTCGAACGTCCTGCTGATCCAGCTGGGCGCCACGCTGGCCATGGGCCTGCTGTTCTTCGTCGTCTGCCTGACCGCCGGGGACTACGGGGTCGGCGCCAGCCTGCTGTACTCGCTGATCGGCATGGTCATCGCGTTCCTGCTGTGCTTCCTGTTCACCCCGGTCGCCGCCGAGGCCATCGCGATCGTCGGTACCAACCCCGTTTCGGGCATGACGCTGGTCACGGTCATCCTGTCGTCGCTGGTGATGATGGCCGTCGGTCTGTCCGGCCAGACGGGCATCTTCGTCGCGCTGGTCATCGGCACGGCGGTCTGCACGGCGCTGTCCGTTTCCGGCGCGCTGATTTCGGACTTCAAGGTCGGCTACTGGATCGGAGCGACCCCCCGCAAGCAGCAGGTCTGGAAGTTCCTGGGCCTGGCCGTCGCGGCCCTGGTCGTGGCCTTCGTCATTCCGGTCATGGACCAGGCGTTCCACTTCCTGGTCGAAAAGAACGGCATGATGGTGTCGAACGAGGAAGTGCTGCCCGCGCCCCAGGCCAACATGATTGCGGCCGTGATCAAGGGCCTGATGACCGGCGGCGAGCAGCCCTACCTGCTGTACGGCCTGGGCGCGCTGATCTCCATCCTGGTGACCCTCGTGGGCATCCCCACCCTGGCGTTCGCGCTGGGCATGTACCTGCCGATCGGCATCAACGCCGCGGTCCTGGCCGGCGGCTTCACGGCGTGGATGGTGGCGCGCAGCGGTCGCACCACCCGCGAGCGCGAGGCTCGCGCGAACCAGGGCACCCTGATCGCGTCGGGAATGATGGCGGGCGCGGCCATCATCGGCATCGTTTCGGCCGTGCTGCGGCTGGACTGGACGTCGTACGCGATCCGCTTCGTCAGCCTGGGCAAGTCGTTCGAGGTCGCGACCACCGATGCGGGCGCCACGGTCCTGCGGGACTCCTCGGCCTCCTGGTACGACGGCTTCCTGGGCCAGTTCCTGGGCCTGGCGATGTTCGTCGGCCTGGCCATCATCACCTTCCTGCTGGCACGCTGGGGCGCCGCCATGCAGATGCGGGACGAGGACCGGACGCCGCCCGCCAACTGATCCCACCCCCTGAACTTGTCGTCCCCCCGGATTTCGGTTGTGCCGCCTGTCCGGTTCGGTGCTATGCTGCGGCCGAATCAACCAGGCTGCGGGCTGCCGTCATGACGCCCGCCTTCAACCCAAGGAGGACCGCTTGAAGACCCGAATCCTGATGTCCCTGGCAACCCTGGGCATGGCCGGACTGCTGATGACCGGCTGCGAGACCGACTCCGGCTCGACGAAGCGCGACGAATGCAAGCGCCTGCTGTACGCATTCTGCGACCACGGCGGCAAGCTGGACTGCGGCACCAGCGCCGAGGTTGCGGAGTGCAAGCGCGACATGGCCGACGTCTGCGAAGAGAACTTCACCGCCAGTTGCCAGGCCACCGACGATGACGTCAGCAAGGTGAGTCACGACATCAAGTACATCATCAAGTCCAAGACGGACTGCGACGCGCTGGGGGGCGTTTCCGAGTACCTGGGCACGACCCTCGGGGAGATCAGGCAGGGGCCCTGCGGTTCCTAGCACACACCGTCCCGCGGAAAGTCACCCCGGATTCCGGCGGGACCGACGACGACTCATGGCGCGCCGCTCGATCCAGCCACGGCTTCGGAACACCAGCACCATCGTCAAGGTGGTGACCGCGATCAGCGCCCAGAACGCCACGTAGCCGTAGCGCCACTTCAGCTCCGGCATGTTCCAGGGCGAGTCGGTGTCGAAGTTCATCCCGTAGACACCGGCCACGAACGTCAGCGGAATGAAGATGGTCGCGATCAGCGTCAGAACCTTCATCACCTCGTTCATCCGGTGACTGATGGCCGACATGTACGCATCCATCAGGGCCGACGCGATCTCGCGAAACGTTTCCAGCGTGTCGATCACCTGGACGCAGTGATCGTAGCAATCCCTCAGGAACACCCGGGTTTCGGGCTGCACCAGTTCCGACGGGTCCCGGATCATCGTGCTCAGGGCATCCCGCAACGGCCAGGCGGCGCGACGAACCGCCAGCAGATCGCGCTTGACCTGGTGGACCGCCGCGACGTCGTCGGTCGAGGGGCTTTGCAGGATCTCCTCCTCCAGCGCCTCCATCCGATCCCCCAGCGACTCCAGCACCGGGAAGTAGCCGTCAATCAGGGCATCCAGTACGGCGTAGGCCAGGTGATCGGCCCCCTGCCGCCGAATCGACGACTGGGCACGACGGATCCGCGTGCGCACGGGTTCCAGGCAGTCGCCGGGACGCTCCTGGAACGTCAGCACCACGTTGCGCCCCAGGAACACACTGACCTGCTCGCCCTCGACCTGACCGTCGGTGATGGACAGCATCCGCGCGACGATGAACAGGTGGTCGCCGTAGGACTCGACCTTGGGCCGCTGATGGACGTTGACCACGTCCTCCATCGCCAGGGGATGCAGTCCGAACAGGGTCCCGATGCGCGCCAGCGTGTCCGCGTCCCCCAGCCCCTCGACATCGACCCAGGTCACGGGCCGACGCCCGGCGATCGCCGCCAGCGCCTCGACGTCGCGAACCTCGGATTCTTCCAGGTCATCGGGGCCGAACGACAGCACCCGGATATGGGTGCGCGGCGCCTCGGGATCGACCCGGATCACGCCCGGTTCGGCCCCCGGAGACGACTGACGGCGAAACGCCTTCCTGACCTTGTGATGATGGTGCGCGGTCCGCTTCGCCATGGTGACCTCACTCCTGGGGACGCGCCCGCCACACCGTCAGCGTCAGCAGGATCGACAGCACGGAACACCCGACCCAGAACCCCATGACCGGATTGAAATCGTAGTGTGAAACGCCCTCGACGACCACCCGCCCCCGATCGACCAGCCAGCCGGTGACCGTGTCCTGGATGGCCGCGCCCAGGTAGGCGAAGACGCCGATCACGCCCATGGCCGCGCCGGCCACGCGCTTGGGCGACAGGTCCACGGCCATCAGGCCCCCCAGGTACGTCAGCAGGCCGCCCATGTTGAACCCGAACACCCCCAGCACGAGCGCATCGACCCAGACGCTGCGCGTGGGCACAAGCCACAGGTACAGCAGCGTCATCGTGACCATCAGCCCCATCGCCAGGGCCGGCACGTTGCGACGCGCATTGAAGAACCGGTCCGAAACGATGCCCGACAGCGCGGCCCCGGCCATCGCGGCGACGGGGTACGCCGCCAGGATGGACCCGGCCTGGGTCATTGAATACCCTTTGACTTCCTGCAGATACAGGATGCCCCAGTTGTTGATGCCGTAGCGGGTGGCCGACATCGTCGCGCCGGCCAGACCCAGCGCCCAGATGGCGGGATTGCGCAGGATCTCCAGCTGCATCCGGACCAGCGATGTCCGCCCGGGCGCCGCGTCGGGGGGACGGGGCGCCGGATGATCATTCCGGAAGTCGGCCACGGACGGCAGGCCATAGCACTGGGGGCGGTCGGCCAGCGTGCGCAGCAGCACGAATGCCGCGACCGTGCAAAGGATTCCGGGGCCCCAGAAGCCCCAGCGCCACCCCAAGGCGGACACGACCGTCGCGGTGATCGCGAAGGTCGCCCCCTCGCCGATGCTGTGGCTGATCGACCAGATCCCGTATCGCGTGCCCAGTTCGCGCGACGAGAACCACTGCGAAAGCGACACCACGCTGGGGGCGGATCCGACCGACTGGAACCAGCCGTTCAGGGCCCACAGGACCAGGAAGGCCCAGAACCAGGTGACGCTGCCGACGATCAGGTTCACCACCGCCGCCAGCAGCAGGGCCATGGACATGAACCGCCGGATGTTCGCCCGGTCCGACAGGAACCCGTTGAACAGCTTGCCGACCGCGTACACGACCAGCATCGCGGACCCGATCAGGCCCATCTCGGTCGCGGAAAGGATCCCTTCGTCCAGCAGCGGCTTCTTGACGACCGAAAAATTGATCCGGGCCACGTAGAACATCGCGTAGCCCAGCGTCACGGACCAGAACACCGATCGGCGGCGCCGGGCGTACTCGCGGGACACGACCTGGGGATCGGTCTCGGGGGGGTGCCGATCGGGACCGGTCTTGAAGAAGGCCAGCAGCCGCGACGCCAACGGGTCCTCCGCAACCGAAGGGATCCGGGTTGTATCACGCCGCCCCCGGGCCAACAAGACGAACGGGCATCCGAATCGCGGCGATGGCGGTGGACTTGGGCCAGCTTACCTGGCGGCGTGACGGGCCAGCAACTGCCCGGTGGCATGCTGGATCTGCACGTCCGCCTGGACGCGATCCACCCGGGCTCGCACCAGCCGCAGGCGCGCCTGACGCAGCGCGTCCTCGGCCTGATCAACCTCCAGCGCAATCGCGGTGCCGATCTCGTAGCGCCGGCGCGTCGCCTGAACCTGCTGCTCGGCCAGGGCAACCGTACGCTGGGCCAGCGTGACCCGTTCGTCCGCCGCCCCCAGTCGGCTGATCAGCGACTCGACCTCGGTTCGGACCTGCTGGGCCGCCGCCAGCAGGTTCGCCTCGGCGATCTCGACGGCCATCGCGGCCTGGGCCCGCTGGGCACGCCGTCGCCCGTCGGTCAGCGGCATCTCGAAGGTCAGCCCGACGAACGCCCCCCCCGCCTCGGCCTTGCCGAACTGCTCGAACGCCGGAGCCACAGCCCGGTTGCCCAACCCTTCGCCCTGCACCCAGGCCTGGAGGTCCAGGCGAGGTCGCAGCGCCTCGCCGGCGATCCGCGCCTGATCTCGCGACAGGTCCGACAGGACGGTCAGTTCGCGAACCCGATAGGACGCCTCCAGGGCCTGGCCGACCGACTCGGCGACATCCGGAGCGGCCTCCGGTTGGGTGTCGCGGGCCAGCGACTCGTCGGCCACCACGTCCGTGTCCCCCGGCGCCCCCAGCAGGCGCATCAGTTCCAGCGCCTGCCGGCGCCGCGCGTCGATGGCCTGGGCCAGTTCCTCGGCGCGGGACGCCACGGACGTCTGGAACGCCAGGATCTCCACCGGGGCCAGTGTGCCGCGGTCAATCCGCGCCTGGACCTCGGCCACCTGCCGCTGCGCCAACGCCACGGCATCGCGACGGATCTGGACCGCGGTCGTGTCGTAGGCCAGTTCCCACCACGCCACCAGAACCGCCTGCAACGTCTCGCTGGCGACCCGGTCCGACCGCAGCTGCGCCGCGCTGCGGGACAGTCGCGCCTGGCGCAGGGAGGCCTGCCCGACGACCGTGCCGAACCCGCGAAGCAGCGGCTGGGTCAGGGTCAGACGTCCCGCAATCCCGTATCCCGGTCCCAGACGCCCCCCCGCGGTACCGGCGGCCGAGGCCGACAGGTTCTGGCGGTCGATGGACCCCGTCAGGTCCAGCGACAGTCTCGTCCCGGTCGCGAAGCCTTTGGACACGCCCGCCGACAGCCCGAACGCATCCCCGGTCGAGGTCGCGGTCCCTCCCGCGGCCAGGCTCAGGCTGGGCCGGGTCTGGCGGGAGTAGTTCGTGTCCACCAGCAGCGTGAACGGGTACAAGTCCTCCTCGGCAAGCACCGCCTGGGCCGCCTGGCGCGCCTCGATCATCGCGGCCGCCAGGGTCGGATTGGCCGCCATGGCCCGCGCGACCGCTTCCGCCGGGGCCATCGAGCGCTCCTGGGCGTACCCGGTGGCCGCCCCCAGCACACAGGCCGCGATCACGCATGCCCACATGGACTCTCGTCGCATCACGTCCCCCCGTTCACTCGTGCCGCAGGGCCTCGATCGGCTCCAGCCGGGCGGCCTTGCGCGCCGGCAGGTACCCGAACACCACCCCGATCAGCGCCGACACCACGAAGGCCAGCAGGATCGTTTCGGGCGAAACGACGAACGGCATCGAGAGCCCCCGGGAAACGCCGTACGCCCCCAGGACGCCGAACAGCACGCCGATCAGCCCTCCCAGCACCGACAGCACCACCGACTCGACCAGGAACTGCAGCATCACCTCGCGCCCCAGCGCCCCGATGGCGATACGAATGCCGATCTCGCGGGTGCGCTCGGTGACGGACACCAGCATGATGTTCATGATGCCGATGCCGCCGACGATCAGGCTGACGGCAGCAATGGCGCCCAGCAGCGCGGTCATCGAGGACGTCGCCGCGGTCACCGCCTGGGCAATCTCGGCCGTATCCCGCACGGTGAAGTCATCCGTGGCCCCGGACGCGATGCGCCGCCGCTCGCGCAGCACCGACGCGATCCCCGAAATGACCCGGCTGGTGTCAATCTCGTCCGCCGCCGTCACGAAGAACGACGATACATCGGGCGTCCCCGCGACCCTGCGCTGGAAGGTCAGCAACGGCATCAGGACGACCTTGTCCTGGTCCTGGCCGCCGGCGGACTGCCCCTTCGACGCCAGCACCCCGATCACCTGGCAGGACAGGCGCTGGATCCGGATTGATTCCCCGATCGGGTCCTGGCTACCGAACAGGTCCTCGCGCGTCGTCGCGCCGATCACGCAGACCGGACGACCGGCATGTTCCTCGGAAACCGAGAACATCCGCCCCTGCTCGACCGCGTACTCGCGAATACCCAGATACGCGGTGGTCGTGCCCATCACCTGCGTCGATTCGTTCTTGTTCCCGTACACGACCAGCAGGTTGCCCGCCGCCAGCGGCGCGATGGCCTCGACCCCCTGGACCGCCGCCAGCGCCACCGAGTCCTCGTTGCGGAACGGGGGCGCCGAGGCCGCGGTGCCCGACCGCCGGTGCCCCGACCCGGGAAACACCATCACCAGGTTCTTGCCCATCTTGGCAATGTCGGCCGTCACCTGGGCCGTGGTGCCCTGGCCGACCGAAACCAGCGTGATCACCGCGCCGACGCCGATGACCATGCCCAGCATCGTCAGGAACGACCGCAGCGCGTTGCGCCGGATCTCCTGCAGCGCCATCAGCAGCGTGCTCCAGAACATCAGTGCGCTCCCTCGCCCGGATGGTCCGAGACGATGCGACCGTCGCGAAACTCGACGACGCGACGCGCATATCGGGCCATGTCGGGCTCGTGGGTGACCATCACGATCGTGATGCCCTCGTCCCGGTTCAGGTGAACCAGCAGGTCCATGATCTCGGCGCTGGTCCGCGAGTCCAGGTTGCCGGTCGGTTCGTCCGCCAGCAGCAGGGAGGGCGTCGTGACCAGGGCCCGGGCGATGGCGACGCGCTGCTGCTGCCCGCCCGACAGCTCACTGGGCAGATGATGTCCCCGGTCCGAGAGCCCCACCCGCTGCAGGGCCCTCGCCGACAGGTGGCGACGCTCGGACGCGGCCATCCGACGGTAGACCAGCGGCAACTCGACGTTCTCGCGGGCGGTCGAACGCGCCAGCAGATTGAAGCCCTGGAAGACGAACCCGATAAAGTTGCGCCGCAACAACGCCCGCTGGTCCCCGTCCAGGGTCGAGACATCCACCCCACGGAAGAACTGTCGTCCCCCGGTCGGCGCGTCCAGGAACCCAAGCAGATTCATGCACGTGGACTTGCCGGACCCACTGGCCCCCATCACCGCCACGAACTCGCCGTCCTGGACGATCAGGTCGATGCCGTCCAGCGCACGCACCAGGGATTCGCCCTTGCCGTAGTGCTTCGTCAGGCCCGCCAACTGGATCAGCGGCACCTGTCCGGTGGCCGATGGCGCCGCCATCACTTGCCCCCCGCCTTCAGGGCCAGGTCCGTGATCACCCGCATCCCCGGCTCGAGGTTCCCCTCCAGCACGACCGTCCGGTCGCCGTCGGTCTCGCCGCGGACGATCGGACGCGCCACCGGCTGGCCCCCCTCCAGAAGGTACACCTCGCCGGGCGCGCCGGCCCGCTGCCGTCCCCCCGACTCGCCGCGTCCCTGATCCCCGCCCCAGCGCATTCCCCGGGGCGGCCCCATCATGAACGGGTTGGTCGCGGGCCCCTTGCGTCCGGCCACCTCGGGCTTCGGCGGCTTGAACCGCAAGGCCGCGTTCGGCACCAGCACCGCGTCCTCGACCTTCGCCGTCACGATCGTCGCCGTCGCCGTCATCCCGGGCCGCAGCGCCCGATCGTCGTTGTCCACCGACAGCACGGCCTCGTAGGTCACCACGTTCTGGGTCAGCACCGCCACGTTCCGCACGCTGACGACATGCGACTGGAACACGCGATCCGGATACGCATCGACCGTGAAGGTCGCCTCCTGGCCCTCGCGGATCCGGCCCACGTCCGCCTCGTCGATGGCCGCATTCAGTTCCATTTCGGCCAGGTCCGTCGCCAGGCTGAACAGTTCGGGCGTCTGGAAGCCCGCGGTCACCGTCTGGCCCACCTCGACCTTCCGATCCAGGACAATCCCGGCGATGGGCGACCGGATCGTCGTCTTTTCCAGCCGGGTCGCCGACGCCTGCTGCGCGGCCTCCGCCTCGGCGATTGCCGCCTGGGCGGACGCGATCGATGCCTTCGCCCGCTCGGCCGCCGCGCGGAAACTGTCCAGATCCTGGCGCGACACCAGGCCCTCGGCCGCCAGCGACTCGAAACGCCGGAGGTTCTGGCGCGCCTCGGCCTCGGTGGCCCGAGCGGTCGCCAGGGCGGCGCGCGCCGACTGCATCCGTGCCTGGGACTGGCTGACCTCCAGCTGGAAGGGCGTCGGGTCGATGCGCGCCAGCACCTGGCCCGGTTCCACCCGATCGTTGAAGTCCACCGGCACCTCGATCAGGCGCCCCGAGACCTCCGCGCCGACCACGACCTTGTTCCGGGCATCGACCGTCCCGGTGGCGGTCACCACGACGCGCAGGCTGCCCCGAACGGCCTCCGCGGTCTGGTATGCCGATGCGGGGTCCGGCGCCTGCCTTCGCGCCAGCAGGACCGCGCCCACGGTGACGACGACCGCCAGACCGAGCGCCGCCCCCCAGAGCAGGCGCTTGCGCCGGCGTCCCTTGACGTCGTTTTCCAGCACGGCGCCTACATCGTTGTCGCTTGCCATGACCACCTCCCGCGGGCCGCCCGCCGCACATGCACGGCGCGTGCCGAAGTGCAGTTTGCCCTGCCCCGGGCGATCGGTCCACCGCGAATCCTTGGTTTCACGCATCGAACGACGGAAAGCCCACGGCTTGATTCAGTGCAGATCGCGCACGGCCGGCGCAAACTCTGCGCCGGGCCACGCGCAGGGGGGAGGTCACATCAGGAACACGATGTACTGAAGAACCTCGGCCATGTCGCTCAACTGGGCCGGATCCAGGGCCTGTTCCTCGTTGTGGAAGTTGGTGTAGATGACGCGCCCCGCGTCGATCCCGTTCGGTTGGAACGAGATCATGAACGGCTGGACCGCGTTCCCGTAAGCCGAGTTCGGCCCTTCCAGATGGACCTGGGTCCCGGCGCCGGGCGTCCCCACGATGGACGTCAACGGCCCCAGACGGTACTCGATGGTGGCCGTGGCCTTGCCCATGTACGCCGCCAGCTCCGAATCGACAATCGTCGCGGTGACCTTGCGAGGCGCCCCGGTGCTGCCGGGGAAGTCGTGCGGGAACGAGCCGACCCACGCCGCCGGCCAGGTCTTGTAGACGTAGACCGATGCGTAGTCCGACGCATAGATCGACCCCCCCTGGGCCACGAAGTCGCGCAGCACGGGACTGATCTCGCTGCCGAAGTTGTTCATGATCGGATCGTTGCCCGGGCCGCAGTTGATGAAGACGAGTAACCGTTCACCCGGTCCCTCGTGGATCACGTGACAGTCGCCAACTGGAGCAATGCTACCTGCTTCAAGGATGTTGTCAAAGGCTGATTTCGGCGTGAGGTCTAGGGTGTACGCGTTTCAGCCGGATAGAAGCGGTTCTG
>JARKOL010000036.1 GCA_029975745.1 Myxococcota bacterium | reverse complement strand
CCTCGCTGCGCGAGCCGACGCCCCCGTGAATGCCGCCCCCACAAGGCCGTCGCCTGCGGCGAGGGGGAAGGAGGAGGAGTCAATGAACGGTCGTCTATAAAACCCCATCAGGGGGGGCCGGGGGGGATAATCCCCCCCGGCGGAGAGGTCCAGGAGAGGCAGCGCCTCTCCTGGTCTTCTCTTAGAGGCGCTGGCGTTTGAAGTAGTGGGTGTGCAGCAGGTGGTGCGACTTCTCGGACAGCGGCTTGCCCAGGAACTTCTCGTAGAGTTCGATGATGTACGGGTTCTGGTGCGACTTGCGCAGGGGCTTGCCCTCGTCCTCGTCGTACAGGACCTTGGTACGGAGCTTGAGCAGCTCGATGTCGCCGTGGTGGTAGGGCTGTCCGCCGCCGCCGATGCAGCCGCCGGGGCAGGCCATGACCTCGATGGCGTGGAAGGTCTCGCCGGCGCGCACGCGCTCAAGGAGCTTGCGGGCGTTGCCCAGGCCATGGGCGATGCCGATGACCAGCTCGTGGGGGCCGACCTTGACCACGGCGCGCTTGACGCCTTCCATGCCGCGCACGTCCTCGAACTCGACCTTGGTCAGGGTCTCGCCGGTGGCCAGCTCGTAGGCGGTGCGCAGCGCCGCCTCGATGACGCCGCCGGTGACGCCGAAGATCGGGGCCGCGCCGGTGGACGCGCCGAGCGGCGCGTCGAAGTCCTCGTCGGGAAGTCCGGCGAAGTCGATGTTCATGCGCTTGATCAGGCGCGCCAGCTCACGGGTGGAGATGACGATGTCCACGTCCGGGTTGCCGTCCACGGCGAACTCGGGACGGGCGCGCTCGTACTTTTTCGCCAGGCAGGGCATGACCGAGACCACCACCAGCTTTTCGCGGGGGATGCCCAGCATGTCGGCGTAGTAGGTCTTGGCGATGGCGCCGAACATCTGCGGGGGCGACTTGGCCGTCGACGGCACGTCGAGCATGTCCGGGAACTGGTGTTCGAAGAACTTGACCCAGCCCGGGCAGCAGGAGGTGAGGATGGGCAGCTTGGCCGTCTGGTCGCCGCCCAGGAACCGGGTCAGGCGGTCGAGGAACTCCGAGCCTTCCTCCATGATGGTCAGGTCGGCGGCGAAGTCGGTGTCGAAGACGTGGTCGAAGCCCAGGCGACGAAGCGCCGCGGCCATCTTGCCGGTGACCGAGGTGCCCGGGGCGATGCCCAGGTCCTCGCCCAGGGCGGCGCGCACGGCCGGGGCGGTCTGGACGATGACGACCTTTTCGGGATCGGCCAGGGCCTCGACCACTTCCCAGCTGTGGTCGTGCTCGACCAGCGCGCCCACCGGGCACACGGCCACGCACTGGCCGCAGTTGGTGCACACGGTGTCGGCCAGGTT